>NZ_JBEXNM010000079.1:0-39151 GCF_040611095.1 Streptomyces sp. NPDC003077 | reverse complement strand
GGCCCCCCCCCCCCCCCCGCCCCGCCCCCCGGGGCCGGCGTCAGGCCGCCGGCGAGGGGAAGGTCGGGTACTCCACCCCGGAGACGTGCTGGACGACGCGGATGACCTGGCAGGAGTAGCCGAACTCGTTGTCGTACCAGAGGTAGAGGATCGCGTTGTCCCCGTCGACCTTGGTGGCGCCGGCGTCGACGATCGAGGCGTGCCGCGAGCCGATAAAGTCGCTGGAGACCGCGTCGGGGGCGCTGATGAAGTCGATCTGGCGCCGGAGCGGCGAGGTCAGCGACACGTCGCGCAGGTGGTCCAGGACCTCCTCACGGGTGGTCTCGCGGCCGAGTCGCAGGCTCAGGATCGCGATCGAGACGTCCGGCACCGGGACGCGGATCGAGCTGCCGGTGATGGGGGCCTTGAGGTCGGGCAGCGCCTTGGCGACGGCGGAGGCGGCACCGGTCTCGGTGATGACCATGTTGAGCGGCGCGGAACGACCGCGTCGGTCGGACTTGTGGTAGTTGTCCAGCAGGTTCTGGTCGTTGGTGAACGAGTGGACGGTCTCCACGTGGCCGCGCAGCACGCCGTACTCGTCCGCCATCGCCTTCAGCGGCGGCACGATCGCGTTGGTGGTGCAGGACGCGCAGGAGATGACCTGCTCGTCCGGCTTGATCGTGTCGTGGTTGACGCCGTGGACGATGTTGGGGACGTCGCCCTTGCCCGGCGCGGTCAGGACGACCTTGGCGATGCCGGGGCGCAGGTGCTGGGACAGGCCCGCGCGGTCCCGCCACTTGCCGGTGTTGTCGACGAGGATGGCGTCCTTGATGCCGTACGCCGTGTAGTCCAGCGACGTCGGGTCGTCGGCGTAGATCACCTTGATCTCGTTGCCGTTGGCGACGATCGTGCTGTTCGCCTCGTCGACGGTGATGGTGCCCTGGAACTGGCCGTGGATGGAGTCGCGGCGCAGCAGCGAGGCACGCTTGACGATGTCCTGGTCACCGCCCCCGCGCACGACGATGGCGCGCAGCCGCAGGCCGTTGCCGGAACCGGCCTTCTCGATGAGCAGGCGGGCCACGAGCCGGCCGATGCGGCCGAACCCGTAGAGGACGACGTCGCGCGGCTCGCGGCACTCGATCTTGTTGGCGCCCGTGGCACCGGCGACGGCCTCGGCGGTGAACTCCGCCACCGACAGACCGCGGTCGTCGGTCTTGTACGTCGCGGCGAGCATGCCGATGTCGATCTGGGAGGGGCCGAGGTCGAGCGCGGTGAGCGCCTGGAGGAACGGCATCGTCTCGGTGACCGAGAGCTCCTCACCGGCGATCTGCCGGGCGAAGCGGTGGGTCTTGAGGATGCTGACCACCGACTTGTTCACCAGGGAGCGGCTGTGGAGCAGGACGGTCACGTCCCGCTCCCGCTGCAGCTTCCCGATGATCGGGATCATCGACTCCGCGATCTCCTCGCGGTTCTTCCAGTTAGTGAACGAGTCTTCGTTGACAGTCACAGGATTATCTTTCGAGCTAGGCGGCGCTCGTATGTTAACCCCCCTCCTCTTCGGCCACTCAGGCGGTACCACGGGAGAGGCGCCCGGAGCCGGGCCCGGGTGCCGCGTCGCGGCGCGCCGCGAACCGCCGCGCGGGGTAAAGACGTTCGGGCTTGTGGGGTTTGGTCCGTTCTGCGCCTCTCGCCGTTTGCATGGGGGTGTCGCTCCGTACGCGGCTCCATCGTGTGTCGTTGCGTACACGGCTCCGCCCGTGTGCCGTTGCATACGAAACCCCGTCACGTGCCCCTGCTGACGAGGCGCGGTCGGTGGTCGCTTCGGCCGGTCGCGGGCCTGGCAGCAGGTCGGTGCTCGGGTGATCGGCGGGCCGCCGCGCGGGGCGCGCGAACGGCCGGGGCGACCGCGTGGGCCCGGATGCGCGGGCGCGCCGCCGCGGGGCCGTGGCCCCGTCCGGACGCGCCCGCGCATCGGACCGCCGCGCCCCGTTCATCCGGCCCCGGGCGAGCCCCCTCGCCGCGCCTCCTCGTCACACCACACGGTGGACGAGGCCGGTGAGCAGCGCGCGCAGTTCCTCGGCGGGGCCGGGCAGCAGGGAGACGCTCCGGAGGTGGGTGTCCGCCACGGCGAGCAGGCGCCGCGCCTCCTTCAGGGCGGCGGCGCGGCCTCCCGCCTCTTCTATGAGGTGCGCGGCTCGACGGGCGGTGGCCTCGGAATCGAGGGCGTCCGGGGACGCGAGGAGTTCGGCGAGGTCACGGGCGGCCGTGCGGTGCGCGGCTTCCTCGGTGGCGCCGAGGGCGGCGAGGACGGGGAAGGTCTTCTTGCCGCGAAGGAGGTCGCTGTGTACGGGTTTGCCCGTGACCGCCGGGTCACCCCAGATGCCCAGGATGTCGTCCACCACCTGGAAGGCCACCCCGATGTGCCGGCCGGCCCGTTCCAAGGCGGTGACCGTCTCCTCGGGCGCCCCGGCGAGCACGGCACCGAGCGCGGCGGCACAGCCGAGGAGCGCCCCGGTCTTGTGCTCGGCCATCGCCCGGTACTCGTCAAGAGACACCGCGTCCGGCCCTGTCCACGGCCGGCTCTCGAAGAGCAGGTCGTCCGCCTGGCCGCGCACCAGGTCGGACAGCGTCGCGGCCAGTCGCCGCACGGCCCCGGGCGCGTGGGCGTCCGGCGTGACGGCGAGCGTCTCCACCGCCAGCGCGAACAGCGCGTCCCCCGCCAGCACGGCCGGTCCGGTGCCGTACGCCTTCCACACCGTGGGGCGGCGGCGCCGGGTCGGGTCGCCGTCCATGATGTCGTCGTGCAACAGGGAGAAGGTGTGCACCAGTTCCACCGCGACCGCTCCGGCGACCGCCGCCGCGCCGTGGGCCCCGGCCGCCTCCGCGCTCAGCACCGCCAGCGCCTGCCGCACGCCCTTGCCCGCCGAACCCGTGGCGGGCGCGCCGCCCACCTCGCACCAGCCGAACGAGTACGCCGCCATCTCCGCCGGCCACGGGTGCAGCCGTGCCACCGTCTCGGCCAGCGCGGGCCGCACCAGCTCCTGGCAGCGCGCCAGGATGCGCGGGGCCGTCGCGGGGGGCGCCTCCGCTGCGGGCGGCACGGGGTCCGAAAGAGCCGCGTTCGCGGGCGGCGCCGTGATCGCGGGACCCGCGTCCGAGGACGAGGCCGGGGCCGGGGCCGCGTCCGGGGACGAGGCCGGGGCCGAAAGGTCCGCACCCGTGGAGGCCGCGCCCACCGACAGCACGGTCGGAACCGCCTGGTCCACGGGCGTCGCCGCGGAGGCCACGTCCGGGGGCGTCATCGCCACGGAGCCCGCATCCGAGGCCGTCATCGCCACGGAGCCCGCGTCCGGGGGCGTCATCGTCGCGGAAGCCGTGTCCGAGGCCGTCATCGCCGTCGGTGCCACGCCCCTCACGCGTCCTGCTCCGCTCCGGCGAGACCGAACTCCTTCTGGGCCCGGGACACCATGTCCCGGGCGTGCTTGAGGCCGATGCCCTCCAGTGTGCGGGCCAGCTCGGCCAGGTCCGCGGCGGTGGCGGAGCGGTCGCGGCCCAGCTGGGCCAGGGACTTGACGAGCCCGAGGCGGGACAGGGCCTCACCCCGCGGCTCACGCATGGCCCGGAACTCCTCCAGCGCCTGCTCGTACAGCGTGCGCGCCTCCTCGTAACGCCCCGCGCGGTACAGGACGTTGCCGCGCATCTTGTGGTTGTAGGCCAGCGCGCTCGACAGGTTCATCTCCCGGCACGTCACCTCGGCCTCCGAGAGCAGTTCCAGCGCGCGGGCGGTGTCCCCGTCGCGCACGGACACCACGTCCGCCAGGCCGCGCAGCGCCCAGGCCCGCCCTCTTCGGTCGTCGGCCTGCCCCGCTATCTGCGCGGCCTCCTCGAACATCGCGTACGCGGTGTCGTAGGACCCGGTGTTGCGGTGCATCTGCGCGATGCCCTCCAGTGCCCACACCGTGTGCCGGGCCTCGCCGCGCTTGCGCGCCTCGGCCAGCAGCCGTTCGTGCAGCTCGCCCACGGCCTCGTAGTCGCCCTGTATGCGGCCCGTCTCCGCCATGCCCGCGAGCGCGTAGCCGCGGACGACGATGTCGTCGCCCCGGCGGCCGAGTTCGGCGGCCAGCCCCAGCAGCCGGAAGGCCAGGGCCAGCGCACCGCGCTGCCGCGCCAGCGTGCCGCCGCTCCACAGTGCCCAGGCCATCGCCGCGGTGTCCCCGGCCTGCCGCGCCGCGCGGTAGCTCGCCTTCCACGCCTGGTCGGCCTCCGCGACCTGGCCCAGCCTGCGGTGCGCCTCCGCGACCGCCAGCCCGGAGCGGGCGGCGTCCGCCGGCGAGCCGGCGCGTTCGGCGGCGCGCAACTGCTCGGTGCCGGTGGCCAGTACGTCGACCAGTGAGGAGTTCACGGAGAGGGTGGTCAGTGCGCCCTGGTACTCCGGGGCGAATGCCTTGCCGTACATGGTGTCCTTACTGCCTGCGGCTGCCGGCGACACGCCCAGCCCCTATACACCACGTGTAGAGACGGGGTGTATAGGCGGTTGCTCACGCGCCCCAACGGCATCATCGGTTAGGTGTTGATCAAGACGCAGGCATGGTCGGGACGGTTGCCTCCGCGGCGTAGGTCACGAACCCGTTCTCGTACGGCTGCGACGAACGGAGGCACGCCACCACACGGCGCGGCCGGCCACCGGGCCTCGCGGCGGCCGACGCGCCACCGCTCCGGTGGTCCCCCACCGCCGGGCGTGCGGCGAAAGAGGGCCACCGGAGCGGCAAGCCTTCCCGTCAGACCGGGGCGACCGGATCCCGTCAGACCGAGGCGACCGGCCCCAGCATGATCTTGATCTCCTGCATGCTCGTCAGCTTGCGCACGAAGAGGATGGCGAGCACGGCCGCCGCGAGGCCCAGCACATCGCAGAACATCAGCAGGCCGGCGGCCTTCTTGAGCTCCTCCGGGGTTTCCACGCCCTGGTAGACGAAGCCGCCGATCCTGCTGAGGATGCCCCCGACGACCCACAAGGTCCACCAGGCGTTCAGCACTCCCTTCGGAGCGTTGCGCCACATGCCGTCAGGCCCCATCTGCGTGCTGGCGTCCCAGCTCTCGCGGGCGACGCGGTAAGGCAGCCAAAGGTTCGCGATCGGAACGAACCAGGCGCCGATCGCCCAGCCGCGACCCAACGAGCACATGTCCGCCGCGAAGATCTCGGCATTGGTGCGAACCCGGTGGAGCCAGATGATGAAGACCACCGCCGTCGCCAGCGTGCCCAGGATCTGGAAGATTCCGACCCGCATGTACATGGCGTCGGCCCGGTTCAGTTCGGCCATGCTCGCGGACAGCGGATCGTCCATCAGCGCCCGCATGTTGGCGCCGGCGCCGATGGAGAAGAGATCGATGACGATCATCACGACGAGCAGCAGGGTGATGGCGTTCGCGAGACCGTCGGGCGACCGGAGCACAGGGCCGGCAGGCGGTAATCCGGCATGGTGGTAGGACACGGCTGAGAATCTCCACAAGGAAAGGAAAAGAAAAAGCCCGCACCAGGCGGGGGAAAGAAACTCTAGGTGCATCGTCACTCTGCCGTCCACCGGCATTTCCGGTCACATGGCGCGCATTCTCCCCTCCTCCCGCGCCTGTCCCTCCCCCATCACGCGTACGCCCCACCCCCTCCGCCCGCATTCCCCCGCCGGAGGCCGCAATTCCGGCCGTCCCTTCCGCTGGGCGCACCGCACACGAAGGGACGCCATGGAAAAGGGCTCTTTCCCCTGGGAAGAGGAAAGAGCCCTTCTCTTGCCGCGGCTGAAGCCGTCGCCCCCGCATCACGCGCTTTGTTCACGATGGGGTGCGACTGATCCTGGAGGATGCTTGAACCGCTCCCCTCACCGCTCCGGTACGAGCACCACCTTGAGCGCGGAATACGAGGTACCGGACCCCGCGGCGAGGGCGGCGAAAGCGGCCTCGTGGTCTTCCAGGGGGAAGCGGTGGGTGACCAGCCGCTCCAGGGGGAGCCAGCGGGCCAGTTCGATGGCCTTGGGGAACAGCATGCTGTTGTAGTCCCCGGCGCCGATGATGTGCAGGCCGCGCTGGAGGATCTCCAACGGCCGGACGGTGGCCGAGGCGTTGCTGTTGTAGCCCATGACGACGACGCGCCCGCGTGTGGCGGCGTACGCCAGGGCCTGTTCCAGCAGGCTGCCGACGGTGTCGACGACCACGTCACCCCGTTCGGCGAGGGCGCCGTCCTCCGGGGCGTGGACGGTGACCCGTCCGCCGTCGGACGCTTCGAGCACCTCGCGGCACAGCTTCTGCCGGTACGGGTCGGGCTCGACGAGCAGCACCCGGGCTCCGTAGTGCCGCGCGGCCAGCGCGCACACCACGCCCACGGGGCCGCCGCCGACGACGACCGCGGTCTCGCCGGCCTGGAGGCGGCCCGCCTCGATGTTGTTCAGGGCGCAGGCCAGCGGCTCCACGACCACCGCGCGGTCGAGGTCCATGCCGGTGGGCACGGGGTGGAGGAACCGTTCGGGCAGCCGGATGTACTCGGCGAACGCGCCGTCGAGGTCGAGTCCGACCTCGGTGCCCGCCTTGTTCTCGCAGAAGTCCCAGTGCCCCGCGAGGCAGGTCGGGCACTGTCCGCAGTACAGCGTGGGGTTGACGATGACGCGGTCGCCCGGGCGGTGGCGGGTCACGGCGGTGCCGACGGAGTGCACCGTGCCCACCGCCTCGTGCCCCATCACCACACCGGGCACGGCGGGGAACTTGCCCACCAGTACGCTGCGGTCGGTTCCGCAGATGCCGGTCTGGACGACGCGGACGACGACGTCGGTGGGCGCGTCCGGCTCCGGCGTGGGGCGGTCGGTCAGCGACAGGGTGCGGTTCTCGTTCAGGACCAGGGCTTTCACGGCCTGCCTCCAGGTGTCGTGGAGTCGGCGCCCGGGATGTCCCAGCGGATGGCGTCCAGCAGGGCCTTGTGGAGGCCGGGGGTGGCCGCCGCGACGCACGACTTCTGGTTCATCGGGTCCAGGTCGAGCAGGGCGGTGGTCCCCAGGTCCGCGCCGTAGGCGTCGGTGATCGTGACGCCGCTCAGCTTGGCGAGATGGACGGCGGCGGCGATGTCGTACGGGAACAGGTGCAGGATCGACCCCCGTCCGGCGGCGCGGAACGCCGCCTCGGTGTGCGGGTGGTCGCGCAGGACGCGGTTGCCGATGTCGACGTAGGCGTCGAGCTGGCCGGTGATGATCCGCGAGACGGAGAACGTGGCGCTGTTGAAGACGAAGACGCCGCCGGTGTTGGCCGACCGGTCCACCAGGTGGCCGTAGGCCGCGTTCATCAGGTGCATGGGGTGGCCGTTGAACTCGATCGACCAGAACATCCGGGCCGGGTCGGTGGTGTCGCTGAGCCGGGGCAGCGGGTGGTCGTACCCGCCGCTGGACAGCCCCTCGTCCTCGTCCCCGTAGATCCAGGCGCCGGACTTGAGCTCCAGGAGGTGGGAGGCGGTGACGTCGGCCAGGGTCGGCGCCGCGGACGGCCCCAGGGGCGCCGCGGCGATGGACACCATGCCCATCTCCAGACCGGCCGAGGCGGGCCGGGTCCCGTCGATCGGGTCCACGACCAGCACGAACCGCGGGTCGGGCGCCAGCTCGACCAGCGAGCCGTCCTCGGTGTAGACGGCGAGCGGCAGGTCGGTGCGGGCCCGCAGATATTCCAGGACGGCGCGTTCGGCGACCTCGTCCACGTCGAACTGCGCGTCGCCGCCCGGCGAGTCGCCGTGCACCCGCCGCCGCTGCCCCAGGCGCGCGTACGCCGTCAGCTCGGCCCGTACGTGCTGCCCGAGGCCCGTCAGCAGTTCCTTGAGTTCCTTCACGACGACAGCTCCGCGCGGAAGAGGTTCTCCAGACGGTCGCACAGCAGCGCGGCCTCGTCGAGGGTCAGGATGAGCGGTGGCCGGATCTTGAGCACGTTGCCGTAGCCGTAGCGGGAGGTGCGCAGGATCAGGCCGTGCCGCATCGCCGAACTCGCCAGGTGGTTGGTCAGTTTGACCGCGGGCCGGCCGTCGGGGTGGGCGATCTCGAAGCCGATCATGAGGCCGACGCCGCGTATGTCGACGATCGCCGGGTAGCGGGTCCGCATGTCCGCGAGGCGGCCGAGGATGTAGTCGCCCGTGGCCCGGACGTTGGCCAGGAATTCCGGCTGCCGGACGATGTCGAGCGTGACGTTGGCGGCGGAGGCCGCCAGCAGGTTGGCGCCGTAGGTGAAGGAGTGGTGGTGGGACGGGAGGCCGGCGAGCCGGTCGTTGGTGAGGATCGCCGCGACCTGCGCGCCGGAGCCGCCCAGGCCCTTGGCGGTGGTGATGGCGTCGGGTTCGACGTCGAAGTGCTGGGCGGCGAACATCCGCCCCGTGCGGCCGATGCCCGTCTGGATCTCGTCGAAGATCAGCACAATGTCGTGCTCGTCGCAGAAGGACCGCAGCTTCTGGAAGTAGCCGTCCGGCGGAACGATGTTGCCGCCGTTCCCGGAGATCGGCTCCACGACGATCGCGGCGACCTGACCGGTGCTGGCGTACTCCAGGAAGTCCTCGATGCGGTCGACGCACATCATTCCGCAGGTCTCCCGCTGCTGGCCGTAGAAGCACCGGAAGCAGTACGGGTCCGGCACCTGGAGGGTGCGCGGGAAGAGGGACGGGAACGGCTCCTTGCGGAAGGCGTTGCCCGACATCGAGGTCATCATCATGGTCTGCCCCAGATGGCTGCGGAACAGGGAGATGACCTCGGAACGGCCCGTGGCGTACTGCGCCATCTTGATGGCGCCCTCGTTCGCCTCCGAACCGCCGGAGACCTTCGGGTGGACCTTGGTGAGGTTCTCCGGGGAGACCTCGACGAGCCTGCGGACCAGGCCGTTGATGGGGTCGCTCTGCATGGAGGACGTCAGGTGGGTGAAGACGTCCAACTGCTCCTTCATCGCCGCGACGACGGCCGGGTGGGAGTAGCCGAGGCTGAGGTTGAAGGTCGCCGAGGCGCAGTCGATGTACTCGTTGCCGTCCTCGTCGTAGAGGTGGATCCCCTCGCCGCGCACCATCTTCTGGGCGCTGACGGGGTAGTAGATCATGTCACGCACGTCCGTGACGCTCATGGTGTCCTTCCTTGAAGGCGTGCGGTGCCCGTGCCCGGCCGGTGTGGGGCCTGTCCGGGCGCGGCTGTCGGCGGCGGTGCGCGGCGTGCGCGGCGGCATGGGGCCCGCCGCGCGGCACGGACGCGGCGTCGGCCGACAGGACTGAAGTTCTCGGTGTGCGACCGGTGGTGTGGCCGGGCCCGCGGCGCGTACGGCGGCGGTCCTCGACGCGGACGGCGACGCCGTGCCGCTCGGCCCGGAGCGAAGTGTGTGTTCACCGGCCGGATGCTCGGCCGCTCGAAGGCGGCCGGCTGATGCGTGTCCCCCTTGCAGGGCCTCCCCTGCTGCATGGTGCCCGCCCCGGCGTCCGTACGGCCGTTCCCTGGCGACGGGTGGGCAGTTGGGCAGTTCAACCTTGGACGGGAACGACGCTAACACGGCGACTGTTCGCTTTTTCCAAGTGTGTGCGCGACACGGCCGGAACCGCCCCCGGTCCGTCCGGGGCGTTCCCTGGGACGATCTCCGGCCTGCCCGTATGACCTGGCATCGCGTTGACGTGCGGGTCAGCGGTGTGACGCTGCTCTCGTGGCCGGTTCCGGACCTGTGTCCGGGCGGGGGCCGGTGGGGGCGTCGACACGGGAGGCCGGGGTGTCGAGAGGTTGTTGGCCGGTGCGTTGCGAACCTTTCGAACAGTCTTGGTGTTCTCTTGGGGGTCGCGGCTGTGGGGTCTGACCTCGGGGGGTTGGAGGGTCCGGCCTCGGGGCGTTGGAGGGCGCGGGTCGGCTTGGCTTGCGTGGTCGGCTTGGCCTTTGTGGCCGGCTTGGCGTTTGTGGCTGTCCTGGCGTGCGGGTCCGCGTGGGTTCGATGGTTGCTTGGTGTTCGTGCGGGCGTTCGTGGGCGCTTGGGGTGCGCCGACGCCGTCCTATGGGCGCAGTGACGAGTACGGCAGGAGTTCGCGGTGGGGCCGGGGCCTCGCGTCGGGGTGGGTGGCTCGCGCCGGGCGCCCGGGACGGCAGCGCGGCCTCACCCCGCCTGTCGCAGTGCTTCCCGCAAGGCCGGGAGGGACGTGAAGTGATGGCCCCGCATCCCCATGGACTCGGCGGCCCGGACGTTCTCCGGTCGGTCGTCGACGAACAGGATGCGCTCGGGCGGCAGGCCGAACTTCGCCACGCACCAGGCGTACGCGGCCGGCTCGGGCTTGGCGTGGCCGATCCGGCAGGACAGGCCCAGGAACGCGAAGCGCCCGAGCCAGGGCTGCCGCCGCTCGTAGTGCGCCGCCAGCTCGGGCGGGATGTTCGACAGCAGGCCCAGGCTGGTCCCCCGGTCCGCCAGCGCGCCGACGAACTCCACCATGTCGTCGTCCACCTCGCTCCAACTCGCCACGTCGGCGGCGACGAGGTCGGCGATGCGGCCCTCGTCGAAGGTGGCACCGAGGTCGTCCGCCACGCTGCGCCAATACTCCGGGCCGGACTGTTCGCCCCGGTCGTAGGGCTGCCGCCGCGCCCAGTAGCTCCGCCAGAAGTCCGCGCCCGGGACACCGGCGGTGCGCTCCAGCCGGGCGCGCGCGGCCGGCGACTGGTGACGCGCGACGACGCCGAACATGTCGAAGAGGACAGCGGTCATGGATCACCTCGGGTGGTGGGTGGGTGCCGGGGGTCTGTGGTGGTGGGCGGTGTCACCGATGCCCGACGCCCGATGCCCCGGGGCGCGGGCGTCGACGGGAAAGGGGCCACCGCGGACGCGCGGGGAGGCGCGATCCCTTCCAAGACAGTGCTCGGTTTCCGGTCCTCGTTCCCGGACTTGGTGCAGACCGGAACGACACCGGATGTGGTGGAGTACACATCCGTGGTGAGCGGATGTCAATTGCGAGCGGCCTCGGGAAGCGTGCGAACCAACGGGCCGGAAGAAGGAAACTCGCAGTCCACATGGTGGTGTGCTACATCAACCAACATGAACGTAGCCGATCGCCACCGATACATCCTGTCCCTCCTGACGGAGCGGAACCGGGCGTCCGTCGCGGAACTCGCCCGTGCCACCAAGGCGTCGGAGATGACCATCCGACGGGACCTGGAACTGCTGGAGGGCAAGGGCGCGTTGCGGCGCGTGCACGGTGGTGCGGTGAGCGCGCTGCTCAGCGGGGTGGAACCGCCGTACGCCGTACGCGCCCTGGTCGGCGGCGAGACCAAGGCGAAGTTGGCCGACGCGGTGGTGGGGATGCTCAAGGACGGCGAAACCGTGGCCCTGGACACCGGGACGACGGCCGTGGCGGTGGCCCAGGCCATGACCGACCGGCGGCTGACCGTCACGCCCCTCTCCCTGCACGCGGCCATCCCGCTCTCCCAGAGCGAGGGCATCCGCCTCCTCCTCCCCGGGGGGCAGGTGCGGCCGGGCGAACTGTCGTTCCACGGGGAGACGGCGCTGCGGACTTTCGAGGACCTGCGGTACGACACGTTCATCCTCGCGTGCTGCTGCGTCGATGTGACCAACGGCGCCACGGCGTACAGCCTTGAGGACGTCCACGTGAAGCGGGTCGCCGCGCGGGCGGCCGGCCGGATCATCCTCGTCGCCACGGGGGACAAGCTGGGGCGGGTGGCGCTGGGCCGGATCTGCCCGGTGGACCAGCTGGACGTGCTGGTGACCGACGCTCCCCCGGGAACGCCCGCGCTGGAGGAGATGCGGTCGGCGGGCGTGAACATCGTCCACGCGTGACGCCGCACGACGCGGAGCGCGTTAACTCCCCCGACAAGTGACGGTGATTGCTCGGCCTCTTTCGCACACCTACCCTGTGCGTTACGCTCACCGCCGATGAGTGAATCGACTGCTTCCAATTCTCCGGAGAGGGCGCGGCGATTACGTACCGCACGCGTGTGCACCTTCGGCGCGTTCGCGCTCAACGGCTTCCTCATGGGGATGTGGATCGTGCACATCCCCGCGGTCGAGCAGCGGGTCGGCATCACGCATGTCGTCCTGGGATGGCTGCTGCTGTTCCTGGGCGGCGGGGCGTTCCTCGGGATGCGGGTCTGCGGCGCGCTCGCCGACCGGTTCGGGAGCCGGCGCGTCGTCCTGGCCGGTGGCGTGCTGTGCAGTGCCATGGTGGTCCTGCCGTCCCTCGCGCACGCCCCGTGGACGCTGGCCGTGGCCTTGTTGCTGCTGGGTTTCGGCAACGGCTGCCTGGACGTGAGCATGAACACCCAGGCCGTGCAGGTCGAGCGCGGTTACGGCCGTCCGGTGATGTCGGCCTTCCACGCCGTGTTCTCGGTCGGCGGCGTCCTCGCTTCCCTGGCGGGGGCCCGGACGATCAGCTGGAACTGGGACGTCTCCTTCACGCTGACGTGCGTGGCGGTCCTGGGCGTGATCGTCACGTTCGCCGTGGTCCCGGGGCTGCTGCCGGCGGAGCGCGTGGGGCCGAAGCCGGCCGGGAACGGTGCCGCGGCCCCCGCCCCCAAACGCCGCACCCCCTCGCAGGTCTGGGCGCTGGGCGTGCTCGCCCTGATGCTGATGCTCTGCGAGGGCGTGGCGAACGACTGGAGCGTCCTGCACCTGCGCGACGTGCTGGACGCCCCCGCCGCGACCGCCGCGCTGGCGTACGGCGGCTTCGCCACGGCCATGACGGCGGGCCGGTTCGTCACCGACCGGGTCGTGGCGCGTTTCGGCCGGGTCGCCGTGGTCCGTTACGGCGCCGCCCTCGCGGGCCTCGGGCTGGCGGTGGCCGCGCTGTCCTCGTGGGTCCCGCTCGCCCTGGCCGGCTGGACGGTGTTCGGCATCGGACTGTCCGGGTGCGTCCCGCAGTTCTTCACGGCCGCGGGCAACGTGGACCCGGCGTCGTCCGGGGCGAACGTCTCCAAGGTGGCCGGGCTGGGGTACATGGGGATGCTGGCGGGCCCGGCGGTCATCGGGCCGCTCACCCACGCCATCCCGCTGAACCTGACGTTCTTCCTGCCCGTGGCCTTCTGCGTGGCGGCGGCCTGCGCGGCGGGGGTGCTGCGCCCCGCCCGGTCGCCGGCCCCCGCCGCCGGTCCGGTGCCGGCGGAGGCGGAGGCCGGGGCCGCGGCCGGGGCGCGGGGGCCCGCCGCCGGCGGGTGACGGGCGCGGCGCCCGCCCGGCCCGTCGTCAGGCGAACGACGGGGCGAACACCCCGCCCCCAGCCCCGCCTTCACCGGGGCGCAGTCGTGACGCCCGGCCCGCGCCCGTCCGCCCCGTGCTCTCACCAGTGCCGAGCGGACGGGACACGGAAAGCCATCGCCCCCGGCCGCGAACTCACCCGATCCTGGTCATGACGGAGTCGTAACCGCCACCGCCCGGGTAGACCCACGCCCCCGTGAGGACGTTGCCGTCGGCGTCGAACGTCCCCCGGTAGTACGCCGGGGAGCCCTTCCCGCCCGCCCAGATGGTCAGAGTGTCGCCTTCAAGTTCGTACACGTAGTCGAAGGTGTTGCCCTGGCTGTCGTAGTACCGGGACCGGATGTCCGCGCTCGGCTCCGGCGCGCCGAAGGGCTTCTCCCGGCCGATCATCTCGACGCCGACGACCGGCTGGCCGTACTGCTCCAGGCGGACGTCCTGGACGAGGAAGAACCCGCCCTCCAGCCAGCGGTAGGCGACCGTGCCCTCGGCGCCGCCGGTCACCCGCCAGGAGCCCACCAACCGGTCGAGGGCGGCCAGTCGCTCGTCCGGACGGCCCGTCGGCGCGCTGCTCGTGGTCTCGGTCATGGTCGGTCCCTTTCTCGTGCGCCGCGCCCGGGGCGCGGCGTCCCTGCGATGCGCTCGTATGACGGGCGGGTGCACGCGAAGGAATCGGCCGGGCGAGGTGACGTACGTCACCCGCTGGTGACGATCAGGGAGTGGCGCAGACCGGCCGCGGGCAGCAGTTCCGGGCCGAAGGTCGTGATCTCGGCGATCAGCCCGTCCTCGACGCGCAGGACGTCCACGTTGACCGCCGTGTGGTGCGTCTCCCCCGGCCCGCGGACGTAATTGACGGCGGCGACCTGGCGGTTGACCGTCAGCGGGATCGCGTGCCAGTCGCCCCAGGCCCCCTCGCCTTCGAGGACCGGGCGCCACATGTCCACGATGGCGGTGCGGCCGTCGAAGACCAGGTGGGCGGGCGGCATGGTCTGCCGGGCGTCCTCGCGCAGCAGCGCGGCCAGCGCGGAGAGGTCCGCGCGCCGGGAGGCGTCGACGTAACGCCGCAGCAGGGCGCGTTCCTCGTCGGTGGGAGCGGTGGCCGCCCGCCATTCCGCGCGCCGCCGGGGCAGGTGCTGCCTCAGGGTCGCGCGGGCGCGCTGGAGGCCGCTCTTGACGGCGGGGACGCTCGTCTCCAGCGCCTCGGCGGTCTGCTGCGCGGGCCATCCCAGGACGTCGCGCAGGACGAGGACCGCGCGCTGCCGGGGCGGGAGGTGCTGGATGGCGGCGAGGAAGGCGAGTTCGATGGTCTCCCGGGTGATCGCCACCGCCTCCGGCTCGCCGCCGGCCGGCGCCGCCAGGTCCAGGAGCGCGTCCGGGTACGGCTGGAGCCAGGTGACCTCGGCCGGTGTGGAGCGCGCCGCCGCGCTCCCGGAGGCGTCCACCGCCACCGCGAGTTCGCGGTGGCGGGCCGGGTCGGCCAGCGCGTCCAGACAGGCATTCGTCGCGATCTTGTAGAGCCAGGCGCGGAAGGTCGAACGGCCTTGGAACGTGTCCCGTTTGCGCCAGGCCCGCAGCAGCGCCTCCTGCACCAGGTCCTCCGCGTCCGTGAACGACCCGAGCATCCGGTAGCAGTGGACCCGCAGTTCGTGCCGGTGGGCCTCGGCCAGTTCGGTGAACACCGCCTCGTCCCCGGCCCGGACGGCCCGCGCCGTCCGTTCCTCGGCGCTCCCCCGCCCGTCGTCCGCACCGTTCACGACGCCCCCGTTCAGCCGGCCACTCGCCCTCGCCCCGGCTTCCGACCATAACGTGATCTTCGCGGTGGCCGGCCACGGGCCTTCGCGGGCTGCGCCGAAGCGCGTCGGAACGCGTCGGAGCCATCCCCTCCGACGGCTCCGGCGCACGGCCTCCACACGGCGACGAGCTGACGCGATCCACGACGGCCGCGTCCCCGTCACCCCCTCACAACCTCCCCGACCTCCGCTCCAGGAACAGCAGCCACGCCAGATACACACCGCCGCCCACCCCCGTCACCACGCCCACCGGCAGGATGCCCGTGCCGGAGATCCGCTGGGCGATCCAGTCGGCGAGGGTGACCAGGAGGGCGCCCATCCAGGCGGCCGGGAGCACGTTGGGCCCCGGTGCGTGGGTGAGGCGGCGGGCCAGTTGGGGGGCGGCGAGCGCGACGAAGGGGATGGGCCCGGCGGCGGCGACGGACATCGCGGTCAGGCCGGTGCCGACGGCGAGGAGGGCCAGGCGGCTGCGCTGCGGGGAGACGCCCAGCGCCGCCGCGGTGTCGTCCCCCATCTCCAGCAGGGACAGCCGCCGGGTCAGGGCCAGGACGGCGGGGGCCAGGACGGCGACGCCGAGGGCGGCCACGCCCACCTCGGCCCAGCCGCGCCCGTTGAGGCTGCCGATCATCCAGGTGGCGGCCTCGGCGGCCTTGCCGATGTCGGCCCGTACGTACAGGTAGCTGGTCAGCGCGCCCAGGACCGCCGAGCCGCCGATGCCGACGAGCACCAGGCGGTAGCCGTGCACGCCGCGCCGCCAGGCCAGCAGGTAGACGGCGCCGGCGGTGGCCAGTCCGCCGGCCACCGCGCCGGCGGCGATCTGCGGGGTGCCGGCGTCCAGGAGGATGACGAAGACCAGGGCGCCGGCCGAGGCGCCGCTGCCGAAGCCGATGACGTCGGGGCTGCCGAGAGGGTTGCGCGCCAGGGACTGGAAGACCGCGCCGCTCATGCCCATCGCGAACCCGGCCAGCAGCCCGTCCAGCACGCGCGGCAGGCGCAGATCCATGACGACGAAGTCCGCGCCGGGCGGGCCGTCACCGAGCACGGTGGCGACGACCTCGGCGGGGCTGAGCCGGTAGCTGCCCATGCCCAGGGACAGGACCGCCACCGCGGCACCGACCAGCGCCAGCACCCCGCACACCAGCAGGGCGCGACGGCTCAGCCGCAGGGAGAGGCCCCCGCGGGTGCGCAGGACGGTGGGGCGCGGCGGCACACGGCGGACGGCAGAGGTACGCACGGGACGGGAGCGGACAGCGTTCACAGCTGCGCCACCCTCCGCCGCCGCACCAGATGGACGAACAGCAACCCCCCGCAGAAGGCCGTGACGACCCCCACCTCGATCTCCGTCGCCGGCACCAGCACCCGCCCGACGATGTCCGAGCCCAGCAGCAGTACGGGCGCGAAGACCGCGCAGTAGGGGAACAGCCAGCGCGTGTCCGGGCCGCAGAAGGCGCGCACCGCGTGCGGGATCATCAGGCCGATGAAGCCGATCGGCCCGCACACGGCGGTCGCGGCCCCGCACAGCAGGGTGATGGCGACGATGGACAGCACCCGGGTGCGGCCCGGCCGGGCGCCCAGGGAGCGGGCGGTGTCCTCGCCCAGGGCCATGGCGTTCAGCGGGCGGGCCACGGCCAGCGCGAGGACGAGACCCGCCAGCAGGAAGGGCAGCGCGGTCAGGAGCAGGTCGCCGCGGCGGCCGGCGAGTGTGCCGATGGACCAGTGGCGCATGGTCTCCAGGGCTCCGAGGTCCACCAGTTGCAGCCCGTTGACGTAGCCGAAGAGGGCGGCGTTGACGGCGGTGCCCGCGAGGGCGAGCCGGACCGGGGTGGCCGCCCGGCTGCCCCCGAGGGCGTTGACCAGGACGGCCGCCGCCCCGGCGCCGGCCAGCGCGAACCAGAGGTAGCCCGTGAAGGAGGTGACGCCGAGCACGGCGATCCCGGTGACCACGGCGGCGGAGGCGCCCGCGTTGACGCCGAGGAGCCCGGGGTCGGCCAGCGGGTTGCGGGTGAGGGTCTGCATCACGGCGCCGGCCAGCCCGAGGGCGGCGCCCGCGGCGACGCCCAGGAAAGTGCGCGGCAGCCGCAGTTCCCGCACGATGCGGTCGTCGGGGGTGCCGGTGGCGTCGAACAGGCCGTGCCACACCTGGTCGAGGGGGATGGCCTTGGCGCCCACGGCGATGCTGGCCAGCACCACAGCGGCGAGCAGCGCCAGGCCCAGCAGCAGTCCCCCGGCCCGCGCCGCCCGGCGCCCGGCGACCGGCGCGGCCGGGGCGGGGGGCGCGGGCGGCGCCGCGCGCGCCACGGTGGCGGTCGTCGTCACGCGGCGCTGCCTTCCCTGACGGTGGCCCGGTGGCGCGCGCACTCCTCGTACGAGGGCAGCAGGCCCCGGCGCTCGGCCTCCTCCAGGGTGGGCGCGGCGGCGTCCTTGGGCGACAGCAGCGGGGGCAGGTCGGCGGGCCAGTCGATGCCCAGGGCGGGGTCCAGCGGGTGGATGCCGTGTTCACGGAGCGGCTGGTAGCCGGTGGAGCACAGGTAGACCACGGTGGCGTCGTCGGTGAGGGCCATGAAGGCGTGGCCGAGCCCCTCGGAGAGGTAGACGGCGTTCCGTTCGTCCTCGTCCAGCGGTACGGCCTCCCAGGCGCGGTAGGTGGGCGAGCCGGTCCGCAGGTCCACCACCACGTCCAGCACGGCGCCGCGCACGCAGGTGACGTATTTGGCCTGGCCGGGCGGCACGTCGCTGAAGTGCACGCCGCGCAGCGTGCCCCGCCGGGAGACGGAGCAGTTGGCCTGGGCCAGGACCGGCGTGCGGCCGGTGGCGCCGGTGAACTCGGGCTCCTTGAACCACTCGTGGAAGGATCCCCGGTCGTCCCGGTGGACGCGCGGTGTGCGGACCCAGGCTCCTTCGATGCTCAGCGGGCGCATGAGATTCCTCCTTCCGGGGCCGCGGTGACCGCGGCGAATTCGGCGGCGAGCGCGGCACGCCAGTGCCGGGGCGCGGGCAGCCCGGCGGCGGCCCAGCGGTCGTGCCCGAGCACGCTCCAGGCGGGCCGGGCGGCGGGGCGGTCCAGGGTGGTGCTGTCGGTGGGCCGTACCCGTTCGGGGTCGGCGCCGGCGAGGTGGAAGACCTCGCGGGCCAGCCCGTACCAGGTGGTCCGGCCGCTCGCGGTGGCGTGGAAGACGCCGGGGCGGGCGGGGCCGCGCCCCAGGGCGAGCAGCCGCTCGGCCACGTCGCGGGCGGGCGTGGGCTGGCCCGTCTGGTCGTCGACGACGTGCACGGTGGCGCCCCGCGCGGCGCGTTCGGCCATGGTGCGGACGAAGTTGCGGCCGTGGGCGCCGTACAGCCAGGCGGTGCGCACGACGGTGCCGGTGTGCGGGAGTTCCTCCCGTACGGCGCGTTCGCCTTCGAGCTTGCTGCGGCCGTAGGCGGTGCGCGGGCCGGGGGCGGCGTCCTCGGCGTACGGGGTGGTGGCGTCGCCCGCGAAGACGTAGTCGGTGGACGGGTGCAGCAGCCGGGCGCCGCCGCGCGCGCAGGCGCGGGCCAGGCCGCGCACCGCGTCGGCGTTGATCCGCCGCGCCTGGTCCTCGTCGGTCTCGGCGCCGTCCACGTCCGTGTAGGCGGCGCAGTTGACGACGACGGTGGGCCGGGCGCGGCGTACGGCGGCCTCGACGGCGCGGGTGTCGGTGAGGTCCAGGGCGCGGCGGTCCAGGGGCAGCGCGCACTCACCTTCGGCGGCCAGCAGGCGGACGACCTCGCGGCCGAGCATCCCGCCCGCGCCGGTGATCAGCCAGCGGTTCACCGGGCGGCACCGCCCGGGGCGGCCGTGGGGGCCGTGGGGGCCCACCAGTCGGGGTGGTCGCGGTACCAGGCGACCGTCTCGGCGAGGCCGTCCTCGAAGGAGTGGCGCGGGGTGTAGCCGAGTTCGGTGCGGATCTTGGTCCAGTCCACGGAGTAGCGCCGATCGTGGCCCTTGCGGTCGGTGACGTGCTCGACCCGGTCCCGGTCGGCGCCGCAGGCGGCGATGAGGCGCTCGGTGAGTTCCTTGTTGCTCAGTTCGGTGCCGCCGCCGATGTTGTAGACCTGGCCGGGCCGGCCGCCTTCCAGGACCAGCCGCAGCGCCCGGCAGTGGTCGTCCACGTGCAGCCAGTCGCGGACGTTGAGCCCGTCGCCGTACAGCGGGACACGCTCACCGGCCAGCAGCCGGGTCGTGAACAGCGGGATGACCTTCTCGGGGTGCTGGTGGGGGCCGTAGTTGTTGGAGCAGCGGGTCACCGACACGTCCAGGCCGTGGGTGCGGTGGTGGGCCAGGGCCAGCAGGTCGGATCCGGCCTTGGAGGCGGAGTAGGGGGAGTTGGGGGCCAGGGGCTCGTCCTCGGTCCAGGAGCCTTCCGGGATGGAGCCGTAGACCTCGTCGGTGGAGACGTGCACGAAGCGGGCGATGCGGTGGCGTACGGCGGACTCCAGGAGCACCTGGGTTCCCACGACGTTGGTGGTGGCGAACTCCGTGCCGCCCTCGATGGACCGGTCCACGTGCGATTCGGCGGCGAAGTGCACCACCGCGTCGTGCGCGGCCAGCAGGGAGTCCACCAGCGGCCGGTCGCGGATGTCGCCGTGGACGAAGGAGAAGCGGGGGTCGTCCTCCACGGTGCGGAGGTTGGCGCGGTTCCCGGCGTAGGTCAGCGCGTCCAGAACGGTGACGTGCGGGCCGCCGCCCCCGGGGGCGAGCAGGGTGCGGACGAAGTGGGAGCCGATGAAGCCGGCCCCGCCGGTGACGAGGATTCTCAAGGCGATGGTCCAGGGGAGGGGGTGGGTGACGGTCGGGTGGAGCGGTGGCCGGGCGGGAGTTCCGCCGGGAAAGCCTCAGGGCGCGATCTGCACCTGACTGTGGTCGCCGAGGACGAGTCGGTGCGCGCGCGGGGCGCGGGCGGCGCCGCTCATGCGGACCTTGCGGCCGATGAGGGAGCCCTCGATCCGTCCGGCGTTCTCGATACGCGAGTCGTCCAGGACGATGGAGAACTCCACCTCACTGCCGCTGATCAGGCACCCGTCGGCGACGGAGGTGGAGGGGCCGATGTAGGAGTCGCGCACGACGCTGCCCGCGCCGATGACGACCGGCCCCACGATCCGGGACCGCTCCACGCTGGCCCCGTCCTCGATGCGCACCCGGCCGACGAGTTCGCTGGCGCCGTCCACGCTGCCCAGGACGGCGGGCGGCAGGCCCTCCAGGACGGTGCGGTTGACCTCCAGCATGTCGGTGACGTTGCCGGTGTCCTTCCAGTAGCCGGAGATGACGGTGGACTGCACGGTGCGGCCGTCCTCGACGAGCCACTGGATGGCGTCGGTGATCTCCAGCTCGCCGCGCGTGGAGGGCGTGATGGCCCGTACGGCGTCGTGCACGGCCGGGGTGAAGAGGTAGACGCCGACGAGGGCGAGGTCGCTGCGCGGCGCGCTGGGCTTCTCCTCCAGGCGCAGGACCTGCCCTTCGGGGCCGAGTTCGGCGACGCCGAAGGCGCTGGGGTTCTCGACCTTGGTGAGCAGGATGCGGGCGTCGGGGCGGGAGGTGCGGAACTCGTCGACGAGTTCGGTGATGCCGCCGACCACGAAGTTGTCGCCGAGGTACATCACGAAGTCGTCCTCGCCCAGCCAGTCGCGGGCGATGAGCACGGCGTGCGCCAGGCCCAGCGGCTGCTCCTGGGGCAGGTAGGTGACGCGGGCGCCGAAGCGGCTGCCGTCGCCGACGGCTTCGCGGATCTCGGGCGCGGTGTCGCCGACGACCATGCCGATGTCGGTGATTCCGGCGGCGACCAGGGATTCGATGCCGTAGAAGAGCACGGGTTTGTTGGCGACGGGGACGAGTTGTTTGGCGGCGGTGTGCGTGATGGGGCGCAGCCTGCTGCCGGTGCCTCCGGAGAGGACGAGTGCCTTCATGAGCGGGTCATCCTTGGGTGGTGAGGGGGGCGGGTTCGGCGGCCGAGTGGTGCTGCCACAGCCGGGCGTAGGGGCCGCCGGCGGCGAGGAGTTCCTGGTGGGTGCCCTGTTCGGTGATGCGTCCGGCGTCCAGGACGACGATCCGGTCGGCGCGGGCGGCGGTGGCCAGGCGGTGCGCGACCAGGACGGTGGTGCGGCCGGCGGCCAGCCGGTCGCCGGCCTCCAGCACGGCACGTTCGGTGGCCGGGTCGAGGGCGGCGGTGGCCTCGTCCAGCAGGAGCAGGCCGGGGTCCACGAGGTGGGCGCGAGCGAGCGCGACGAGCTGGCGCTGCCCGGCGGACAGGCGCTGCCCGCGCTCGCCGACGGGCTGGCGGAAGCCGTACGGCTGGGCGGCGACGGCGGGCAGCGCGCCCACCGCGCGGACGGCCTCCTCGACCTCGCGGTCGGCGGCGCCGGGCCGGCCGTAGCGGACGTTGCCGGCGATGTCGCCGGTGAACAGGTGGGCTTCCTGGGGAACGACGCCGAGTTTCCGCCGGTAGGCGGACGGGTCGTAGGAGCGGATGTCCACGCCGTCGATCAGCACCCGGCCTTCGGTGGCGTCGTGGAAGCGGGCGAGGAGCTTGACGACGGTGGATTTTCCGGCGCCCGTGGTGCCGACCAGCGCGACCGTCTCGCCGGGCTCGACGCGCAGGCTGATCCGGTCGAGCGAGGGGCGCTCGGCACCCGGGTAGCGGTGGGTGACCTCGCGCAGTTCGATGGCGCCGCGCAGCCGGTCGGGGACGGGCGCGGGGTCCTCGGGGGGCCGGACGGAGGGCGGTACGCGCAGCAGTTCCAGGGTGCGGCGCAGGCCCACGGACGCCTGCTGGTAGCTGTCGAAGGCGAGCGAGAGCTGCTGGATCGGCGAGAAGAACATGCCGAGGAAGAGGGTGAAGGCGACCAGCACGCCGGGGCCGAGGCCGCCGTCCGCGACCCGGTGGGCGCCGAAGAGCAGGACGGTGGCCTTGGCGAGTTCGGCGGTGAGGTTGACGCTGGGGAAGTAGACGGCGGCGTAGCGCTGGGCGCGCAGCCGGGCGGCGCGGTAGCCCTCGGAGAGCTTGCCGAACGCCTCGGCCGTCCTGCCCTCGCGGGTCTGGGACTGGGCGACGCGCAGCCCCGAGACGTTCTCCTGGAGGCTGGAGTTGACCTCGCCGACGCGTTCGCGGGCGTCGGTGTACGCGGCGGAGGACAGCCGCCAGAAGACGGCCGTGGCCACGGCGATCAGCGGGACGAGGGCGAGCGCGGTGAGCGCCAGCGGAAGGTCCACCGCGAGCATCGCCACGACGGCGCCGCACAGCGTGGCCAGGGCGGCGACGGAGGTCAGCAGGTGTGTCTGGAGGAAGGCCGAGAGCGCGTCGATGTCGTTGACCATGGCGGTCATGATCTGTCCGCCGCGCTCGCGCTCGTAGAAGTCCAGCCCGAGCCGCTGGAGGTGGGCGAAGGTCTTGACCCGCAGCCCGTACAGCACCCGCTCCCCCGCCCGCCGGGTGACGCGGGCCTGGCAGTTGAGGATGCCCCAGCCGGCCGCGACGACGAGCAGCGCGGTCAGGGCGGTGCGGGCGAGCGCGCCTCCGTCGCCCGCGCCGACCCCGGCGTCCAGGCCGTGCCGGACGAGCAGGGGCAGCGCGAGGGAGGCGAGGGAGTCGGCGACGACGAGGAGCAGGCCGAGCAGCAGGGCGGCGCGGACCGGCGCGAGCAGCCGCCGGAACCGGGCGTCGGGGTCGGGGGCGCGCAGTCGGGCCTCGTCCAGGCGCGGGTCCTCGGCCGTCTCGTCCGGGGTGTGCCGGGGCGCGTCGGCGGGCGGCTGAGGCCACAGGTGCGCGGTGACGCCCTCGTCGGTGGGGTGCGGGTCGGCGGTGACGCGGACGTCGAGGGAGTCGCCCGGCCCGGCCAGCAGTTCGCGGAACAGCGGGCAGCGGGCGGCCAGTTCGTCCTGGGTGCCGGTGTCCACCACGCGGCCGTCGTCCAGGACGGCGATGCGGTCGGCGAGCTGGAGGGTGGAGCGGCGGTGCGCGATCAGCAGGGTCGTGCGGTCCTCGGTGACGGTGCGCAGGGTGCGGTGGATGGCGGCCTCGGTGGCGGCGTCCACGGCGGAGGTCGCGTCGTCCAGGACCAGGACGCGCGGGTCGGCGAGCAGCGCGCGGGCCAGGACGAGGCGCTGGCGCTGCCCGCCGGAGAGGGTCAGGCCGCGTTCGCCGACCTCGGTGGCGTAGCCGTCGGGCAGCGCGGAGACGAAGGCGTGCGCCTCGGCGGCCTCGGCGGCGGCGCGGACCTGCGCGTCGGTGGCGTCGGGGCGGCCGTAGGCGATGTTGTCCCGGATGGAGCAGGAGAAGAGGAAGGGTTCCTCGAAGACCACGCCGAGGGTGGAGCGCAGCTCCGCGAGGGACAGGTGGCGCACGTCGGGGGCGTCGCCGGGTGGGCCGAGGTGGACGGAGCCGTCCTGCGGGTCGTAGAAGCGGGGCAGCAGGAGGGAGACGGTGGACTTGCCGGAGCCGGACGGGCCGACCAGGGCCAGCGTCTCGCCGGGCCGGACGGTCAGTGACACGCCCTTGAGGACGGGGTCGCTGGGCGCGTAGCCGAAGCGCACGTCGCGCAGTTCGAGGCCGACGGGCCCGGCGGGCACGGCGACCGGGTCGGCCGGGTCGGTGATGTCGGGCCGGGCGTCGATCAGCTCGTAGACCCGCTCGGCGGCGGCGCGCGCCTGCTGGGCGGTGACCAGGAAGCTGGCGAACAGCCGGGCGGGCCCGGCCAGCAGCGCCAGGTAGGCGGCGAAGGCGAGGAAGGTGCCGGGCCCGATCGTGCCGCGCAGCGCCAGCCAGCCGCCGAGGGCGAGCACCCCGACCTGGCCGAGCGCGGGCAGCGCCGCGAGGGTGGCGGTGGCGCCCGCCTGGATGCGGGCGACCCGCACCCGCCGCCCGAACAGGGCGCGGGCGGCGCGGGCCAGCCGGTCCGTCTCGCGTTCCTCCTGGCCGAAGCCCTTGACGACGCGGACGCCGGTGACGGCCTCCTCGACCTGCTCGGCGACGCGGGCGGCACCGGCCTGCGCCCGGCGGGTCGCGGGGACGAGGCGGGCGCGGCTGCGGGCGGCGGCCCACGCGGTGGCGGGCACCACGGTCAGCGCGACCAGGGCGAGCGGGGCGCACAGCCACAGCATCGCGCCGACGGCGACGAGGAAGAGCGCCGAGGTGCCGAGCGGGATGGGCAGCATGCCGAGCATGACCTGCACCTGCTGGAGGTCGCTGTTGGCGCGGGAGACGACCTGACCGGTGCGCAGCGCGTCCTGTTTGACGCCGTCCAGGCGTTGGAGGGACCCGAAGACCTCGGTGCGCAGCCGGTGCTGGACGCCGAGGGCGAGTTTCCCGGCGGCGTAGCGGCGGGTGAACTCGGCGCCGAACTGGACCAGGGCCAGGCCCGCCATCGCGGCGGCCAGCCAGCCGATGCGGCCGGTGTGCCCGGCGACGGCGTCGTCGACGCCGAGCCGGGCGAGGAGCGGTCCGACCGCTTCAAGTCCCGTGCCGCACACGGAACTCACGGCGACCGCGAGGAGGAGTCGGGGGTGGTGGCGACACGCGGCGGCGAGCCTGCGCGTCCAGCCGGGGGACGTTGTTGACCTGCTGAGCACGTGGTTAGCTTAGGCTTACCTAAGTGCGGGTCACCACTCCTGTCATGTGAGCTGACCCACATTCCCCCGTGAACCGCCGTCCCGTACCGCTCTGTCGCAACGCCCGTTCCCAGTCCGGAAACTGACGCCGCGTCGGAGGAGAAAGCAGGTTGTCGTGCGTGTCCTGTTCGCCGGGCCGCCCTTCTTCGGGCTGCTCTACCCGCTGGTCCCGCTGGCCCAGGCCTTCCGCGCCGCGGGCCACGACGTCCTCGTCGCCACCTGCGGGAAAGCCGTCGGCCACACCGTCGCGGCCGGGCTGCCGGCCGTCGACTGCGCGCCCGGCATAGACCCCGACGCCCTGTACGCCGCCATGGAGAAGGGCCGCCAGGGCAAGCCGCCCGCCCCCGGAGAGCGCGGGCAGGCGCCCAAGGGCAAGGGGTTCTCCTTCTTCAGCGAGGAGATGGCCGACACCATGGTCGAGATCGGCCGCCGCTGGCGGCCCCACCTCGTCGTGCACACGCCCAACGGCGTGGCCGGCCAACTGGTGGCCGCCGCCCTCGGCGTGCCCTCCGTCCTGCACGCGGTCGGTTTCGGCCACACCGGCCGGCACGTCGCGATGATGAACGACGCCCTCGCCGACGGCTACGCCCGGCACGGCCTGACCGGCCCGAACCCGCTCGCCGCCTGGCTGGACGTCACCCCGCCCGGCATGAGCGCCACCGCCGAACCGCACCGCCGCTTCCTGCGCCACGTCCCCTACAACGGCGGCGGCGCGCTCCCCCACTGGCTGTTCGAGGAGCGCGAACGGCCCCGGATCGCGGTCACCCTCGGCACGGTCCGCCCGGTCGTGGACGGCGTCTCCCCCATCGAGTGGGTGATCGACGCGGCCCGCGTCACCGACGCCGAGTTCGTGCTCGCGCTCGGCGGCGCCGACCTGTCCGGCCTCGGCCCGCTGCCCGAGAACGTCCGCCCCGTGGAGTGGACCCCGCTCGGCGCGCTGCTCGCCGGCAGCGACGCCACCATCCACCACGGCGGCGCCGGCACCACCCTGACCGCCCTGGACGCGGGCCTGCCCCAGATCGTCCTCGGCGAGGGCGCCGACCGGCCGGCCAACGCGGCGGCCGTCCGGGCCCGCGGCTGCGGCCTGGTGCCCGAGGACCCGGCGGCCCTCACGGGCCCGGACCGCCCCGGCCGCGACCTGGTGCGGCGGCTCCTGGAGGACGAGGCCCTGGCCACCGCCGCCCGCGAGGCCGCCGAGGAGATGGCCGCGATGCCCAGCCCGGCCGAGACCGTCCCGCGGCTGGTCGAACTCGCCCTCGCCCACGGAACCGCCGGAGCCGGCGGAACCCACGGACCCCACCGAACCCCCGGAGCGACCCGATGACCACCCCGACGAGCACCGCCGCCCGCACCGCCCCACCACCCCCCGCCGGACCACCCCGCACCCCCCGCCCCTCCCCCGCCGAGACCACGCACAGCCCGCGCCTGACCCGCCTGGCCGCCCAACTCGCCGCATGCGCCTCCCCCGACGAACACGCCGCCGAACTCGCCCGCTTCTGGACCGAGGTCGAAGCCACCGGCACACCGCTGACCGAACCGCTCGACGGCGACCCCGGGCACCGCGCCGTCACCTTCCTGTGGCGCGGCGACGCCTCCACCCGCCAGGTGCTGCTGCTGGTCAACCGGCTGCTCGACCGCGCCGACCTCGCCGCGAGCCTGATGCGCCGGCTCCCCGGCACCGACGTGTGGCACCTGACCTACCGGCTGCGCGGCGACCACCGCGGCTCGTACCGCATCGCCCCCGACACCGAGGGCCGCCCGGCCTGCGAACTCGGCCGACTGGCCGCCACCGCCGTCCGCGACCCGCTCAACCCCCGCACCATCGCCACCCGCTGGGACGGACCGGCCGGTTCCGTCTTCACCCTCCCGCACGCCCCCGTCCGCCCCTGGACGCCTCCCCGCCCCGGCACCCCGCGCGGCACGGTGCACCGGCACCAGGTGACGAGCGCGGCGCTGGGCACACCGCGCGAGGTGTGGGTGTACGAGCCACCCGCGCGACGTGGGGCGGACGGCGCCGGCGAACGCCCCTTCACCGACACCCTCGTCCTGCTCGACGGCGACATGTGGTTCGGCCAGCTGCACCTGGAAGAGACCCTGGACGGCCTCGTCACCGGCGGCGCGATCCCGCCGCTGACCGTGCTCGCCCCGCACGCCGTCGACAACGCCACCCGGGCCCGGGAGTTCGGCGGCCACCCGGCGTACGTCGACTTCCTGGCCGGCGAACTGCTGCCCTGGGCGGCCGGCCGCCTGCCGGTCGGCCTCGACCCGGCCCGCACCGTCATCGCGGGTCAGAGCCTGGGCGGGCTCACCGCCCTGTACGCCGGGTACGCCGCGCCGTACCGCTTCGGCAACGTCCTGGCCCAGTCACCGTCCATGTGGTGGCGGCCCCCGGGCGAACCGGCCGACGACCTGGCGTGGATCACCCGCCGCTACGTGGAGGGGGCACCCCGCCAACTGCGGGTGCACCTGGACGTCGGGCTGCACGAGTGGGGGATGCTCGAACAGACCCGGGCCCTGCGCCAGGCGCTCCGCGCCGACGGCTACCCCGTCACCGGCTCCGATTTCAACGGCGGCCACGACTACGCCTGCTGGTCCGTCGCCCTCGCCCAGGGGCTGATCTCCCTCCTCGGCCCGGGAAGGCCACCGGCCCCCTGGAGCACCGACACCCCCGCCACCTCCAGAACCCGCTGACCCCCACCCCACTCTCCGTAGACCCAAGGAGCACCACCGATGCGTTTCCGCCGACCCGCCGCCCTGCTCACCGCCGCCTTGGCCTGCGCCCTGACCCTCTCCGCCTGCGGGGACGGCGCCACCGGCGGCAAGGACGGCGCCGACGGCAAGAAGGGCGGCACCCGCACCGTCACCGACGCCAACGGCGAGAAGGTGGAGGTGCCCGCCGCCCCCAAGAAGGTCGTGACGCTCAGCGAGCCCACCCTCGACGCCGCGCTCGCCCTGGGCACCCAGCCGATCGGCGCCACCAGTGGCCGCGGTCAGTCCGGCGTCGCCGGGTACCTCGCCCCGAAGGCCACGTCCGCCGAGATCGTCGCCAACGTCGCCGAGCCCGACCTGGACAAGCTCGCCGCCATGCGGCCGGACCTGATCCTGCTCGACGAGACGGTGGGCGCCAAGCGCGTCCAGGACAAGCTGAGCCGGATCGCCCCCACCGTCCTGACCGCCAAACTGAACGCCCCGTGGCGGGACGCCTTCACCGCCACCGCCGACGCCCTCGGCAAGAAGGCCGACGGTCAGAAGTGGCTCGCCTCCTTCGACGCCCGCCTCAAGACCGTCAAGGACGGCCTCGGGGCCAACGCCGGGGCGGTCACCAGCGTCATCCGCTGGCAGAACGGCGCGCCCTCGATCGTCGGCAAGGGCAAGGGGCACGTCGGCGACACCCTCGCCGCCCTCGGCCTCAAGCGCCCCCGCAACCAGCAGGGCGAGAGCAGCGGCCACAGCGAGCCGGTGAGCCTGGAGCGCCTGGACGCCATCGACGGCGACTGGATCTTCCTCGGCGCGCTCGGCGCCAAGGACGCCGGGGACAAGGGCCTCAAGGAAGCCACCGCGGTACCGAACTTCACCAAGCTCAAGGCCGCCGAGAAGCACCACGTCGTGGTGGTCGACGGCTCCGCCTGGAACAGCTCGGGCGGCCCGCTCGCCGCCGAGGCCGTCCTCACGGACGTGCGGAAGGCGCTGACGAAGAAGGGCTGAGGCCTGTTGCCGGGCGGGCTGTACCACGCCGGGCCCGTACCGCGCCGGGGGACGGGCGGTGCCCGCCCCGGCGCGGTACGGGCCCGGTCCGGGCCGTGGTGAACGGGCCCGCTCCGGTCCGTGGGAACGGGCCCACGCGATCCGTCCGTTCCCGCGAGCGGGACGGCCGCCGGCGTCGCGCGCCGGTCGTTCCGGCCCGTGAGCGGGAACGGACGGGGTGCCGCCTCATGGTCCGGGGTGCCCCCCGGGCTCAGGAGTACGGGCGGAACAGCTGGTTGGCACCGCCGTGGCAGGTGTACTGGATCAGCCGGGCGCGGTCCGCGGCCGAGTTGTCCGCCACGTCCACACACTTGTCCGCGAACGTCCTGACCTGGAAACGGCCGTCGCCCACCGGGACCAGACGGAACTGCTGGTTGGCACCGCCGTGACAGGTGTACTGGATCAGCGGCGCGTGGTCCGCGGCCGAATTGTCCGCCACGTCCACACACTTGCCCGCGAACGTCCTGACCTGGAAACGGCCGTCGCCCACCGGGACCAGACGGAACTGCTGGTTGGCACCGCCGTGACAGGTGTACTGGATCAGCGGCGCGTGGTCCGCGGGCGAACCGTCCGCGACATCCACACACTTGCCCGCGAACGTCTGCACGTGCAGTAGCCCTTCGGGCGCGCGCGTTTCGGCGCCGGCGGACCCCGCGGAGGCGAGGAGTGCCGTGGCCGCCAGGGCGGCGACGGGGAGGGCATGGGATATGCGCATGAGGTGTTCCTCTCGTGCGATGGGAACCACCGGATGGTGGTGGCTCCAGCCTCGTCCGGCGCACGGCCACCGGCCTGCCGGGGCGCCCGAATGGGGGAGGCGGAACATTCCGGCCTGCCGCTTGCCGATCCCCCGGCGGGTGCCGGACAGTGGGCCTCGGTCACCGCGTCGGCCGGGCGGCGGGACCGGTGGGTCGTCGGGCCGGCTGGGACGACCGCCCGCCGTCACCGGCGGCAGCGCCCGGCGCGACGGCGTACGACCTCCGTACGACCGACGAAGGGACGGCCCATGCACCGGCAGCACCTCGACTCCCCGACCGCGCCCTCCCCCACCCGTTCCGGCGACCCTGCGGCGGGCCCCGCGCCCGGCGCGCCGTCCGCCCCACCCGCTCCCGCCGGCGCCTCCCGCGTCGCGCTCACCCCGGCCGCCGCCGACCTGATCCGGCGGTTGCACGGGTTGCACGGGGAGCTGATGTTCCACCAGTCGGGCGGCTGCTGCGACGGCAGCTCGCCGATGTGCTATCCGGCCGGGGAGTTCCGTACGGGCTCGTCGGACGTGCTGCTGGGGCGGCTGGCGGTGGAGGGGGTCGCCGAACCGGTCGGGTTCTGGATGTCCGCGGACCAGTTCGCGCGCTGGCGGCACACCCATCTGACAGTGGACGTGGTCCCGGGGCGCGGCGGCGGCTTCTCCCTGGAGGCCCCCGAGGGCGTCCGCTTCCTGATCCGCTCCCGGCTGCTCACGGACGAGGAGTGCCGGGCCCTGGGCGAAACGGAGGACTGACCGGCGCGGCCCCTGACGGGACGGCCCCGAGCCGCCCGGCCCCGGGCCGTCCCGTCAGGGCTCGTCCTCCACCAGCCGCTCCAGCATGTCCTGGAACTCCACGTCGACGACCACCCGCAGCCGGTCGCCGTCCGGCTCGCTCAGCCGCGTCATGACGCCCTGCCGCCACCAGAAGACGTTGGGGCTGATCGCCCCGGCCGCGTCCGTGTACCCGGTCGCCGCGAACTGCGCCATCGCCTGGAGCGCCGGGATGACGTGCGCGTCGTGGATGGGGTGGAAGGCGAGCTGGTGGCGGAAGGGCAGGGCCACCAGCGCGCCGTTCGCCGTCAGGCCGCCGCCGACGATCCGCCGCACCAGGTCGTCCAGGACGAGTACCCGGCTGGCGGTGAAGAAGGAGTCGCCGAGCACCACCTCGAAGGCGGCCCCGTCACCGCGCCGCACCGTCTCGTGCCCCTCGATCGGCAGGGCGCGGAGGTTGTTCAGCGCGCGGATGCGCAGCTCGGCCACGTCCCCGAGGTCGATCAGCGAGTCCTCGCTGAGCATCTGGACGGCCTCGGGCAGGTCCAGGGCCAGGACCTCGCGCAGCCCGGGGGCGGGGGTGCGGCCGTAGCGGAAGGAGTCGGAGGGCGGCAGCGTCTCCTCGGCGACGATCCTGGGGTAGAGGCGGGAGCGGATCTCGTCCTCGGAGAGGGTTTCGAGCGGCTGCGGGCCATCCATGGTGCGCAGGACCTTGCCGACGTGGTCCCGGATCATGGCCGGCCAGCAGCGCTCGCCGCGCCGGTCGCGGTGGCAGACGGCGGCGAGGTTGCCCAGGCCAAACCGGCGGCCGGAGGAGTCGGCGACGACCCCGGCGTAGACGGTGACCTCCAGCCCCTGCTCGGCGAACGCCTGCCGGACCTGGGAGCGGAAGACGCCGCCCTCCCGTTCGGAGAAGAAGGCGAACTCGGCGTCGCGCGGGGCTTCCCGCGGGTCCCGCTTCGGTCCACGGCGGAACAAGCCCATCTCTTCCTCCTGGCGACGGCCCTTGCACAACGGCCACGGATGCGCCGATCGTATCGGTCCCACCAGGCGTGTTCGACACGGTCCACCTCCGGACGGCCGTCACCGGCGCACGTCCCGCCCCGCTCCCGTCACCCGGCGCGGCGCTTCCCGACGACCGTCATCGCCCCTCTCCCGTCGCCCGGCGCGGCCCCGCACCCCGTACGGCCGCCCGTCCCGGGAAAGGCCCTCAGCCCCCACCCGCCCACGCGTCCGGGCCGAAGCTGACCTTGATCTCGGAGGCGAGGTGCTCGGGGTTGATCAAGTAGCCGAGCGCGTAGACCGTCGTGCGGTCCGGGCCCTCGGCGCGCAGCCGGACCGGGCTCTCGCCGGGGTGGGCCCGCAGGATGCGCTTGAGCTCGGCGACGACGGCGGGGCTGTAGGCGCGGTGCCGGGGCAGGACGATGGTCACCGCCGGCCGGCCGCCGTGCTCGGCCGAGGAGATGTCCAGCTCGGTGAGTTTCTGGCCGGCGATGTTGATGCTGCCGTCGCGGTCGTTGATCCGGCCCTCGACGGCGATGACGCTGTCCTCGATCAGCGCGTGCTGGACGAGCTGGTAGGAGGCCGGGAAGAAGCACACCTCCACCCCGGCGTCGCGGTCGGCGAGGTGGACGATGGCCCAGGCGTTGCCCTGCTTGGTCATCCGCCGTTCGACGCCGGTGACCAGGCCCGCGAGCTTGACCACGCCCTGGGTCTGGCCGGAGCCGAGGAGTTCGGCGATGGACAGGTCGCGGTTGCGAACGAGGATGTGCTCGGCGCCGTCCAGCGGGTGGGCGGAGACGTACAGGCCGAGCATCTCCCGTTCCAGCGCCAGCTTGGCCTTGCGGTTCCACTCCTCCTCCCCCAGCTTGACGTCGAGGCCGACGCCGGCGCCCGCGTCCTCCCCGCTGATCGTGCCGAAGAGGTCGTCCTGGCCGATGGCCTGCTGTTTCTTCACCGGAATGATCGCGTCGATGGCGTCCTCGTGCACGTCGCACAGGCTCTTGCGGGTGTGCCCGAGCGAGTCGAAGGCCCCGGCCTTGATCAGGGAGTCGACGGTGCGCTTGTTGCACACGGTGACCTCGACCTTGTCCAGGAAGTCGGTGAAGCTGCTGTACTTCCCCTTCTCCTTGCGGGTGGCCACCAGGGACTCGATGACGTTCGAGCCGACGTTGCGCACCGATTTCAGGCCGAAGCGGACGTCGTCCCCCACGGCGGAGAAGTCCGCGACGGACTCGTTGACGTCCGGGGACAGCACCTGGATACCCATCTTGCGGCACTCCGCGAGGTAGACGGCGGCCTTGTCCTTGTCGTCGTCCACCGAGGTCAGCAGCGCGGCCATGTACTCGGCCGGGTAGTTCGCCTTGAGGTAGGCGGTCCAGTAGGAGACGAGCCCGTAGCCGGCGGTGTGGGACTTGTTGAACGCGTAACCGGAGAAGGGCAGCATGACGTCCCACAGCGCCTTGACCGCCTCCTCGGTGTAACCGTTTCCCCGCATCCCGGCGTGGAACTTCTCCCACTCGGCGGCCAGCACCTCCGGTTTCTTCTTGCCCATGGCCCGCCGCAGCAGGTCGGCGCCGCCCAGGCTGTATCCGGCCAGTTCGCGGGCGATGGCCATGATCTGCTCTTGGTAGACGAGCAGGTGGAAGGTGGTGCCCAGGATCGGTTCCAGGGCGTCCTTCAGCTCGGGGTGGATCGGGGTGATGTCCTGGCGGCCGTTCTTGCGGTGCGCGTAGTTGGTGTGCGCGTTGGCGGCCATGGGGCCTGGCCGGTACAGGGCCAGGACCGCCGCGATGTCCTCGAACCGGGTGGGTTCCATCAGCTTGAGCAGGGCGCGCATCGGGCCGCCGTCGAGCTGGAAGATGCCCAGGGTGTCGCCGCGGGCGAGCAGTTCGTAGGTCGTGGTGTCGTCGAGCGGGATGTGCTCGGTCTTCAGGGCGACGCCCCGGTTGGCCTCGATGACCTTGATGGCGTGGTCGATGATGCCGAGGTTGCGCAGGCCCAGGAAGTCCATCTTGATCAGGCCCATGTCCTCGCACTGCGGATACGAGAACCCGGTGATCTTCACGCCGTCCTTGGCCCGCATGTGCAGCGGGATCAGGTCCATCAGGGGCGTCTTGGACAGGATGACGGCGGCGGCGTGCACACCGGTGCCCCGCGTCAGGCCCTCGATGCCCTTGGCGGTGTCGATGACCTTCTTCACGTCGGCGTCGTTCTCGTACATCTGCCGGACCTCGCCGGCCTCGCCGTAACGGGCGTGCTCCGGGTCGAAGATGCCGGTCAGCGGAATGCCCTTGCCCATCACGTCGGGCGGCATGGCCTTGGTGATGCGGTCGCCCATGGCGAAGGGGTAGCCCAGGATGCGGGAGGAGTCCTTGACGGCGGCCTTCGCCTTGATGGTGCCGAAGGTGTTCACCTGGGCGGTGTAGGCGTCCCCGTACTTCTCGGTGACGTAGCGGACCATGGTGTCGCGCTGGCGGTCGTCGAAGTCGAGGTCGACGTCCGGGGGGTTGAGGCGCTCGGGGTTCAGGAACCGTTCGAAGAGCAGTCCGTGCTCCAGCGGGTCCAGTTCGGTGATGCGGGTGGCGTAGGCGACGATCGAGCCGGTCGCCGAGCCGCGGCCGGGACCGACGGGGATGCCGTGGTCCCGGGCGTACTTGCAGATGTCCGCGACGACCAGGAAGTAGCTGGAGAAGCCCATCGGCCCGATGACGGCCATCTCCGTCTCGAACCGCTCGGCGACCTCCTGCGGCAGCGGGTCGCCGTAGCGGGCCCGCAGCCCGCGCTCGCACTCCTTGCGCAGCCACGACTCCTGGGTCTCGCCCTCGGGCACGTCGAACTGCGGCATCTGGTCGACGTAGGCGAACACCTCCTTGTACGCGTCGGGCTCGATCCGCTCGGCGATCAGCAGGGTGTTGTCGCACGCCTGCGGCAGTTCGCCGAACAGCTCACGCATCTGGGCGGCGGACTTGAGGTAGTAGCCGGTGCCGTTGAAGCGGAAGCGCTTGGGGTCGTCCTTGTTCTTGCCGACGCCGATGCACAGCAGGTTGTCGTGCGCGTCGGCCTGGTCCTCGGTGATGTAGTGCGCGTCGTTGGTGGCCAGCAGCGGGATGTCCAGCTCCCGGGCCAGCCGCAGCAGTCCCTCGCGGACGTTGCGTTCCAGGTCCAGGCCGTGGTCCATCAGCTCCAGGAAGTAGTTCTCCTTGCCGAAGATCTGCTGGTAGGACGCGGCGGCCTCGCGCGCCCCGTCGTACTGGTCCAGGCGCAGACGGGTCTGGATCTCGCCTGAGGGGCAGCCGGTGGTGGCGATGATGCCGCGGGCGTGCTCGGCGATGAGCTCGCGGTCCATGCGCGGCTTGCCGGCCGGGAACTGCCCTTCGAACGACGCCAGCGAGGAGAGCCGGAAGAGGTTCCGCAGCCCCTGCGCGGTCTGCGCCCACATCGTCATGTGGGTGAACCGCCCGCCACCGGAGACGTCCTTGCTGCCCTCCCCGTCGTCCGCCATGGCGCGCTGCCCGCCGGGGCCCCAGAATTCCTGCTTGCGGCTGAACCGCGAGGAGGGGGCGACATACGCCTCGATACCGATGATGGGTTTGACGCCAGTGCTCGCGGCGACCTGCTGGAATTCGTAGGCGCCGAACATGTTGCCGTGGTCGGACATGGCGACCGCGGGCATTTTCTGACGTTCCACCTCGGCGAACATGGGCTTGAGCTTCTGGGCCCCGTCGAGCATGGAGTATTCGGTGTGATTGTGGAGGTGAACAAAGCTGTCGGGCACCGGACGGGCTCCTAGGGGAGGGGGTGCGGAGGGCCCCCACCCTAGCCCTCGGACCGGCGCCGATCGCCCGTCGCGGCCGTCGCCGTACCGCTCGGATAAAGAGGTCGGAGACGATACCGAACGACGACCTCGGACGATGACGGAAAGCCGTCCTTTGGCCACCGGATCAGAAATGTTGACGGCATCATCCGATCATTTGGGGCGGGAAAAGCGACGGGTTTCGGAATACCCCCGAACACGCGAAAGAGCGGCACGGCGGAGGCACCCGCCGAGGGCCGGGGACGGCACCCGCCGAGGGCCGACGGAAGGCACGCACCGAAGGCCGGCCGGAAGGCCACCCCATACACGCAAAGGGCGGTGGGAAAGGCCGTCGGCCCGTCCCACCGCCCCGCGCGTCATCCCGCTCAGCGGGAACGCCGCGTCAGCAGCCCAGCTTGTCCCCCGGCGTCGTCCCCAGGATCTGCGTGAACCGCTGGAAGTTGTTGATCCGGCTCTGCACCTGCGCCGGGTTCCCGCCGTTGCACTCCAGCGTGCCGTTGATGCTGCGGATGGTCTCGCCGAACCCGGCACCGTTCACGATCGCCTGGTGGCCCGTCATGGTGCCCGGACCGGTCTGGGTGTTCCAGTACCACAGGGCGGTCTTCCAGGCCACCGCGGGATCGCGCTCCACCAGGTACGGGTTGCGCAGCAGGTCGATGCCGAGCGCGTCGCCCGCGGCCTTGTAGTTGAAGTTCCAGCTCAGCTGGATCGGTCCGCGACCGTAGTACGCGGCCTGGCCCGCCGGGCAGCCGTAGGGCTGCGTGGTGTCGCAGTAGTGCGGGTAGTTGGCGGTGTTCTGCTCCACGATGTGCACCAGGCCGCCGGTCTCGTGGCTGATGTTGGCGAGGAAGGCGGCGGCCTCGCGCCGCTTGACGGTGATGTCGCCGGTGTTCGCGAACGCGGGGTAGGCGCTGAGCGCCTCCTTGAGGCCCGCGTACGTGTAGAACGGGTTCCGGTTCGGGAACATCTGGTTGAACTGCGCCTCGCTGACGACGAACCCGGACGGGTCGGGCGTCGTCGTGCCCCCACAGGTGCCCTGGTCGGACCAGACGGCGGACTGCCCGGGCGTCTCGTTCTGGGTCCACCACTTCGCGGCCCAGTTGTGGCCGCCGTAGGAGACCGTCTTCCCGCCGGTGTAGACGGCGGACGAGCTCCACGGCGTGGCGCAGCTCGCCGCGGCGGCGGGTCCGGCGGGCACCGCGACCGCGAGCCCCACGGCCATCGCTCCGGTGCTGATCAGCGCCGCTATACGTGATCTCATTGCCGACTCCTTCGCGCGACCGCGGCGGACGGCGGTCGCTGTGGGATGTGGGCACGCTGCCGCCGCCGAGGGGAGGGCGGGGCCCGTCGCGCCGTTGCCGGTGGTCCGTCGTACGCGACCGCGAACGATCGGTGGCGCGGTCTAGACCACCGACAGCGTAGGGCGACCGATCGACCATGTCCACACCAACATCACGACGGCCGAAAACCAACCACCGTTTCACCCCAAGGAGATGACACTCTGATGCCCGTACGAATGGAGGATCATCGTCCGGTGAAATCGGTCGCCTCATTCGTGCCGCAACTGTTGACGGCGTACATTCAACAGCTAAGGTCTAGACCTGTACGAGCGTGAATCGGGGCGCCCGGTTCGCGACCGCCGACGCGCGCGGCGACCGCGGACCCAGCCCCGGGGATACGTCCTCTTCACGTTGCCCCCAACACGGCCGCCGAGAAGGAGACGGACGGCGTACGGGCCGGGCCACCCCCGGCCGGCGCCACCGGCTCCGGTGGTCACCACCGTGAAGGAGCTGACATGAACAGCAAGAGAAGGCTGGCGGTCGTCCTCGGCGCCGGCGTCGCTCCCCTCCTCGCCATCACCCTGCCCGCAAGCTCGGCCAGTGCGCACGGCTACATCTCCTCGCCCCCGAGCCGCCAGGCGCAGTGCGCCGCCCGGACCGTTCCGTGCGGGCCCATCAAGTACGAGCCGCAGAGCGTCGAGGGCCCCAAGGGCCTGCGGAGCTGCAGCGGCGGCAACGCGTCGTTCGCCGAGCTCGACAACGACAGCAAGGGCTGGAAGGTGACCCAGGTCAGCCGCACCACCGCCTTCAACTGGAAGCTGACCGCCCGTCACGCCACCAGCACCTGGCAGTACTACGCCAACGGCGCCAAGATCGCCGAGTTCAACGACCACGGCGCACGGCCCGGCGAGACCGTGACCCACCAGGTCAACTTCGGCAACCGCACCGGCAAGCAGAAGGTCCTGGCCGTCTGGAACATCGCCGACACCGCCAACGCCTTCTACGCCTGCATCGACGTCGACGTCCGCTGACGCCGACGTGCGCTGGCGTCGGCACGCGCTGACGCCGGCATCTCATCGCGGGGTGGGCGGCCCGGGGAGACACCTCCGGGCCACCCACCCCGTCAGCGTTCTCGCGGACACCAGATCACCGCCCCGCTCTCGCCCCCTCCCCCACGCACAACAAAGCCACCCAATTCGGGCGATCCCCCGCGTCGCCCGAATTGAGTGGCCACACCGGACCACCGCCCAGTCAGACGGTCATCCGGAGACCTGCTGAGTATATTGGCCCGGAGCCAGTCAACGTAGGGGTCCAGCACGTCTTCCTGCGGAATCACGGCGGAACACCCGGAATACCGGGGGCGCTGAACGGGGTGTCCGGGGGCCGCCGCCCCTCGCACACCCGCGTACCGGTCGGACCATCCCCTTCGTGTTGCGGTGCGAGGCCCGTCTCGGGCAAGCCCTTCACATGGCGGCGCGAAGCCCGTGAGAGCTCAAGCGCGAAGCCCGTGGGGGCTCAAGCACAAAGCCTGTGGAGGCTCGGCGCCTCTCACTCTGTGGAGGCTCGGCGCCTCTCGCTCTCAGGACGCATCTCCGTAGCGGGTGGCCATCGCGGCGGCACGGTCGCGCAGGGAGGCGCGCAGCGACTGCGGGGACAGGGCTTCCGCGTCCATGCCGAGCTGCCACAGGGCCCATTCGGCGTGCCGCGCGTCCTGGAAGGTGACCTCCAGCCGCAGCCGGCCGTCCGCGTCGGGTTCCTCCGCGCGCACGGCCAGGGCGGTGTCCAGCAGTTCCTCCCGCCGCGCCGGGTGCAGCCGTACCAGCACGGTGATGTGGTCGCCGCCGGAGAGGAACCGTGCGGAGCGTTCTCGCCAGGTCCGGACCAGGTCGACCCGGTCCGGCCGCTGTGCCGTTTCGGGGAGTTCCTCGGCGGCCAGCACCCGCGACAGCCGGTAGGTGCGGTCCGCGCCGCCTCTCGTGGCCAGCAGGTAGGCCCGGTCGCGCACGGTGACCAGGCCGATCGGGTCCACCGTGCGCCACTGTGCCGCCTGGCCCGTGGCCGCGTAGTGGATGCGCAGCTTGTGCCCGGCGAGGACCGCGCGCCGGACCTCGATCATCGTGGTGCCGGGAACCTCCTCCGTGGCCCGCCGACGGGAGAGCAGATCGGTCTCCGGGTCGACGAGAAAACGCTGGGCCGCGTCGCTCGCGGTGGCCCGGTGGCCTTCGGGCAGCGCGTCGACCACCTTCCGCATGGCCGAGGCGAGCGCCGAGCCGAGGCCGAAGACCTGCTCGCCGCGCCCCGACCCGGCGGTCAGCAGGGCAAGGGCCTCGTCATGGTTCAGCCCGGTGAGCTCGGTCCGGAAGCCGGGCAGCAACGCGAAACCACCGTGCCGGCCGCGTTCGGCGTAGACCGGGACACCGGACGCGGACAGCGCCTCGATGTCGCGCAGCACGGTGCGGGTGGACACCCCCAGTTCTTGGGCGAGCGTGGTAGCGGTCAGCCGGCCTCGCTGGCGCAGCAGCAGGACCAGCGAGACCAATCGGTCGGCGCGCATGCCAAAACTGTAAAGCGAATACATGACCAAGGATGTCGTGATTAGCGGGGAGGCTTGTCACCACGACATCGGAGAAGGTGGCCACCGAGTCGATGGTCGTGCGTATCCCGATGACTCGAATGGAGCGGATGTGGCAATGGAACGAACCGCGGTCAACCCGGTGACGTGGTCCGTGGGGATGGGTTTCAACCAAGGCGAGGTCGTCTCCGGGCACACCCGGACCCTGTACATCTCGGGGCAGACCGCGACGAATGGTGACGGCAAGCCCCAGCATGACGGTGACATGGCGGCGCAATTGGCGCTGAGCGTCGACAACCTGGAGGCCGTACTCGGCGAGGCCGGGATGTCCCTCGCGAACCTCGTCCGGCTCAACGTCTACACGACGGACGTCGACCTGCTCCTCCGGCACTACGGCGTGCTGGCGGCGCGGCTGGGCGCCGCCGAGGTGGCGCCGACCTCCACGATGCTCGGGGTGACGCGCCTGGCGATACCCACCCTGATGGTCGAGCTGGAGGGGACCGCCGTCGCGTGAGGTGACCTCGCGGTCTCCGGTGCTCACGGTGCTCATGTGACCTCGCGGCCTCCGCCGCTCATGAGGTGACCTGGCCGCCTCCGCCGCTCGTGCCGGTCGTACCGGCACG
>NZ_JBEXNM010000078.1:0-40603 GCF_040611095.1 Streptomyces sp. NPDC003077 | reverse complement strand
TCTCCTTCCCGCGCTGTTCCCCTCCGGGGGTGGGGCGGGCGGTCGCTTGTTCTTACTTCGTGGGGGGGGGGCTTGGGTGTTCACCCCCCCCGGCCCCCCCCCGCTGTACAGGGGCCGAACCAAAGGGGTGGGGCAAGTGTCGTTCCTGGGGAACTGGTGGCGAGGCGGCGCGCCGAAGTACGACAGCGGTGGCACCTCGCACGTCGTCGAGCTGACCAAGCGGAACCCGGTCGTGTCGCTGACCAAGCAGGGCGCGGCCACCGGGCACCTGCGGGTCAACCTCCACTGGCGGATGCGGACGCCCGACATCCCGGGCTCCCCGCAGCGCGGCGGCCTGCTGCGCAATCCCGGCAAGCTCTTCAAGCCCGAGCTGGTGCAGGCACAGGGCCCGGCGGTGGTCCAGATCGACCTGGACCTGGCGTGCCTGTACGAGCTCAAGGACGGCACCAAGGGCGTGGTGCAGCCGCTCGGCAACTTCCTCGGCAACATCAACGCCGCCCCGTACGTGAAACTGAGCGGTGACGACCGTTTCGGCTCACCCTCGGGCGAGACGCTCTACATCAACATGGACCACCGCGACGAGATCAAGCGTCTGCTGATCTTCGTCTACATCTACGACGGCACTCCCGCCTTCGACCGGACGCACGCCATCGTCTCGCTCCACCCGACCACCGGCCCGCGCGTGGAGATCAGCCTGGACGAACGGGCGCCGGAAGCCCGCTCCTGCGCGGTGTTCATGCTGGAGAACAACAAGGGCGACCTGACCGTGCGCCGTGAGGTCAAGTACGTCTACGGCTTCCAGGCGGAGCTGGACCGGCTGTACGGGTGGGGGCTGCAGTGGGGGCGGGGGACGAAGTCGAAGGCGTGAGGGGGACACGCGCGTGTTTTTCGGGCGCGCCCGGTCGTCTGGGGCGCGCCCGGTCATTTGGGCATGCCTGATCGGCGGTTGATCAGCGCCAGGGGTTGACCAGCGACGGGGACGGCCGGCGCCGGCGGTCGGTCAGCGGCGTTGGAACTGCGGGCCCTGGGGCGGTAGGACGAAGTTCGGGTCCGGGACGACCGGGGGTTGCGGGTAGCCCTGGGGCGGCGCGGGATAGCCCGTCTGGGGCGGCGCGTACGTCGGGTGCGCCTGCTGCGGGTAGCCGTACGACGGCTGCGGCGGCGGGCCCGGGTAGCCGTAGGCGGGCTGGTGGGCGGCCGGGGGCTGGGATGGCGGCGGGGGGACGTTCGCCGGGTAGCCGTAGCCGCCCGTGGGCTGCTGCGCGGGGGGAGCGGGCGGGGCCAGCGGGAAGGAGCCCGTGGCGGAGGCGTCCGGGCCCGGTCCGGGCGTCTGCTGGGTGGCCGGCTCGGGCTGCCGGGGCGCGGGCGCGGCGGGCGCGGCGCCCGTGGTGGCCCCGGCCGCGACCATGGGTTCGGTGGTGGGCAGGTGCTCGGTCGACACGTGCGGGGCGGGGGGCGTGCCGGTGACGGGGGCGCTGGTGCCGGGCGTGCCGGTGGTCGCGGGGGCCGGGGAAGCGGCCGGTGCGGCGGGCTGCGGGGTGGCCGGTTGCGGGGCGTTGGGCGCCGGGGTGGCATCGGGTGCCGGGGTGGCCTCCGCGGGGGCTTCCTCCTCCACCGAGACGCCGAACTCGGTGGCCAGGCCCACCAGACCGCTGCTGTAGCCCTGCCCCAGTGCGCGGAACTTCCAGCTCTCCCCGCGCCGGTACAGCTCGCCGCAGATCAGCGCCGTCTCCTCGCCGGTGTCCGGCACCACCTGGAAGAGGGCCAGCGGCTCGCCCTCCCGCGTGGCGTCGTACAGCAGCACCCGCAGGTCCGGGACCTGCCCGAACGTGCCGCGGTCCGCCGAGGCGGTGATCAGCACCCGGTCCACGGACGGGTCCAGCGCGGACAGGTCCGCCTCGACGGTGTCGGCCAGACCGTCCGTCAGCCGGGTCTTGGCCAGGTGCCGGATCAGGCCGCTGGGGTGCCGGGGCTGGTTGTAGAAAACGAAGTCGTCGTCGGAGCGCACGCGTCCGTCGGGGCCCAGGACGAGGGCCGAGGCATCGACGTCGGGCACGTCGGCACCGGGCGACCAGCGCAGAACGGCCCGAACCGCCGTGGCGTCGAGGGGTACGTTCGACCCTTTCAGCATCGCGTGCGTCATATCGCCATCCTGCCTCGCCGGGGGCGGCAGGGACAACGCGGGGTCCGGCGTGGCGGAGCCGCAGGACGGCGGGGCGGCGGTGAGCGGGTGACGGGCCGGTGGCGTGGGATCGAGGGGTGACGGCGAGGAGTGACGACTCGTCGGCGAGGGCTCGGCGGGACGGCGGCGAGGGCTGAATGCGACGCGGCGAGGGCTGCATACGACGGCTGAATGCGACGCGGCGGGGGCTGGGCGGGACGGCGGAGGGCTGGGGCGCGGGCGCGCGGGAGTCGTTGCCGTCCGGTCGTGAATTCGTTCGGGTGGGAACTTTTGGGCGGGGTCCGCGCGTACGATTACCGGCCGGATCCGGATACCGGCCGGTTCCAGAAGCGAGACGCGGCAGGCGGACACCCCGGTCCCCGGCCGCGCACGGGGAGTTTTATGCGGCACTTTGGGCATCTTGCGCCCGACATCCGGAAGACGCTGTTCCACCAGGAGCCCATCGAGTTCACCGCTGATTCCCCGGCCCGCACGCTGTCGGTGGCCCTCGGTGCCACCCTCTACAGCCCCGCCACCCGCCCGCGCCTGGCCGCCGACGTGCTCAAGCAGGCCGCCCGCGGGGTGGTGTCCATGGTGCTGTGCCTGGAGGACTCCATCGCGGACGCGGACGTGGTGGCCGGCGAGCACAACCTCGTCCGGCAGCTCACCGAACTCGCCGAGGCGGCCGACGGCGGGGCGGTCCTGCCGCTGCTGTTCGTCCGGGTCCGGGAGCCCGCGCAGATACCGGACCTGGTGCGCCGGCTGGGCCCGGCGGCGCGGCTGCTGTCCGGGTTCGTGCTGCCGAAGTTCACCGAGGAACGCGGGATGCCGTTCCTGGAAGCGCTGGCCGGCGCGGAGTCGGAGTGCGGGCGGCGGCTGTTCGCGATGCCGGTGCTCGAATCGCCCGAGCTGCTGCACCTGGAGAGCCGTACGGAGACGCTGCACGGCATCGCGCGGGCCGTCGAGAAGTACCGGGAACGGGTGCTCGCGCTGCGGCTCGGCGTCACCGACTTCTGTTCCGCCTACGGGCTGCGCCGCGCCCCGGACATGACGGCGTACGACGTCGGGATCGTGGCCTCCGTCATCGCCGACGTGGTGAACGTCCTGGGCCGCGCGGACGGCACCGGCTTCACCGTCACCGGCCCGGTCTGGGAGTACTTCCGCGTCCAGGAGCGGATGTTCAAGCCGCAGCTGAGGCGCAGCCCCTTCCTGGGCCGCGCCGAGGAACTGCGGACCTCGCTCATCGAGCACGCCATGGACGGCCTCCTCCGGGAAATCGCCCTGGACCGGGCCAACGGCCTCCAGGGCAAGACCTGCATCCACCCCTCGCACGTCGTGCCGGTGCACGCGCTGTCCGTCGTCAGCCACGAGGAGTTCAGCGACGCCGTGGACATCCTGCGGCCGGAGCGGAACGACGGCGGCGTACTGCGTTCCGCGTACACGAACAAGATGAACGAGGTGAAACCCCACCGCGCCTGGGCCGAACGCACCCTGCTGCGGGCCGAGGTCTTCGGCGTGGCGCGGGAAGGCGTCGGGTTCGTGGAGTTGCTGACGGCTGGGGTGCCGCCGGTGTGACCGGGGCGCGGGGCACCGGGATGACGCGCGAGGGCTGAGGACCGGCCGTGGGTGCCGCAGTGAGGGACGAGGCGAGTGGCGCCGCGTAGTTGTAAGGAACAGGGAGAAGAGGAAAACCAGTGGTGTGGACCGGAGAGTGGGTCGCCCGGCGGCTCGGAGTCTCGCTGAGCGGCTCGGACCGGCTGCCCGACCTGCTCGGACTGGCGCTGCGCCGTAACCCCAAGCGCGCTCACCTGCTGGTGTCGAACGTGCTCGGCAAGCACGTCCCGCAGCGCCCGCACGTGGTCCACGAGGCGGGCCTCGACCTGGGCCGCCGGGTCCGCGCGCTGCTGGGCGAGGCGGAGGCGGCCCGCGCGGTGGTCCTCGGCTACGCCGAGACCGCGACCGGCCTGGGCCACAGCGTGGCCGACGGCCTGGCCACGGCCCCGTACCTGCACTCCACCCGGCGGCCGGTCCCCGGCGTCGAACGCGCCGGCGGCTTCGAGGAGGAGCACAGCCACGCGACCTCGCACCTGCTGCTGCCGGAGGACCCGGCCCTGCTGACCGGTGACGGGCCGCTGGTGCTGGTGGACGACGAGTTCTCCACCGGTCGCACGGTCCGGAACACCATCGCGGCGCTGCACGCCCGCCGCCCCCGCGAACGGTACGTCGTCGTCGCGCTCGTCGACATGCGCTCGGAGGACGACCGCCGCGAGCTGGAGAAGTTCGCGGCGGATCTGGGCGCACGGGTGGACCTGGTGTCTTTGGCGGCGGGTGGCGTGCGGCTGCCTGCGGATGTGCTGGAGCGGGGGAGGGAGCTGGTCGCGGAGTATGAGGGGGGCGGGGTCGGTCCCGAGGCGGGCGGGGCCGGTCTCGGGGTCGCCTCGTCCGGTCCCGAGGGGGGCGGGGCCGGTGCCGGGGTCGCCTCGTCCGGTCTCCCTTCCTCGCCGACGGCCCCCTCCGCCGTCGTTCGCGTCCCCCTGAACTGGCCCGAAGGCGTACCGGACGGCGGGCGGCACGGCTTCACGCCGGCCCACCGCGAGCGGTTGACGGCCGCGCTGCCCGGGATGGCGGCGCGGATCGCCGAGGCGCTGGGGTACGCCGAGGGATCGAGCGACGCCAAGGGATCGAGCGACGCAGAGGGGCCGGGAGGTGTGGAGCTGCCGAACGGGCGCGCGCGCCGGGTGCTCGTCCTGGGCAACGAGGAGCTGATGTACGCGCCGCTGCGGATCGCCGAGGCGCTGGACGGGGCCGTGCCCGCCGACGTCTTCTTCTCCACCACGACCCGCTCGCCCGTGCTCCCCGTGGACGACCCCGGCTACGCCATCCGCACCCGGCTGGCCTTCCCCGCCCACGACCGTCCGGCGGACGGCCCGGGCGAGCGGTACGCGTACAACGTCGCGGCCGGCGCCGATCCCGCCCGCCGGTTCGACGCGATCGTCGCCGTCGTGGACGCGCACGGTGACACGCCCCAACTCCACGCTCAAGACGGCCTGTTGGCCCGGCTGTCCGAGCACACCGACCGGCTGTTGCTGGCCGTCGTCCCCTCGTACACGCCGCGTCCGGAGGGGACCCCCTCCGCCTCCGACCGCGATCCGTCCCCCACCCCCCACCGACAGGCCCGCACCATGCCCCGTCCCCGTCCCCGCCTGCCCGAGCCGCTGCGTGGCCCCGACTTCTCGTCCTACGCGCCCGACGACGTCGGCTGGCTGCTCCAGGACCTGTCGGCGGTCGCGCTCGAAGCGCCGACCGAGGAGCGGGAGGAGGCGATCCAGCAGGGCGGCGCGCACTACGCGGAGTCGCTGCCCCTCGAGTACCAGCCGAGCGAGGAGTACCAGCAGCTCTTCCGCAGCGCGCTGGACACCTCGGCGACCCGCATCGCCCGCGCCGTCGGCACCGTCACCGAGACCGTGCTCGCCGAACTCCCCGCCCGCCTCGGCCGGACCGGCGGCCCCGCGCCGCGCCCCGTCCTGGTCTCGCTGGCCCGCGCCGGCACCCCCGTCGGCGTCCTGATGCGCCGCTGGGCCCGGCACGCGCACGGGCTGGACCTGCCGCACTACGCGGTGTCCATCGTCCGAGGCCGGGGCATCGACACCACCGCGCTGCGCTGGCTGGCCGCCCACCACGACCCGGCGCACGTCGTCTTCGTGGACGGCTGGACGGGCAAGGGCGCCATCACCCGCGAACTCGCCGCCGCGCTCCGGGACATGCCGGGCTTCGACCCGCGCATCGCCGTCCTCGCCGATCCCGGCCGCTGCGTGGAGACCTACGGCACCCGCGACGACTTCCTCGTCCCGTCCGCCTGCCTCAACTCCACGGTCTCCGGGCTGATCTCGCGGACCGTCCTGCGGGACGACCTGGTGGGGCCGGACGACTTCCACGGCGCCAAGTTCTATCGCGAGCTGGCAGAAGTCGATCAGTCGCGGACGTTCGTGGACACCATCGCCGCCCGGTTCACCGAGGTCGCGGACGGAGTGGCCGCGGACGTACGGGAACTGGCCACCACCGACCGGACGCCGACCTGGGAAGGCTGGGCGGCCGTCGAGCGGATCAGCGAGGCGTACGGCATCCACGACGTCAACCTCGTCAAACCGGGCGTCGGCGAGACCACGCGGGTGCTGCTGCGCCGCGTCCCCTGGAAGATCCTCGCCCGCAAGGGCGCCGGCCCCGACCTCGACCACGTACGACTGCTGGCGCAACAGCGCGGCGTCCCCGTCGAGGAGATCGACGACCTGCCGTACAGCTGCGTGGGCCTGATCCACCCCCGCTACACGCGCGGCGCGACCGGGGCCGACGGCAAGGCGGTGACGGCGGCGTGACGCTCCCGTCTGCTCCCGGTGCGTCCGGGGTCGCGACCGGTCCGGAAGGTGGCACGCGTGCTGAGGACGATGGCACTCCCGGTGGGACGCGTGCTGCGGATGGTGGCACACCTGCTGTGAACGCTGGCACACGTGCTGAGGGCCGCCGTGGCGTCCTCGTCGCCAGCGACCTCGACCGGACGCTCATCTACTCGGCCGCGGCCCTGCACCTGACCATGCCGGACGCCGAGGCGCCGCGCCTGCTGTGCGTCGAGGTGTACGAGCACCGACCGCTGTCCTATATGACGGAGACGGCCGCCGCGCTCCTGGGCACCCTGGCGGCCGGGGCGACGTTCGTCCCCGCCACCACCCGCACCCGCGAGCAGTACCGGCGCGTCCGGCTGCCCGTCCCCGAGCCGGAGTTCGCCATCTGCGCGAACGGCGGCCACCTCCTCGTACGGGGTGAGACCGACCGCGACTGGCAGCGCACGGTCGCCGCCCGGCTGCACGCCGAGTGCGCCTCCCTGGAGGAGGTGCGGGAGCACCTGCTGCGCACCGCGGACCCCTCCTGGCTGCTCAAGGAACGGACCGCCGAAGACCTCTTCGCGTACCTCGTCGTGGACCGCGAGCGGCTGCCAGCGACGTGGGTCAAGGAGCTCGCGGCCTGGGCGGACCCGCGCGGCTGGACCGTGTCCCTCCAGGGCCGCAAGATCTACGCCGTGCCCAAGCCGCTCACCAAGAGCGCCGCGCTGGCCGAGGTCGCCCGCCGCACGGACGCCACGCGGACCCTGACGGCCGGCGACTCGCTCCTGGACGCGGACCTGCTGCTGGCGGCGGACCACGGCTGGCGCCCCGGACACGGCGAACTCGCGGAGACGGGATGGACGGCTCCGCACGTCACGGCGCTGTCCGAACGCGGGGTGGCGGCGGGGGAGAGCATCGTGCGGGCGTTCTTGGAGGAGAGCGCTGTGGGGTGAGGGCGGGTCCCGAGTACGGAGCCACAGCGCCGCCGGGCGTGGGATTCCCGCTGCTGGTGACGAGGATGTATCGGCCCGCTGATGGTGACGAGGACGTATCGGCCCGCTGATGGTGACGAGAACCTGTCGGCTCGCTGATGGTGACGTGGGACCTGTCGGCTCGCTTGGCCCTCACGCCCCGTCGGTTGCTCGGCTACCCTCCGGCACGGGCCGTACCGTGCCCCCGGAGACCGAGGAGATCGCCGTGACCGTGACCGCGAAGAAGAGCACTCCGATCACCCCCGAGCTGTACGACTACGTCCTCGCGCACCATCCCCCGCTGGACGCCGTACAGCTCGATCTCGTGGAGACCACGCAGCGGCGGTTTCCGGAGACGGCCCACATGCAGTCGGCGCGCGAACAGGCGCCGCTGCTGGCGTTCCTGGCGCGGCTGATCGGCGCCCGGCACGTCGTCGAGGTCGGGACGTTCACCGGTTTCTCCGCGCTGGCCCTGGCCCAGGCGCTGCCCGAGGATGGGAAGCTGATCGCCTGCGACGTCTCGGAGGAATGGACCACATACGGCCGCGCGGCCTGGGAGAAAGCGGGCGTCGCGGACCGTATCGACCTGCGGATCGCCCCCGCGCTGGACACCCTGCGCGCGATGCCCGCCGAGCCGCACATCGACCTCGCCTACCTGGACGCGGACAAGGTCAACTACATCGCGTACTGGGAGGAACTGGTGCCCAGGATGCGGGCCGGGGGACTGATCGTCGCGGACAACGTGCTGTTCCAGGGGGAGGTCGTGGATCCCACGGCGACCGGTTCGGCGGCGGCGATCAGGGAGTTCAACGACCACGTCCTGGTGGACGACCGGGTGGAGACGGTCATGCTCACGGTCGCGGACGGGGTGACGGTGGCGCGTAAGCGGTAGGGAACAAGAGGGGAGCGGTCGGGGCGGCGGTGGTTCGTGCGGGGCGGTCTTCCGTGCGTTCAGCCGCCGCCCCCGCCTTGAGCTCCGGCGCTCAGCCGCAGCAGCCGCCCCCGCAGCAGCCGCCGCCCCCACCGCCCGGGCTCCGGACCGGCGCCGACGCCGTTCCGCCCACGGCCACCGTGGACAGCAGCTTGACCGTGTCCTGGTGGCCGTCGGGGCAGGTGGCCGGGTCGGACGACTGGGCCATCGGCCGGTTCAGCTCGAAGGTGGAGCCGCAGGAGCGGCACCGGTATTCGTAACGAGGCATGGCCACAGATTAGCCGCGGTGTTCGGGGAGGGACGAGTGCGTTCGTCCGCGTTCCGACGGCCCGCAGCGGCCCCGCCCGCCCCAGCCATGCTCACCACCAGCTCACCCCACCCCGCTCACGCGTCGCACGCCGCCTGGAACTCCGCCGTCCGCTTGCGGAGCCCGTCCAGCTCACCGCCGTCCGCCGCGTCCCCGATCAGTGGCGCGCCGACGCCCACCGCCACCGCACCCGCCGCCAGATAGGCGCGGGCGGCCTCCGCGTCCACGCCACCGACCGGTACGAAGGGCAGCTCGGGGAACGGTCCCAGGAGCGACTGGAGGTACGCGCAGCCGCCGACCGACGCCGGGAAGAGCTTCAGCGCCGCCGCCCCGGCCGCGTCCGCCGCGATCACCTCCGACGGCGTGAGCACCCCGGCCAGCACCGGCAGCCCCTGCCGCACGGACTCCTCCAGCGCCGATCCCAGCCCCGGCGTGACGATCAGGTTGGCCCCGGCCTCGGCGGCCCGCCGGGCGTCGTCGGCGGACAGGACGGTGCCGGCGCCCAGCCACGCCGCGTCCCCCAGTTCCTCCCGGGCCCGGCCGATGACGCGGAGCGCGTCGGCGCCGCTCAGCGAAACCTCGATCAGCGAGACGCCCTCTTCCGCCAGAGCCATGACGGTCCGGAACGATGCCTCGGGGTCCCTGCCGCGCACGATGGCCAACAACCGCTCCGCCCGGAGTGCCGCGCTGAAGTCCATGAGTCTTCCTTTCGCCGTTGCTGGCTCCACGGTACGGGCGATTCCGGATCACGGACCGTCTCCGTCGGCCCCGGATTTCCCTTCCGCTCCCCACCGCCCGCGGGCCGCGTTCAGCCTCGCCCGGAAACCCCAGCGTCCACCGGCCACGTTCAGCCTCGCCCGGAAACCCCAGCGCCCACCGGCCACGTTCAGCCTCGCCCGGAAACCCCAGCGCCCACCGGCCACGTTCAGCCTCGCCCGGAAACCCCACCGCCCGCTGACCACGTTCCCCCTCGTCCGGAAACCCCACCACCCGCCGGCCACATCCCCCTCGTCCGAAAACCCCCGGCCCTCCGGTGTAAGAAAGCCCGGCTCCCGACCACTGCATGGTGAGAGAGCCAAGACGAGGAGACGGCGCGTGACCGACGCCCAACGCTTCCGGGACCTGTACGAGGAGTGCCGGCCCCGGGTGCTCGCCTACGCCACCAGCCTGGTGGGACGGCAGATCGGTGAGGACATCACCAGTGAGACCTTCACCGTCGCCTGGCGGCGGATGCGGGACATTCCCACGCCCGCGCTGCCGTGGCTGCTCGGCGTGGCCCGCAACCTGATCCGGGAGCTGCGGCGCCGCGACGGCAGGCAGTACGCCCTGGCCGCCGAGGAGGCGCGGCGCGTCATCACCTCGGGAGGCGCCCAGGTCGACGACGTGGCCGCCGGGGTGACCGAGCGCGCGGCGGCGCTGCAGGCACTGGCCCGGCTGTCCGCGCCCGATCGCGAGCTGCTGACGCTGATCGCCTGGCACGGGCTCGGCCCGAAACAGGCCGCGCGCGTCCTCGGCTGCTCCACCGCCACGGTCTCGGTCCGGCTGCACCGGGCCAGACGGCGGCTGGAGCGGGCCGTGGACGCGGTCGGGTCCTCTCGCGACACCCGTTCGCAAGCGACCCCCGTTCGCAAGCGACAGCCATCCGAAAGTGACAGTGGAGGAGTACGGACATGGCACGCAAGCGGCCCGATGTCATGAAGGCGCTGGCGGACGCGCGTCCCCCGGAACTGGACCCGGAGCGCCTGGCCGGTTCGGCGCGCGCCCGGCACGATCTGCTCGCCATCCTGGCCGACGGCCCGGAGGCACAGGCACCGGAAGCCACCCCGTCACCCCGGACATTCGGCTGGCGCTGGACGCTGCCCGTCGCGGCGACGGCGGTCGCGGCTGCCGTGTTCGTCGGCACTCTGCCACGGGACGCGCCGAATTCCCCCGACACCCGGGCGACCGCCGGACCCACGGCGGGCGGCCCCCGGCCCACCCCCGAGAACGGCCGCCTCGCGCTGCTGAACGTGGCCGCCCGGCTGGACCGCTCGGCGGACGAGGGCACGTACTGGCAGGTGACCACGCGGTCGGGCTGGATCGGGCTGGTCGCGGCGGCCGGTTCGCCCTTCGCGGTCGTCTCCTCCTCGGAGCAGCGGCAGTCCTTCGGGGTGCGGCCCGGCACGCAGAGCCTGATGGTGACGGGCATCGACGCCACCACCGCACCGCGCACCGAGCGTGACGAGAAGCGCTGGCGGGCCGCCGGATCGCCCCGGGACCTGACGCTCGCCGACTCCGGGGCGGGCGGCAGGCTCGGCCTGCGGATGGAGACGAGCCCCGGGAAGCCGCCGACGGTGGACCGGATCAACCTCGGCGACCGGATCGCCGCCCTCGGCGCGCGCAACGTCACCTACCAGGAACTGCGCGAACTCCCCGGCGACAGCGCGAAGCTGCGCGAACTGCTGGAGCGGTTGCACAAGGAGGACACCGGGAGCGAGATCTCCGACCGCACCGAGTGGATGTGGCGGCAGGCGGCCAACCTGATCAACCTGCCGGTCACCCCCGAGGTCCGGGCCGCCGCGTACCGCGTCATCGCGGACCTCCCGGGCATCCGCTCGCTCGGCGAGGTGACCGACCCGCTGGGCCGCAAGGGCATCGGCTTCGCCCTGCCGGCGACCGATCGGCCCGGTTACGGGGCCGCACGGTCGGAACTGATCGTGAACCCGGCGACCGGGGCCCTGCTGTCCGACCAGGAGACGCTGACCAAGCCGTCCGCCCAGGCCGCCGAGGCGGGCCTCACGGCGGGCACGCCGGTGAACTACACCGCCACCGTCAGGTCCCAGTGGTCCGACGAGCAGGTGGAGGCCCCTAAGTAGACGCCCGCCAGGTGACGAGCCTCGCCGATCCGCGTCACAACTTCCCTGTAAGAACCGCCACTCGACGGCCATTTCCTTCTGAGAACCACGAGAACCGAGAGAAACACAAGCACCACGAGAACGGCGAGCACCACAAGCACCACCCGAACTCGACTCCGACCAGAAGGAGCACCATGGCCAGGAACGCAAGACACAGGAACGCAAGACAACGGCCCGGAACGCGCAGGACGCGGCTGTGCACCACGGTCGCGCTGTGCGCGGTCGCACTCGGCTCGTTCAGCGCCCAGGCGACCGCCGCACCCGGCACCAGGACCGGCACCGCCTCCCACTCGGCAGCCCGCGCCGCCACCCCCTGGAAGCTGCGGTTGCCGATGACCGAGACCGTCTCGACGGAGTTCTGGGACGTCGCCTCGACCGGCGCCAAGGACGTGTGGGCGGTGGGCCGCAAGACGGACGGCGCGGACGGCCCCATACCCGCGGTCAAGCACTGGAACGGCACCCGGTGGACGGACACGGCCCCCGTCACCGGCACCGCACCCGCGCAGCTGGACAAGATCTCCGCCGCCGCGCCCGACGACGTCTGGGCGGCCGGCACGATCTCGGGCGACACGTCCACCGGGCTCCTGCTGCAGCACTGGGACGGCAAGAAGTGGACGAAGATCGACCGCCCGGCCCCGCCGGAGGGATGGATGAGCTTCGTCGGCGACATCGCCGCGTTCGGACCGAAGTCGGCATGGCTGACCAGCTTCGACTGGGACCAGGCGAGCAACTCCTACGACTACCGCCTGGAGCGCTGGACCGGCTCCATGTGGCGCAGGGTCTCCCTCCCGGCCGCCCCCGGCGGCGGGCAGGTGCAGCCCTGGGACATCACCGGCACCGGCCCGGACGACGTCTGGGTCACCGCCGAGGCCGTGACCGGTGAGGTGTCCGTGCCGCTGCTCTACCACTGGGACGGCAGCCGCTGGACGACCCACAAGGTGCCGACCCCCACCGCGCACCCGACCGGCTGGGTGGCCAACCACGCCGTGACCGCCGGACGGAACTCGGTCTACGTCCTGGGGAAGACCAACGACGCGCAGGCACCCGAGGCCACCATGGCCGCCCGCTGGACCGGCAGCCGCTGGCAGACGCTCCCCGCACCCCCCGTCGACGAGGTGAACGCCGCGAACGTGGACGGCGCCGGCCGCCTGTGGGTCGCCGGCTGGTCCGCGGGCGACCGCCACTCCGTGCTGTCCCGCTGGACCGGTACGACGTGGACGACCGAGGCCCTGCCCGCCGAGGTCACCGAGCACAGCGAGATGTCCACGGTGCTCGGCATCGCCGGCGTCCCCGGGACGAGTGGCGTGCTCGCCGCCGGAACGGCCGGCTGCCAGAGCGACCCCGTCATGTGCGGCGTACTCGTCTCCCGCGACCTGCGCTGACGCCTCGTCCTTCGCACGACCTACGGAGTTCCTACGGGCCATGGACTTCGTACGGGCCACGGACTCCGTACGGACCACAGGTGCCTGGACGCCGACCGCTCCCGTCGTCCAGGCACCACCCCGTCACCCGCCGCAGCCTACGGGTCGACGATCAAGACTCAGCTCACCACTCCGCGAACGACCCGTCCGCGTAACGCCAGACGGGGCTGCGCCAGGCGTGCCCCCGCGCGTCCGCGGACCGGACCGCCGCCTCGTCCACCTCCACCCCGAGCCCCGGCCGCTCGGTCCGCGACAGAAACCCGGCATGGAACCGGAAAGGTTCCGTATCCACCACATAATCCAAAGGCTCAGCGGACCCCGTGTTGTAGTGCATTCCGATGGACTGTTCCTGAATGAGGAAATTCGGTGTGGTGAAGGCGACTTGCAAACTGGCCGCGAGGGCGATCGGCCCCAGCGGGCAGTGCGGCGCGAGGTGGGCCCCGTACGTCTCCGCCAGTGCGGCGATGCGGCGCAACTCCGAAATCCCGCCCGCGTGCGAGACATCGGGCTGGACGACGGCCACGCCGGCCTGCAAAGGCGCCAGGAATTCCCGCCGCCCGTAAAGGCGTTCGCCGAGTGCGAGGGGAATGGGGGAGGCGCGGACGAGTTCCGGGAGGGCGTCCGCGTATTCACCCAGCACCGGTTCCTCCACGAACATCGGTGCGCTCTCCGCCAGCAGCGGCAGAATGCGGCGTGCGTTGGCGGGGGAGACCCGGCCGTGGAAATCCAGGGCGAAATCCCGTTCTTCACCCAGGACCTCCCGCGCGGTCTGGGCGCGGAGCACACAGGCGCGCACCTCCGCGCGCGTCGCCAGCGGCGTCATCGGCCCGCAGCCGTTCATCTTCACCGCCGTGAAACCGGCTTCCACCTGCGCGGTCACCGCATCCCGGATTTCACACGGCTCGTCCCCGCCGACCCACGCGTATGCCCGCACCTTGTCCCGCACGGGCCCGCCGAGCAATTGGTGGACGGGAACGCCGTACCGCTTCCCCTTGATGTCCCACAACGCCTGATCGATCCCCGCGACGGCGGAGGACAGCACCGGCCCGCCGCGATAGAAACCGCCCTTGGTCATCACCTGCCACAGGTCCTCGATCCGCGACGGGTCCCGCCCGATCACGTACTCGCCGAGCACCCCCACCGCCGCCCGCACCACCTCCGCCCGCCCCTCCACGACAGGCTCCCCCCACCCCACGTACCCGTCATCGGTCTCCACCCGCACGAACAGCCACCGCGGCGGCACCATGAACGTCTCAATACGGCTGATCTCCACCGATCACCCTCGTCTCTCGCGGGCCTGCTTTGTCCTTCCCCCGTCTCCCTGTCTGCCCCGTCGGCCGGATCGCCCTCCCCGAACGCGGCGGCAGGGTCACAACTCGGGTGCTGGGATTCCCTCGCGCCCCACACGACTCGTACGGTTCACCCGTCACCAACGTCCCGTGGGGGGATCATGCGCACACGGCCCATCATCGTCGGCGCGGCCATCGCCGTCATCACGCTCACCGGCTGCATGCCCGGCACGGCCGGGGACGGGGACGCCAGACCGGTGAAGAAAGTGCAAGGCGACGGCAGCGGAGAAGTACCGATCAAGGAGGAGCCACCGGCCGCGAAGCCCTCGGCGCCGACCTCCACGACAACGGCCGAGAAGGACACCGATCCCAAGGCGGACGTACGGGTCGACTCGTGCGGCACGGACGACTTCACGGGCTGGCCGGCGGCGCAGTTGTCGATCACCAACCGGAGCGACCGGGAGTCGAACTACATCATCACCATCGAGTTCGTCGACGCGTCCGGGACGCGCCTCGGATCGGCGCTGGCAGCCGAGAACAACGTCCGGCCGGGCCAGAGGGCACAGACGACGGCACAAGGCTTGAAGAAGGTGTCGGCCAAGGCATCGTGCCGGGTGGCGTCGGTGACGCGGTACGCGTCCCCGTGACCTGAACTCGTCACATCGCCGTGCCGCCTCCACCGTCAACACCGACGGTCGGCACCCGGCACCGGCACTCGGCACCGGCATCCGGGACCGATCCGGCCCGACCGGATCGGCAGTCCGCCCCGACCGCCCCGACCGGCCAGTCCGCCCGGCCCGGCCGGGTTCGGCCAGATCCGACCGCCTCGGGGTCGACCAGGCCCGACCGGATCGGTTGTCCGCCCAGGTCCGTCCCGACCCGTCAGGCCGCCCAGGTCCGCACAGACCCCGACCGGCCAGATCCGACCAGTCCGCCCGGGATTGGCTACATCCGACCGCCTCGGAGCCGATCAGGCCCGACCAGTCCGCCCAGCCCGGCCGGGTTTGACCACATCCGACCGCCCCAGAGCCGCCCCAGAATCGCCCCACCCAGGTCAGCCGCCGCTGCCCGCCCCGCCCCGTTCCTCGCGGATCGCCTTCACCACCCGGCTGACGGTCTCCCGTACCGCCTCCGTCTCGGTGAGGAAGTGCCACCAGTCGGGGTGCCGGCCGACCAGCCCGTCGACCGCCCGGTCCAGCCGCGCCACCGCGTCGTCCAGGGGACGGGCGTGGCGAGGATCGGGCGTGCTGCGTCCGGCCATCGCCAGCCGCTGCGCGTCCCGGATCGCGAACCGCGTCCGGTCGATCTCCTTCTGCTGGTCGAAGGACACCTCGTCCAGCCGCCGCAACCGGTCCCCGGCCGCCGAGACCGCCTCGTCGATCGTGTTCAGCAGGGCGCGTACGGTCGCCAGCAGCGCGGTCGCGTCCGCCCACCGCTGCTCGTCCCGGGCCTGCTGGGCCTCCCGCAGCTTGGCCTCGGCCTGCTGGACGGTGCGCGCGGCCTCGTCCGGCACGTGTTGCAGGTCCTGCCAGCACGCCACGCTGTACCGGCGGCGCAGCTCGCTCAGCACCGGGTCGACCTGGCCCGCGCGGGTCGTGATCGCCTGCGCGCGGGTGCGCAGCGAGACCAGCCGCTTGTCGATCTCCGCGGCCTTCTCCGGCAGCCGCTCGGCCTCGGCCCGTACCGACTCGGCCTTGCGCAGGACGTCGTCCGCGCGCCGCAGCGTCTCCTGGACGCCGTGCTGCCCGGCGCCCTGGTTGAGCTTGGTCAGCTCGGGGCCGAGCGCCGCTAGCCGCGCGGCCAGGTCGTCGGCCTTCAGACCCCGGGCGCGTACGGCGTCCAGCGCCTCGCTCGCCGCCAGCAGCGTCTGCCGGGCCCGCTCCACCGCCGGCGCCAGCCGCTCCAGCTCCGTCTCCGCGGCCCGCAGCAACCGCCCGAGCCCCTGCCCGAACCGGTCCAGCTCCGCCTTGACGCGCTCCAGCTCCTCCTTGGCCTTCACCAGGTCCGCCCGCGCGCGAGCGGCGGCACCGGCCTCCAGGTCGTCCCGGTCCAGGTCGTGGGCGTCCACGGCGGCGATGTACCGCTGGCTGACCTCGTCGATCCGGTGCCCGAAGGCCTCGTAGTCCGCCGCGGCCTTCCGGGCGGCCGGCGAGCGGTCCACGGCGACGATCGTCTCGATGGAGATCCGCAGGTCCCGCTGCGCCGTGTCGAGCTCGTAGAACGCCGCCGCCGCCGCGTCCTTCGCCGCCTGCGCGTCCGCCCGCTGACTCTCCCCCCGCCCGAACCACCGCCGCGTCCCCCCGCCCGCGAACGCGGCGGGCGCGGCGAGGACCAGCAGAGGAAGCGGAAGCAGAACCAGGCCAAGGACATCCCGAAGAGCCTGACCTGCACTTTTACGAGAAACGACCCGCTTACGAGAAACAACCCGCTTACGAGGAACAACCCGCTCACGAGAAACGACCCGCAAGCCGGCCGTACGCGCGCGTCCGCCCTCCCGGGTCCCGCCGGCTGGGCCGGCGACATACCGCGCGAGGCCGTCGCCCGACCCCGGGCCGCCGTCTATGTGCCCCTCACCGGGCTGACGGCCTGCTCGCTGCTCGTGCGGCCGCGCGTGTGTCGCCGTCACATCCCTCTCCCGATCGGATCGCCCCAGGTCCGAATGCCATTGTCCCACCTGCTGGGAACGAACACAGCGGCCGGAGAGTTCGCGGAGCGGGACGGCCCCCGCACACGGGTTTGCAGTTCAGCCCCTACGGCAAGGTAGTCTGTCCGCTCGACGAGGGCGCATGGCCCGGCGTCGACGAGGGCGCATAGCTCAGCGGTAGAGCGCTGCTCTTACAAAGCAGATGTCGCTGGTTCGATCCCAGCTGTGCCCACAGCTCCTACCTCGTAGGACTCCACGGAAAAGCCCAGGTCAGCGCAATGCTAAGCCTGGGCTTTCGGCTTCCCCGCCTGCGCTGAACACGGTCTCGAACGTCCTGAGTACGAACTCGGTGTGGGGGCCCATCTCTCGAGTACCTCCCAAACGATCCGTCAGCCTGCGCAGGCCCGACCACACAAGAAGGGCAAGGCCCCTCCCGAGGGAGCCCGCAAGCGCCGAGGCAGCGACGAAGTGCCGCCAACGAAACTGCCCGGCGCCGTTTAGGGTGCGATTGGATCGGCAGGGGAACGCAAATTCGATTTAATGTGCAATCGCTTTATGCCTGAGGTAAATCCTGATCAAGGGATGTGCCTGAAAGGTGCAGACTTCTGAGCGAGGTCCAACCAGCGTGGACAGGTGCTCCACGCCGCGCCGCCCGGCCGCATCGTCGCAAGCGGGAGGGTGGTGTACGAAAGAGAGCGCTATCAGCGGGTAGCGGGAGCGGAACCCCTGCCCCGTCAACGGTCCCGTCAGCGATGCGGGTGGGCATGGGCGAGGTGTAAGGCCCTCTCTGCTGGCCGGCGGCGACATCCCGCGTAAACGATCAGCGATGTTCAAGCTGTGGCCTGCCTTCGGACCCTGCAGCCACCCGTCACGACAGCTCAATGTCAGACCCCAATGGCAGGGTGGGCGGACGATCACATGAGCAGGGAGAAAGACATGACGACGATTCCTAGCGGACGGCGCATGGAGCTGGCCGCCGTGAACGCCTTACGCACCCTCCTGCAGAGCCGTGACCACGTGGTGGAGGAGATTTCGGGGCAGAATGACTACGGCGAGGATCTGTTCGTCACCTTCGCTGATGCTGGCCGCGTGACCAACGACGTCATAAAGGTGCAGGTCAAGGGTGGTTCCTCTTGGCGGCGGTCATACGGTTACGCCGTGCCGGTGCGTCAGCACTACGAGACCTGGGCGAACGGAAACGTGCCAGTGTTCTGCGTTGTGTTCGACCCGGACACGGAGCGGCTGTACTGGGCGAATGCCACGGAACAGCTGCGCCGTGAAAGGCACAAGGGTCGTCGGCTGCGCACCATCAGGCTGCCCGCCGCCGCAATATTGGACCCCAGTACCCTGGCGAGCTTTGTGGACAAGGCTCGTGCGTACGTGGGTGGGTACAGGGGGCGGAATGCTGTCTTGGCCCATCTCGGTGAAATGGCAGGAGTCACTTTCGACCGCTCGGATCATGTTCTGCACTGGATCAACGAGTTCGACGAACAGCTCATCTTCTGGCAGCGACCAGGGGAATTGCACGCCACTCTTCTCCACAGTGACCTTCAATGGGTCCCGCAACCGATCACCCCCGGCGGCCTACTCATACCGGGCGGCTCGCCCCAGGGACTCGATTTCGGCGGAGACTTCCCAGAAGACCTTCGGCGCAACCTGCCTTTCCCGGTCATTGGCAGGGTGATCCTCAACATGCCCGAGGCCCTGTGGCTCGCTTCCTGCTTCTCCGCGACAGAGTGGGCTCGGCGAGGTGCAGCGGTGGGATAGCTACCCGTGAGCATTAGGTATTGGACCCGCATGACATCCGCAGCACACATCAAGAGCGGTGGACGGCGGTAAAAGTAAGTGGGCCAGGGCGACCCCGAAGCGGTACGGCACACCGGCCCCGCAGGCGGCTGGGTGAACTTGCAAAGCAGATGTCGCTGGTTCGATCCCAGCTGTGCCCACCATAGAAAAACGCAGGTCACGCCCCTTCATCTGGGTCTCAGGTGGAGGGGCGTGGTGCGTCCGGAGTCCACATAAAGTCCACATGGATGCCACATCCCCATGAAGAGATCCGATTCCGGAGCCGACCACGAGGCGATTTTCGCGGGATGCGATTCACGGGAGTGGCAGGCAGGCATTGCTCTCCATGCCCCCACACACCCACCTGACGCACGCCCCTCGAATTCCGTGGTGCCCGGCGAGGAACCGGCGCATCACATTCGGCTCGACCGGAAAATGATCCACCGAGTCGGCCCCCGGCCATCGTCGCCCCGTCCCGGCCGGCTGATCGCCATCGTCGAGGGGGCGCCGTCCGGAGCGGGAACGGTCACCGCGGGCACACACGCGCCCCCAGGTGCGGCAACGCGAGGGCGGCTCATGGGCACCGCCGCGTCAGTCCTTGACCTTGACGAGCACGGCCGCACGGGCGGACAGCGCGGAGTTGACCTGCGCAACATCGAAGGCCGCCGGGTCGAACCGGTCGGCGGAGTCGAGGCCCAGCCACTCCAGGCGTTCTTCGTGTTCTTCGTGGTGGCGGTCGGCGAGGATCTCGATGAGGTGGTCGTAACCCCAGATGCCGCCGCAGTCCTCGGGCGGGGCGGCGCGGCGGCCGGTGAGGCAGTGGGGGTAGGCGGTGCCCGGTTCGGGGGCGGTGATGTTCTCGACGAGGATGTCGTGTTCCCAGTTGTCGCCGAAGTCGTAGGTGTACAGGAGCCGGTCGCCGGAGCGGGTGGCTATCTGGCCGAGTTGCTTGGAGGTGGCGCTGCGGAGGCCCAAGCCTTGGTCGGCGATGCCGTATCGGGCCGATCCGCTGTCGAAGGACCACATGTGGTAGTCCTCCCAGCCGAAGGCCGCCTGGATGACGTCGTGCAGTTCGCGCAGGGTGATGCCTGATGGCACCTCCAGGCGGCGCCAGATCGGAGGCCGGGAGTCCCGCAAGGTGACCTTGATCTTGTGGATGGTCTTGCTCGGCCTGTCCGGGAAGACGGTTTCGCACTCCTGCTGTTCGCCATGGCGGCCATCCTGCCAGCCACGTTGGCCGTGTTCCGGCGGAAGGCCTGCTCCCGATGGGCCGGGACACCGCGCGGCGCCGCACTAGCCGTCGTCGGTACCTGTGTCCTCGTCCGGCACCCAGCGCAGTACGTCGCCGGGCTGGCAGTCGAGGGTGCGGCAGATGGCGTCCAGTGTCGTGAAGCGCACCGCTTTCGCGCGGCCGTTCTTCAGGACGGCGATGTTGGCGGGTGTGATGCCGACGGCAGCGGCGAACTCGCCGACCGACATGCGGCGTTTGGCGAGCTGGACGTCGAGGTCGACGATGATCGCCATCAGACGACGCCGGCCATCTCGGTCTGCAGGTCCGTCGCCTTGCGCAGCAGGCCGCGCATGATGACGACGAGCATCGCGAAGGCCGAGCCCACGCCGACGCACGCGATTGCGGCGGCCAGGGCGCTGACGACGTCCATGCCGTCGTCGGGAGAGGGGATTTCGGCCAGGGCGAGGTGTCCGGTGACCCCGATCGCCAGCAGGGTGGCCAGGACCGAGGAGCCGATGATGGTGTCGACCCACCGGAAGGCGCTCGGCGTGAAGACCGCTCCGTGCCGGACCATGGCGAGCAGCCGCCACACGGCGATGAGCGCGACCTGGACGCAGGCGACACCGATGATCGCCACCGTCACGTACGGCGCGGCGAACGGGGCGTAAGGAGGGAAGCGGTCGACCTCGTTGGCTGCCGTGCCCGGAATCACCACGAACTGGCCGAAGAGGCCGAGCAGGACAGCCGCGACGATGCCGGCCCGGAGTGCTGCGATGAGTAAGCGATGCATGTATCGATTATCGATAGGTTTCGATCGAATGGCAATCGATTCCTGGATGGTGTGGGTGCTGTTTTGTCGTCCACCGATAAGTCGTCCACCGATAACTCGCATGGCGAGTCCGGTCGGTCGTTGGGGGTTCCGCTGTCCTGCCGAGAACCGGCAGGAACGCGACGTCAACCGTGGCGCGTGAGGGTGCTGTCGTAGACCTGCCAGCCGAGCGGGGCGACTCCTGTTGAGCTGTTCGCCAAGCGCACCCCTCACAGGACCAGGACGGCATTCATGTCCCCAACCACCACCCACCCGGTTGACGGCACAGCCGATGACGCAGCCGATGGCACAGCCCCGGCGACGCGCTCTGCGCTCGTCGGCTGGTTGGCCGTGGTCGCGGTGATGCTGGGCATCTTCGTCATCGTCACCACGGAGATCCTGCCCATCGGCCTGCTGACCTCGATCGGCGCCGATTTCGCCGTCTCGGACGGCGTGGCCGGGCTGACGATGACCATGCCGGGGTTCCTGGCGGCCGTCGCCGCCCCGTTGGTCACCGTCGCCACGGCGCGCGTCGACCGCCGCCTGATGCTGTGCGTCTTCATGTTCCTGCTGGCCATGGCGAACTTCCTCGCCGCCGCGGCGCCCGGTTACTGGCTCGTGCTGGTCTCCAGGGTCATGGTGGGGATCACGATCGGCGGATTCTGGTCGATAGGGGCCGGGCTGGCCGAACGGCTGGTGCCGTCGGCCTCGGTGGGCAGGGCGACCGCCGTGATCTTCTCCGCCGTTCCGTTGGGGTCCGTCCTCGGGGTGCCGGCCGGCACTCTCCTCGGGGATGTCGCGGGGTGGCGTACGGCGTTCGTGGTCATGGGCGCGCTGACGGTGGGGGTGCTGGTGATGCTGGTTCTGGTCGTGCCCCCGCTGCGGCCCGTGGGGGCCGTTCGGCTGCGCGTTCTCGGGGCCGCGCTCGGCGGCGTTCGCACCCGCTTCGCGCTCCTGCTGACGTTCCTGATCGTGCTGGCGCACTTCGGCGCCTACACCTACGTGGCGCCGTTCCTGGAACGGGTGACGCGTACCGGCGACGGGGTGATCACCACGTTCCTGCTGGTCTACGGCGCCGCGGGCATCGTCGGCAACTTCGTCGGGGGCGCGCGGGTGGCACGGTGTCCCCGGGCCGTCTTCGGGCTCGCGGCCGGGCTGATCGCGGTGGCGACGCTTCTGCTGCCGGTGCTGGGGCGTTGGGAGGCCGGCGCGGTCGCCTTGCTGGTCGTGTGGGGCATCGGTTACGGCGCGGTGCCGGTCGCCTCGCAGACCTGGTTCGCCAAGGCGGTGCCGTCCGCTCCCGAGGCGGCGTCCGTGCTGTTCACCGCCTCGTTCCAGGCCACGATCTCGCTCGGTGCGCTGGTGGGGGGATGCGTTGTGGACCGCGCTTCTCCCTCCGCGGTCATGGTGCTCGGTGGCTGCACCGCGGCGTTGATGGCCCTGACCGTGGGAGCCCACGCCGTCGGAGCCCGCCAAGACGCCGACCGGCTCACCAAAGGGTAAGTACCCCACAAAAATGTAGGTACTTGAGGAAAAGGGCGCCCCGGCACAGCATGGGGCTGCGGCGTACCGAGATCACCCCACGAACGGGGCCGACACGAACCGCCCCGCCGCCTCGCACCGACGAAGCACACGGTCGCGACGGCTCGGCGCCACGGACGCCGACCGGGTCTCGAACGCCTCACGGCGCACCCCAGTCCCTTCACCACTGGAGCGAACATGTCCGGCAACACCCCCACCCCCGTCACCATCATCGGACTCGGCGCGATGGGCGCGGCGATGGCCCAGGCGTACCTGGACGCCGGGCACCCGACGACCGTATGGAACCGCACCGCCGAGAAGGCCGCGCCCCTCGTGGCCCGGGGCGCGTCGCACGTCTCGGCGGTCGAGGCCGCCGTCGCCGCGAGCCCGCTGGTGATCGCCTGCCTGTCGACGTACGAGGCCACGCTCGCAGCGCTGGAGCCCGCCAACGGCGCGCTGGCCGGACGCACCCTGATCACGCTGAACACCGGCACGCCGGTCGGAGCCCGCACCATGGCCGACTGGGCGACCGGCCACGGTGCGCGCTTCCTGGACGGAGCGATCAAGGACGTACCCACCGCGGTCGGCAAGCCGCAGACGCTGCTGTACTTCGGCGGTGACAAGGCCATATTCGACGAGTACGAGGCCACGTTGCAGGTGCTCGGCGGGCACACCGTCCACCTCGGGGACGACGTGGACCTGGCCGCCCTGTACGAGATAGCGGTGGGCGGCACCCTGCTGCCCGCGCTGCTGGGGTTCTTCCAAGGGGCGGCCCTCGTCACGGCACGCGGACTGAGCGCGGAGTCGCTGGTGCCGTACACCGTCAAATGGCTCCAGATGGTGTGCTCCGTGCTGCCGGTCATCGCGGAGGAGATCGACACGGCCGATTACACGAAGCTCGGCTCGTCCGTCTCCGTCTTCCACGACGGGATCGCGAACGATCACGAGATCGGCGAGGAGGGGATCGTGGACGTTTCCTGGCACGCGCCGATGCACGAGCTGCTGCGCCGGGCCGTTGCCGAGGGGCATCGTGACCACAGCATTTCGTCCCTGATCGAGGTGCTGAGGAAGCCGCAGCAGAGCGCTTAGGGGTCTGGTCGGTCCCCGGCGGGCCTTGTCTTTTGGCGCCCGGTGCTTGGCGGCCGGGGGCTTCGTCGTGTCGGGGGTGTCCCGGGGTTGTGTCGGGGTCGTGCCGGGGAAATCCGTTCGCCGGGGCTGTGCCGGGGAAATCCGTTCGCCGGGGTTCGGGGCCGCTGGCTAGCGTCTCGCGGATGGACATCGAAGACCCCAAAGACGTGGTCCGGCGCGGGTACGACGCCGTGTCCGTGCGCTACGACGAGGCGTACGGGGCCGAGACGAAGTACCGGGCGCTGCTCGCCGACCTGTGCCGGCGGATCCCGGCCGGTGGCAGGGTGCTGGACCTGGGCTGCGGGAGCGGCGTGCCGGTCGCGCGTACGCTCGCCGCCGCCGGGTACCGCGTCACCGGCGTCGACATCAGTGAGGTGCAGATCCGCCGGGCCCGGGAACGGGTGCCCCAGGCGGAGTTCGTGCACGCCGACGCCACGGCCGCGACGTTCGAGGCCGCGTCCTTCGACGCGGTCGTCTCCTTCTTCGCTCTGATCCACATACCGCTGGCCGAGCAGCCGCCCCTGCTGCGCAGGATCGCCGGGTGGCTGCGCCCGGGAGGCTGGTTCGTGGCCACCACCGGACACGGCGCATGGACCGGGACCGAGGAGAACTGGCTCGGTGGCGGCGCCCCGATGTGGTGGAGCCACGCGGACGCCGCCACCAATCGGGAGTGGATCGAGCGGGCGGGCCTGGTGGTCGAGCGGGAGGAGTTCGTCCCGGAGGGGGATGGCGGGCATGCCCTGTTCTGGGCGTGCCGTCGTTCTTGAGGGGCCGAGTGCGGCCTCAGCTCCTGCCGCTCGGTCCTGCCGGTTCGGCCTGGTCTGCCGCTTTGGCTGCTTCGGCCGGTTCGGCCGTCTCGGGTGCTCCTGCCGTTCCGGTCTCTTCGCCCGTTTCCGTGGTCCTGGCGGCGTGTGTCGCGCGGTACCACTTGCCCCAGGCGTCGAGTTGGGCGGCGATGGCGTCGAGGCTGCGTCCCGCTTCGGTGAGGGAGTACTCGACGCGCGGTGGGACCTCGCGGTACACGACGCGGGTGACGAGGCCGTCCGCCTCCAGTTCGCGGAGTTGGCGGGTCAGCATGCGCTGGGTGATGCGGGGCATCGCGCGTTTCAGGGCGCCGAACCGGTGGGTGCCGGTGAGGAGTTGCTTGAGGATGGCCAGTTTCCAGCGTCCGCCGAGCACTTCCATGGCGGTTTCGATCGCGCAGTATTCAGGGCCGTTGCCGGTGCTGCCGTCCCGCATGGGGCCGCCTCCCACGTACTCGTTTCCCGCTCGGCCGTCGTCCGTGCGTCGTCGTCCATCGTCGTACACCGTCACGCGCCATGGGTATACAGAGTGGTACTACGGCACATGAATGACCGTACTTGTAAGGCGTGCAGGTAGCGGCTCATAGTGCGCGTATGTCGAACTGCGAGGCACCGGCGCACGCGCCGTCATCCGGGACACCGCCGCAGAAAGAGGAGGCCGGGAGCCGGAGTGAGAGTGCGGCGGCCGGGCGGCGGTGGGTGGTTCTGGCGGTGCTCGCCGTCAGTCTGCTGCTGTGCGGCATCGATCTGACGGTGCTGCACGTCGCCGTGCCGAGCATGAGCAGGGAACTGCGTCCCAGTGGCGTCGAACTGCTGTGGATCGTCGACGTCTACTCCCTGACCCTGGCCTGTCTGCTGGTGACCTGCGGCACGCTGGGGGATCGGATCGGGCGCAAGCGCATGGTGCTCGGCGGGTTCGCGCTGTTCGGGATGGCGTCGGCCGCCGCCGCGTTCGCCGCGTCCACGCCTCAGCTGATCGCGGCCCGGATCGCGCTCGGGGCCGGCGCCGCCATGATCATGGCGTCCACGGTGTCCATCATCCGCGTCGTGTTCGCCGACGACCGTGAACGGGCCGTCGCGCTCGGCATCTGGACCGCCGCCCACAGCGTGGGGGCCGCGATCGGGCCGCTGGTCGGCGGGCTGGTGACGGAACGCTGGGGCTGGGGCGCCGTCTTCCTGATCAACGTGCCGATCGCGCTGGTCATCCTGGCCGTCGGCGTCCGCGTCATCCCGGAGTCGCGCAATCCCACGCCCCGCCGCTGGGACCTGGCCAGCGTGGCGCTGTCCGTCGCCGGGCTCGCGGGAGTGGTGTACGCGCTCAAGCAGGCCGGCGAGCACCTCAGTGTGAGCGCCCCCATCGTCGTCGCGGCGCTCGGCGGGGCCGTTCTCCTCTTCGTGTTCGTACGGAGGCAGCGGCGACTGGCCGAGCCACTGCTGGACTTCGCCCTCTTCGCCGATCGCCGGTTCGCCACCGCCACCGTGTGCGTCGTCAGTTGCTTCGGCAGCTATGTGGCCCTGCTGTTCTTCCTCACCCAGTGGTTGCAGCAGGTCGGGCAGTATCCGCCGCTGTGGGCCGGGCTCGCCCTGGTGCCGCTGGCGGGGGCCAACGCGGTCGGCGCGACCACCGCGCCCTGGCTGTCGGCCCGCTGGGGCAACCGGTGGTCCCTCACCGGCGCGCTCGCCGTCTTCGCCCTCGCGTCGGGCGTGCTGGCCCTGGTCGGTGACACGGCGCGGTACGGGGCGCTGGTGGCGCCGCTGCTGGTGGCCGGGTACGGGGCCGGCGTGGTCATGACCCTGGGGGCCGACTCCATCATGGGCGCCGCCGATCCTGAACGCTCCGGCGAGGCCGCCGCCATTCAGGAGACCTCCTTCGAACTCGGCGCTGGGCTGGGCGTGGCCGCCCTGGGCACGGCGCTGGCCGCGACGTACCGGGCGGCCCTGCCCGCCGTCCCGGGCCTCTCGCCGGGGGAACGGGGAGCGGCGGAGCAGTCGTTCGCCAGTGCCGAGGAGGTGGCGGACGGGACCGGCGGATCGGTGGGCCGGGCGGTGATGGACGCTGCTCGGGCCGCCTACGACCAGGGCTTCACGGCGGTCACGGCGATCGCCGCGGGCGGGCTGGCGCTGACCGCGGCGCTGGTGGCGGTGGTGTTGCGGTCGCGGGGGGAGGTTGGGGGGTGAGGGGGCCGTCTGTTTCGCTTTTTGCTGCTTGCTCGTTTTCCGTGCTGGTGCTCTTTGCGTGTCCTTGCGTGTCCTTGTTCGTCCTTGTTCGTTCGTTCCTTTGTGGCTTTTTCCGGCTCTTTTCCGTCGGTGAATAATGCCGGGCGGCAGGTGGCGGGGGCTGGCACCGTGAGGGCATGGGGGATGCCTTGCTGTCCGGCCTGTTGGCCGGGTACGGGATCGCGATGCCGGTGGGCGCCGTCTCCGTGTTGATCGTGGGACTGGCGGCCCGTACGTCGTTGCTGCGGGGACTGGCCGCGGGCCTCGGCACCGCCACGGCTGACGGCCTGTACGCGCTGGTCGCGGTGGTGGGCGGGGTGGCCTTGGGGCAGTACGTGGAGCCGGTGGCCGGGCCGCTGCAATGGGCGGCGGCGGGGGTACTGCTGACGGTCGCGACCGTGGGCGTCGTCACGGCCGTACGGGAACGGGGACGGGGACAGGAACGGGGACGAGGACAGGAACGGGAACGGGGACACGCACGGGAACGGGGACACGCACGGGAACGGGGACACGCACGGGAACGTGGCCCGGCGAGGGAGAGGGGCGGCGGGCCGGATCGTGGGTGGGGCCGTACCTACGCCGGGTTCGTCGGGCTGACGCTGCTCAATCCGGTGACCGTCGCCTACTTCGCCGCCATGGTGGTGGGGCAGCGGAACGCGTCGTGGGACGCGGGTGCGGGAGCGGCGTTCGTGCTGGCGGCGGCCGTCGCGTCGGCCAGTTGGCAGGGTGTGCTGGCGCTGGGCGGGGCGGCGGTGGGGCGGGTGCTGACGGGGGAGCGGGGGCGCCTGATCACCGCACTCGTCGGCAATGCGGTGATCGCGGTGTTGGCGGTGCGGCTCGCGTGGACGGCGCGTTGAGGACGGGGGCGGGGCGGGCTCGGGGGAAGGTCGGGGCGGTGCCCGTGCGGCGCCCGTTCGCCCGTCGTCCGGCCTTCGTCCGTCCTTCATGGCTTTCGGCCGGTCTCCGTCGCCCGACCGGCCTCCGTGGCGCCCGTCCGGTGTTGCCGTCTCCTGTCCGTGCCCCGCCCCTCGTAATTCGTAATCCCCGGCTCCGTGGGGTCGTCAGCTCTCCGGGGCCGCCGTGCGGGCCGCCCACCGCCGTTCGACGCCGGCCAGGCGCCAGTACGCGAGGGCCGCCGCCCACACCACCACGAACAGGCCGACGATGATGAAGCCGACGTTGTCCAGGTCCAGGCCGGAGATCCAGCCGGTGACCGCGTCCGTGAGGGCGAGCTTGTCGTGCAGCACCGTGACCAGCTCGATGGTGCCGATGAAGAAGGCCACCGCGATCGACAGGCCGGTGATGGTGAGGTTGTAGTAGACCTTGCGGACCGGGTTGGAGAACGCCCATTGGTACGCGAAGTTCATGAAGGTGCCGTCGAGGGTGTCGAAGAGGCTCATGCCGGCCGCGAACAGCAGGGGCAGGCACAGGACCGCGTACCAGGGCAGCCCGGCCGCGGCGCCGCTGCCCGCCATGACCATCAGCGTCACCTCGGTCGCGGTGTCGAAGCCGAGGCCGAAGAGGAAGCCCAGCGGGAACATCTGGCCGGGGCGGTTGATGGAGCGGGTGAAGCGGCCGAGGAAGCGGTTCATGAAGCCGCGGGAGTTGAGGTGCTGTTCCAGTTCCGTCTCGTCGTAGCGGCCCTCGCGCATCGCGCGGAAGACCCGCCGGATGCCGGCGAGCGCGATCAGGTTGAGGGCGGCGATCAGGTAGAGGAAGGTGCCGGAGACGGTCGTGCCGATGGTGCCGAGCACCTGGTGCGCGCGGGACTCGTCGTCCAGGAGCGTCCCGGCGAGCTGAGCGCCGCCCGCCACCAGGGCGGCCATGGCGACAACGACGCTGGAGTGCCCGAGGGCGAACCAGAATCCGACGGAGACCGGACGCTTGCCGTCCGCCATGAGTTTGCGGGTGGTGTTGTCGATGGCGGCGATGTGGTCGGCGTCGAAGGCGTGCCGCATGCCGAGCGTGTACGCGGTGATGCCGAGTCCCACGCCGAAGACCTGCTTGCCGACGGTGTAGTGGTTCGGCACCACCAGGAGCAGCAGGACGCCGAAGGCGACGACGTGCAGCCCGGCGATCACGGCCATGAGGCCGATGGTGCGTACGGTGTCCTGCCGCCGCCAGCGGAAGCCGGGGGGTGCCGGAGTCTGCGGAAGGCCGCCAGAAGGAGAAGAAGGGGACATGGGGGGACGGGTGGACCCGGGCATCCGGTGATCACGCTCCAGCACCTCGTGGATGATTTCGTGAGATGCCGTGGCCGGTCTCCTGGCTCACGGGTACGCGCGCCCGGCCCGGCCTTCCCGGCCGCGGCTGCGGTCAGTGGCCCCGTACGCGCCGGTGGCACGTGCGGAAAGGGTCGGGAACTACCCGATCACAGTGGCGAGGGCCGCGCCGGTCTGGGACCCCGAGGGGTCCGTCACCGGTCTTCCCGATCACCACGGCCCGGTTACCTTAGCCCGCGAAGTTATGGGGCGGACCAAGGATTCACCAAGGATCGTCCCTGGTGGCAAGGGGGAGGTTGTGGTGCCAGGGCGGGGCCGGGCGGCATCCGTTCGGCCGGAACCGTGCGCGGTGTCGTCAGGGACGGGCTCGCGGAGTAGCTTCCGCAGTGGGCCAGGGGCGGAAGCGGGCCCGGCCCTCGGGAGAGATCATGAACCTCCACAACCCCCTTCTCCTCGATCTCGCCGTCAAGGCCCGGCTGAGTCCCGCCGCCCTTGACGACTCCGTCACCGCGCTCAGGGAATGCGAGGCGGCGGTCACGGTCTGCGCGGCGGCGATGCTCTCCGAAGGAGAGCCGGAGCGGATGCGGGAGGCCGTTTCCCGCGACATGGACTGCTCCGACGTCGTCACCGCCACCTGCCGGGTGCTGGACCGGGCGGGTGGCGGCGACGCCGCGTTGCTCGCGTCCTTGCTGGACGCCTGCGCGATGGCCTGCGAACGGAGCCACGAACTGTGCGCGCAGCACGCCGGGCACCTCCCCCACTGCCGGGTGTGCGCCGACGCCACCCGCAAGGCCGCCGGCGCCTGCCGGCAACTGCGGGCGGGTCTGACGTCGGCGTGAACGGGTGAGCGGGTGAGTGGGTGAGCGGTTGGGCGGGCCGGATGGGTGCCGGATGACGTCCTTGCGGTCCGCCAGAGCGGCACCGGCAGACCTGTCAGTGCGGCACCGATGAAAGGAACCCGTGCAGCGCCTCGTCGAAGCAGGCGGTGTTCTCCAGGTTGACCATGTGGCCGGCGCCGGGGACGCGGACGCGGTGGGCGCCGGGGACGGAGACGGCGATGGCGTGCGCGTTGGCGGAGATGTCGGTGCTGTCCAGGTCGCCGTCCAGGACCAGGGTCGGCACCCGGATCTCCGACAGCCGGGCGGCGGCGCCGACCTCGATCGGCAGCCCGGCCCCCATCCCGTCCGCGTGCGCCATGACGTTGGCTTCGGCGGAGGCGCGCATCCGTTCCCGCAGTTCCGGGTCCACCATCGACGGCTGACGGTGCGGACCGTCCACCCACATGCGCAGGAAGTGCTCCACGAACCGGGCCGCGCCGTCCTCCTCCCCGATGGCGGCCACCTGTTCCTTGATGTGCTCCAGGATGAACGGGTCGGTGAAGGTGCGACCGCTCACGCCCGGCGCGGCGAGCGCCAGGGCCGTGACGCGCGCGGGGTGGGCCAGCACCATGTCCAGCGCGACGCGCGCCCCGTGCGAGAGGCCGACGAGCGTGGCGCGCGGGATGCCGAGGTGATCGAGCAGGGTCCGTAGGTCCTCGTGGTTGGCGTAGTCGCCGTCGACGCTGGAGGACAGGCCGTGACCGCGCGCGTCGTAGCGGACCACCCGCAGGCCCGAGCGGACGAGCCAGCCGAACTGCTCGTCCCACATGCGCTGGTCCAGCATGCCGCCGTGCAGCAGCACCACGGCGGGGCCGGTGCCGGCCGACTCGTAGAACAGCTCGCCGTTCTCGACGGGGACGAGTCCGCTGTCGATGTCGTCGGGGGCGAGGCCGTGCGCGGGGGCGGGGACGCTCATCATGTCGATCCCGGCACCGTTGTCTATCGGCTCGGCGCCGTCGTCGGCTTCGGTGCCGGTCCGGGGGGCGGGGATCGGCGCGGTGCCGGGGTACGCGTCCGCGTCGGTGCTCGGGTACGCGTCGGTGCCGGGGTACGCGTGGGCGTACGGGGACGAGTCCGCGTCGGAGCCCTGGTTCATGCCCCCCTCGGTGGCCAAGGGGTTCCCGTTGCCGAGTTGCTCGTGAGGCGTTCGCATGGCGGCATCATCCCAGCCGGGTGATCGCCGCCGACGGAGCGCCCGCGTGGAGTCGGTCACGTGGGGGTGGGCGCGTGGGGGCGGGCGTCGGGAGTCGGCGTGGGTGGGGGCGGGCGGATCGGCCGGGGCGGTGACAAGGACGAGGCGGGCGGACCGGCCGGGGCGGTGACGAAGGCGGGCCCGGAGAAACGGTCCGGGTATGGCAACGGGCCGGGCCCGGGCCGACCACCCGTCAGGCGGGGAGGGCCGACCACCCGTCAGGCGGGGAGGAGCGTTTCGTCCCGTCGGGCCGTCACCGTCCCCCGCCACAGTCGGCGGGCCGACAGCGCCGCCGCCGTGAGGAGCAGCAGGTTGCGTACATAGAGATTGCCTATGGACAGCCAGGACGCGTGATCGCGCAGGCCCCGGTACAGGAGCGGGAAGTCCAGGGTGGTGAACACGCAGGCCGCCAGGACGAGCCAGACGACCGGGCGCTGAGTGGTGTCACCGCGCAGCAGGCAGACGGCCGCCAGGCCGAGGAGCCAGACCACGTACTGCGGGCTGATCACCCGGCTGGTGACGACGAACAGCAGCGTGGCGGTCAGGGCCGCGTCGGGGAGCGCCCAGGGGGCCGTGCGGTCGGAGCGGTGCCGCCACCACAGGAGCCAGGCGAAGGCGAGGACGGTCAGCACCTTCATCGTGACGTTGACGGCCTCCACGCCCGGGCCGACGAACTCGTGCGAACCGTCCTTCGCCGCCCACGTCCCGCTCCACCCCATATGGCGCGCCAGATGGAAGGGCAGGGAGCCGACGGACTCTATCTGTATGCCGCGGGACGACTGGCCGACGAGGAAGGAGAACGCGTTCGGCATGGCCAGCGCCAGCGTCCCGACGACGACCGCGCCCGCCAGGGCGGCGGCGGTCCACGCCGCACGGGTGTGCCGCCCACGGGCGGTGCCGGCGAGGAGGAGCGCGGGCCAGACCTTGATCGTGGCCCCGAGCGCGGTCAGCGCCCCGAACGCGCGGGTGGCCCAGGCCCGGCGGGACCCGGCGACCAGCAGCGCGGCCATCGCCACCCCGGTGACGTGCAGGTCGAAGCGGTTCAGCGGCATGGTGCTGAGCACCGCCAGCCCCACCGTCCACAGCCACGGCGCGGCCAGCGAACGGCCGCGGCGGCGGGCCACGTACAGCAGCATCCCGAAGATCACGGCGTCGCAGAGCGCGGCCAGGGTGACGAACGCGTGGCCGTAGTCCAGGCCCGGTATCAGGCCGGGCGCGAGCAGCGGCAGCGCGGCGCCGGGCGGGTACTGCCAGCTCACGTCGTGGAGCGGGAAGGCGCCGCCGCTCAGGATCGGGTACCAGCCGGTGTAGACCTTGGAGACGGACGGGTCCAGGGGGCCGCCGCCGACGATCGGGTTGATCCGCAGCGCGGCCGGAACGAGCCACAGGCGGCTCAGGACCCAGACGGTGACGAGCACCGGCCAGGCGTCCCGTACGCGAGCGAGCGGACCCCGCACGCGGGCGAGCGGTTCGCGGACGCGGACGAGCGTGGCCCGTGATCCGGTGCTGGGCTCGGCGGGTGCGGCGGTGCGCGCGGCGGCTCGGTCCAGCACGTCTCCAGGGCTCCGTTCTTTCCGCATGGGCTTTCGGTGTGGGTTTTCGGTGGGGGTTTTCGGTGGGGGTTTTCGGTGTGGGCTTTCCGTACGGGCGCTATCCGTCTGGGCTTTCCGTACGGGCTTTTCCGTATGGGTCGGTCGGGCGTTCCGCAGGCCGCGGGGCCATGGGGCCGTGGATCGCGGCCGTCATCCGCGGATCGCGGGGCGCCCCACAGCAGGCCGGACGCACCCGAAGGAGCCCATGGGCACGGTGGACGCCTTGTCACTCTATGTATCGGATGTATACGTGGAGTGTAGAGTGCACCGTATGCCCGTCGAACCGCCCTCCGGCGCTGCCCCGCGCCCTTCGCACACCGTAGCCGTGCGTCCCACCTCTCCAACAGGTGCGTCCGCTTCGGTCGCGAGTGTCCCCGGGCCGCGGTCCGGGGACACTCCGTCGCAGGTCGCCGGTCCGGGGCGAGGCGACGGGCTCGCTCCGGAGGCGGGACGCCCGCGAGGTGACGGGCGGTGGACGGCCGCGGCGGTACCGGTGCTGCCCGCGCTCCTGGCCCTCGCCCTCGGACTGTGGGGGATCACCCGCGAACACAGCCTCTGGCGGGACGAGGCCGCGACCTGGCAGATCGCGCAGCGGTCGGTGGCCCAGATCTGGCACATGGTGGACGAGGTCGACATCGTCCACGGCCTGTACTACCTGCTCATGCACGGCGTCTTCGAGGTCTTCGGGGTGGGGCTGACGGCCCTGCGGATGCCGTCGGTGCTGGCCGTCGCGCTCGCCGCCGCGGCCACCGCCGCCGCCGGACGCCGGCTCGCGGGCCCCTGGGCCGGGCTCGGCGCCGGGCTGGCCCTCGCCCTGATCCCCAACATCCAGCACTACGCGCAGGAAGGCCGTTCGTACGCCCTGGTCACCGGGGCGGTGGCGGTGGCCACGCTGCTGCTGGTGGGCGCGGCGGACGACACCGGCGTGCGGGGAGGGCCGCGCGCCTGGGGACGGTGGACGGGCTACACCCTGGCCGTACTGGTCGCCGCGCTCCTGAACTGGTTCTCGCTGTTCGTCCTGGGCGCGCACGCGGTGACGGTGTTCCTCGCCCGTCGGCGGGGCGGACGGCCGCTGCTCGTCCGGTGGACGGTCGCCGCGGCGGTGGCGGTCGCGGGCGCGCTGCCGCTCGTCCTCGCCAGCCGCGCGCAGGCCGACCAGGTGTCGTGGATCAAGCCGGTGGCCGTGTCCACCCTGCTGGGCGTGGCCGCGATGGTGCTGGTGTCGGCGGTGTGCGCGAGGGTGCCGGTGTGGGTGCCGCGGCAACCGGGTACGAACGGGGCTCGCCGAGCCGCCGAGGCCGATCGGATATCCGGGACCGGGACGTCCGCCGCGAATCGCGGATCTCAGGTGTCCTCCGAGAACCGGGCGACCGCCACGGACCAAGCACCCGAGGCGACGACCGCCAAGGAGGACCGAATAGCCGAGACGGCGTCCGGCGCCGCTCCGGTACCTCCGGCGGCTACGCCCTCGTCCCGCCCGCCCCTCATGACCCCGGCCTCCGTGGGCCTCCCCCTGCTCGTCGTGCCGCAGCTCGGGCTGCTGCTCGCGTCGCTGCTGCAACCCATCTACCTGGACCGGTACGTCCTCTACACCAACGTCGGCTTCGCCCTCCTCCTCGGCCTCGCGATCGGCGCCGCCGTCCGGGCCCTCCCCGGCCGCGACGCGGTCCTGCTCGCCGGCGTCGTCGCGATCGCCTTCGCCGCGCTGCTCCCCGTCGAACTGGGCCTGCGGCGGCACACCAGCCGCGTGGACGACGTGCTGCGGGCCGCCCAGGAGGTCGCGGACCGCGGCCGTCCCGGCGACGGCGTGGTCTTCATCCCCGCCGCCCGGCGCGACACCGCCCTGGTCAGCCCCTCCGCCTTCGCCGGTATCGACGATCTCGCGCTGGCCGAGGACCCGGCTTCGTCCGGCACCGTGAAGGGCGTCGAGACCACCGCCGAACGCATCCGGACGGCCATGCTCGCCAAGTCCCGCATCCTGCTCGTCACCGACGCCGGACGGGTCCCGCCCCGCACGGCACCCGCGCGGGAGAAGCTGAAGCTGCGCGTCCTCGCCGACCACTTCCGGCAGGTCGGTGTCGTGGAGACGGGCGGACGCCGGGTCGAGGTCTTCGAGAAGAAGCGCTGACGAGCGGAAGCGCTGACGAGCGGAAGCCGATGGGCGGGGGCGAAGGTCGGCTCCCGCCCGGAACCGAGGCCGACTCCCGCCCGGGGGAAGGCCAGCTCCTGCTTGCGGGGAAGGTCGGCTCCCTGCCAAGGGGGAAGGCCGCTCCCGCCCGGGGGTAAAGGCTGGCTCCTGCCCGGGGGCGCAGGTCGGCTCCCGCCCGGGTCGGGTGCCTCACGCCGCCGGTGGCGCCTCCCCGGGAGGGAAGCGGACGACGAGGTCGGCGCGGTCCCGGCTCGCCTCCACCACCCGCGCGTTGGCCTCGTCCGACGCGTGCACGAACCGCTCGGCCCGCTCGCGCGGCTTGCCGAACCGTTCGTGACGGTCGATCAACCGGCGCACCCGTTCGGGCCCGTCCAGTTCCACGTACCAGACCTCGTCGAGCAGCGGACGGACCCGGGACCAGGGGCCGCTGTCCAGGAGCAGGTAATTGCCCTCCGTCACCACGAGCGGCACCTCCGGCGGCACGGGGACGCTCCCCGCGACGGGTTCCTCGATCCGCCGGTCGAAGGCCGGGGCGTAGACCACGGTCTCCGGTTCCGGACGGCGCAACCGGGCCAGCAGAGCCGCGTAACCGGCGGCGTCGAACGTGTCCGGAGCCCCCTTGCGGTCCGTGCGCCCCAGGCGGCGCAACTCGGCCTCGGCGAGGTGGAAGCCGTCCATCGGGACGAGCACCGCCGCCCCGGCCAGCTCCGCCACGAGGTGCGCGGCCAGCGACGACTTCCCCGCACCCGGCGGCCCGGCGATGCCGAGCAGCCTCCTGCGGGCCGGTGTCGCCTCGGCGGCGAGGCGGGCGGCCCGGGCGAGGAGACGGTCGAGCGAGTGGCCGGGAGGAGGGGCGGACGCGTCGTCGTGGCGCATGGCCGTCACCCCCGCCCGTCCGGCGCGTTCGTGCTCCCGTCCCCGGACGAGTCCGACGTGCTCGCGACCCCGTCTCCGGACGAGTCCGGCGTGCTCGCGATCCCGCCCCCGGACGGAGCCGTGCCCAGCCGCCACAAGGACGTGACCTCGGCCGCCCGTGCCGCGTGGAGGGGGTCGGTGGTGTCCCGGGCGCGGGGGTGCCGGGGGGCGATGTCCAGCCGGTCCAGGACGGTGAGCCCGGCCGACGCGAACGCGGAGAGCAGTTCCGCACGGGTCCGCAGGCCCAGGTGCTCGGCGAGGTCGGAGAGGATCAGCCAGCCCTCGCCGCCCGGCTCCAGGTGGTCCGCCAGGCCGTCGAGGAACCCGCGGAGCATGCGGCTCCCCGGGTCGTACACCGCGTACTCGACGGGGGAGGTGGGCTTGGCCGGGACCCAGGGCGGGTTGCAGACGACGAGGGGAGCGCGGCCGGCCGGGAACAGGTCGGCCGCGACGACCTCCACCTGTCCGCCGACGCCGAGCCGGCCGGTGTTCTCGCGGGCGCAGGCCAGCGCGCGGGGGTCCTGGTCGGTGGCCACCACGCGCCGCACGCCGCGGCGGGCCAGCACCGAGGCCAGCACGCCCGTGCCGGTGCCGATGTCGAAGGCCAGGGAGGTGCCGTCGGGCAGCGGGGCACCGGCCACCAGGTCGACGTACTCACCGCGGGCGGGGGAGAAGACGCCGTAGTGCGGGTGGATACGGTCCCCGCCGAGCGCCGGGATGGCGACGCCCTTCTTCCGCCATTCGTACGCGCCGATCAGCCCCAGCAACTCGCGCAACGACACGACAGCGGACACCGGCCCGAACGCGTCCGGCTTGTCAGGCGCGGACGCCCCCGACCCGTCCGGCGTGCCCAGGTGTGCGTCCGACTCGTCCGGCGTTCCCACGCGCGTTCGCGGCCCGTCCGGCTCGGATACGGGCACCCCCGACTCGTCCGCCCCGTACGCCTGCGCGCACGCCTCCCGCACGTCAGGGGCGCGGCGCAGGGGGACGACGTGGCCGGGGGCCAGGGGGACGAGCAGCATGCCCAGGATGCGGGCGCGCTGGTTCTGGGCGGCGCGGTGGCGGTGGAACGCCTGCGCGGCGTCGGCGGGGGTGCGCGGGTCGGGCGTGGGCTTGCGGGGGCGGCGGTCGACGCGGCGGGCCATGGCCGTCAGGAGCTGCCGGGCGTTGTGGAAGTCGCCGCGCCACAGCAGGGCGGTGCCCTCGCAGGCCAGCTTGTAGGCGGCGTCGGCCTTCATGTCGTCGTCCGCCACGACGACCCGGCGGGGCGGTGGGGCGCCGCTCTCGGAACGCCACAGGGCGGACCGGGCCGCGTCGGCCTCGGTCCATTCGACGACCGACGGAGAGTTCACCGAGGTGTGCCTTGCGCTAGTAGGGCGGGCCTCGCGGGTCCGGTGCGGGTGGTGCGGCCGGGGAACGGGGGCCGAGGGTTGATTCGGCGCGCCTCGGTAAGGCGTCCCGTGTGCGGTGGACGAGGCCAGGAGTGTCGTCCGACTTTACTCCGTGCGCGGGGCACGGCCTCGTCGTGACGCCGGGCCTCGCGCGGTATCGGTAGCGGCATAAACGAACACACGGTATGTATCGGGCATGTCGCCCGATCCCTGGCTCAGGTACGGTCCGGCACCTTTCGATGCGGGCCCCTCACCTTCGACGCGTGGAGGCGTACATGGAGGCGTACGTGGACACCTTGCCGGTCATCGTGGCGGTGGACGGTTCCCCGGACAGTGAGCGGGCGCTGCGGTGGGCCGTCCAGGAGGCCCGGCTGCGCTCGGCGGCGCTGCACGTCGTCCATGTCCGGCCGTACGGGAACGCGGCGCGCGCCACGGTGGCGGAGGAGGGCGGATCCCCGGAACCGCCGGGCACCCCCAGTACCGGCGATCAGGTGCTGGACGATCTGCGGCGGAGGTTCGGCACGGTGGCGGGTGCGGAGGACCTTCCGGAGACGGAGTTCCGGTCGCTGAACGGGACGGCCGACGCCGCGCTCCCCGCCCTCGGTGACGAGGCCCAGCTGCTCGTCCTCGGCTCGCGGGGGCGCGGCGGATTCGCCAGCCTGCTGCTCGGCAGCAACGGCCTGGCCTGCGCCGCCCACTCCGCGTCCCCGGTGGTCGTCGTGCCGCGCCCGGACCGCGCCCGCGTCGACCGCGCGGCGGGCGGGCCCGCGAGTGCCGACCTCGACGACCGGCCGGGGGGCCGGGCCGACGCGACGGGCGAGCGGGGGGCAGCGGGGGAGGCCCGCGCATCCGCGGCAGGGCGTGGGGCGCGGGTGGAGGGCGCCCCTTGCGAGGTCGCGCTCGGGGTGGACGCCATGTCCGACGAGCCCGCGGCGATCGGCTTCGCCTTCGAGGAGGCGAGCCGCCGCGGCGCCCGCCTCAAGGTCGTCTCCGGCTACACCTGGCCGCTGCTGGCGCCCCCCGCCTTCGAGTTCTCCGCGGTGTACGAGGGCACCCAGCAGGAATACGAGAACGCGCTGTCCGCCCAGCTCGACGAGGCGCTCGCCCCGCACCGCGCCCGGCACCCCGAGGTGCGGGTGGACGTCACGCTGAACGACACCGACGCCGCCGGCCAGCTCGTCGAGGCGTCCGGCGGCTGCGACCTGGTCGTGGTCGCCCGGCACCGACGCCGTCTGCCGCTCGGCCGCCGGCTCGGCTCGGTGGCGCACGCGGTGCTGCTGCACGCCCTCTGCCCGATCGCGGTGGTGCCCGAAGGGGGGCGGGGACGGAGCGGGGAGTGAGGCCGACGGGCGGGAAGCCGCGCGTTCAGGACATCGGCGGGCTCGCCAGCGACGGGAGAAGCCGCCACCGCCTCCAAAGGTCCAGCGAGCGTCGGCCGTGACCCTGCGAGCTCTCCCGGCGCCGAAAGCACCCGGCCAACGGCCCGTGGGTGCCACTGCCCCGCCCCTCAGTCCGCCGAGGGCCCGCCGAACGCCGCCCGGCGTGACGGCCGCCGTCTTCAGTGAGCGTCGGCCAACGGCCCGAGGGCCCGTTCCCCCGCCCCTCAGTCCCCCGAAGGACCACCGAACGCCGCCCGGCGCGAAGGCCGGCGCATCAGGAAGGCCGCGGCCGAGCCCGCAGCGAACAGGGCGAGGACCGAGACCGCCGTGCTCACCCAGCCGGCGCCGAGCCACTGCCCGCCGACATAGCCCAGGCACACGCTGTACGCCGCCCAGACCAGCCCGGCCAGCGCCGACCACGGCAGGAACTCGCGGACCGTGCGGTGTGCCACCCCCGCCCCCAGGCTGACCACCGACCGCCCGGCCGGGGCGAACCGGGCCAGGACGACGAGACCGCCACCGCCCCGGGTCAGCGCGGCGCCGAGACGTTCCTGCGCGGCGGTCAGCCGACGGGAACGGGAGATCGCCCGGTCGAACCGGTCGCCGCCACGCCAGGCGAGGCGGTAGGCGACCATGTCGCCGAGCACGGAGGCGGTGGCGGCGCACAGGACGAGGGCCAGCATCTCGGGGAGGTCGGCCCCGCCGGGCACGGAGTGGGTGACGGCGCCCGCGGTGGCGGGCGCGCCCGTGGCCGTGGTGGCCGCGGCGATCACCAGGACACCGCTGGGCAGGATCGGCACGAAGACGTCCAGGAGCACCGAGAGCCCGATGATCGCGAAGACCCAAGGGCTACCGCTGAACGGCCCCAGGTTTTCCAACAACGTCCTACTCCCGGTCCGGACCCCTGCCGCGACGTCGCGTGGGCGGCTGGGGCGGCTCTACAGCCATACAGCGTACGCCTGATCGAATGACCGAAAAGTACCGGGGTGGAAATGTGTTGTAAGGGTCACGAATCCTCGCGCACCCGCCGCTCGGGCCGCTGCTCTCCCGCGCCGCTCCCCCTGTTCTCCCGCGCCGCTCCCACTCCATTTCGGCCGCCTCCCGACCCGTACGCCTCATGGCCCCCGTCCCGGAAGGGCGGGAGTCGCGCTCTCCTCATCACCCAACCGTGCGCATCCCGCGCGTGGTGACCACGGACGGGAGCCGTTGTGTGCCGTAATGCATCAAGGCGGTAAAGCGCCCTATATGCCCTATACGACGAAATGTGTGCCGTGTGAAGCGTGCGCCGCGCCAGATGTACGTCATGCCCCGCCTCCGCCGCCGCGTGCTCGCGGCCCGCGCGGGCGGTGCCGGACGCCGTCCGCGCGGACGCACGGACCAGGCGGGAAGACGAGGCGAGATGACAGGGCCGAACCCAGACACGATGGCAGGGCCGGACCGAGGCGAGACGGCGGGGCCAGACCGGCAGGGAACTCAGAGGAGTCAGAGCGCGGAGAGACGCCGTCGGCGGGCCGTCCGGCTGGCGGGGATGGTCGGCGCGGTCGGCGCGCTGACGGTGGCGCCGGGCCTGGCGCCCGGATCGGCCGCGGAGCCCGGCCCCGCGGTGCCGGGCGTACCGGCCGCGGCGATCAGCGGCAGCGCGCAGTACAGCGTGAGCACGTCCACGTGGTTCGCACGGCCGGGGACGAACCCCGGTCACCGCGCGGTGACGTACGACGAGCGACTCGTACCGGCGGGCTCCCGCGTCACCGTCACCCAGCGGGGGACGTCGGAGACCACGGAGGTCGAGCTCAAGGTGGTGGGCCTCCTTCCCAATCGGGCCTACGGCACCCACGTACACACCCAGCCCTGCGGCCTCCGGCCGGGTTCCACCGGCGTGCACTACCAGAATCGCGTCGACCCGCATCAGCCCTCCGTCGACCCGGCCTACGCCAACAAGGAGAACGAGGTGTGGCTCGGGTTCACCACGGACAAGGAGGGCCAGGGACTCGGCAAGTCCACGCACAGCTGGCGGTTCCGTCAGGGCGAGGCGCGCAGCGTCGTGCTCCACGAGCACGCGACCCGCACCGGTCAGGGCGTAGCCGGCACCGCGGGGAAGGCCGTGGCCTGCTTCAGCGTGCCCTTCCGCCAGGGGCTGTGAGGCTCAGGGCCTGTGAGGCTGCGGGGCCCGTGAGGCCGGTGACGGGGATGTGAGCCGGGTCCCGGGCGAGTGAGAGCCGGGGGCCCGGGGTGGCCGGGGCGCACCGTTCGCGAGGGGCGGGGCGCTCCGGCCACCCGCGCGTGCGCGGAGCCCACCTGTGTCCCCGACCGGCACTGTCCGGCCAGGACCTGCACCCGCGTGTGCGGGGAGCCCACTCCCTGGAACGCCGTGTGGCCCCCGGGTCGACCCGGGGGCGCC
>NZ_JBEXNM010000077.1:0-41997 GCF_040611095.1 Streptomyces sp. NPDC003077 | reverse complement strand
CCCCCAGTAGGGGCGGGCCCGTCCGCGTAGTGCGCTCAGGCGAGGAAGTCCGCGAGGTCCCGCTCGATGGCGGCCTTCGGCTTGGCGCCGACGATGGTCTTGACGACCTCGCCGCCCTTGTAGACGTTCATGGTCGGGATGGACATGACGCCGTACTTGGCGGTGGTCGCCGGGTTCTCGTCGGTGTTGAGCTTGGCGACGACGATCTCGTCGTGCTCCGCGGCGATGGCCTCCAGCGAGGGGGCGACCTGGCGGCACGGGCCGCACCAGACGGCCCAGAACTCGACGAGCACGGGCTTCTCGTTCTTGAGCACGACCTCGTCGAAGTTGTCGTCGGTCACAGTTACCGTGGCGCCGGCCATGGCGGTCTCCTTAATAAGCGTGGGGTGGGGGGTGGGGGAGTTACAGAGAAGCGGTCTTCTCCGGCTCCGGAGTGTGCTCCGGAGCGACGTCGGCGAGCGCGGCCAGGAAGCGCTCGGCGTCCAGCGCGGCGGAGCAGCCGGTGCCCGCAGCGGTGATCGCCTGGCGGTAGGTGTGGTCCACCACGTCACCGGCGGCGAAGACACCCGTCAGGTTGGTCCGTGTGCTGGGCGACTGCACCTTGAGGTAGCCCTCGTCGTCCAGGTCGAGCTGGTCCTTGAACAGCTCGGTCCGCGGGTCGTGGCCGATCGCGATGAACAGACCGGTCACCGGCAGCTCGCTGGTCTCGCCGGTCTTGAGGTTGCGCAGCGTGAGGCCGGCCAGCTTCGAGTCGCCGTGGATCTCGGCGACCTCGCTGTCCCACACAAACTTGATCTTCGGGTCGGCGAAGGCACGCTCCTGCATCGCCTTGCTGGCGCGCAGGGTGTCGCGACGGTGCACGATCGTGACCGACTTGGCGAAGCGGGAGAGGAAGGTCGCCTCCTCCATCGCCGTGTCGCCACCACCGATGACGGCGACGTCCTGCTCCTTGAAGAAGAACCCGTCGCAGGTGGCGCACCAGGAGACGCCGCGGCCCGACAGTTCGTCCTCACGGGGCAGCCCCAGCTTGCGGTGCTGGGAGCCGGTGGTGACGATGACGGCCTTGGCGCGGTGGACCGTGCCAGCGGTGTCGGTGACGGTCTTGATCTCCTGGGTGAGGTCGACGGCGACCACGTCGTCAGGAATGAGCTCGGCGCCGAAGCGCTCTGCCTGAGCTCGCATGTTGTCCATGAGGTCCGGGCCCATGATGCCGTCGCGGAAGCCGGGGAAGTTCTCCACGTCGGTGGTGTTCATCAGCGCGCCACCGGCCGTCACGGCGCCCTCGAAGACCAGCGGCTTGAGGGAGGCACGGGCGGTGTAGAGCGCGGCGGTGTAGCCCGCGGGCCCGGAGCCGATGATGATCACATTGCGGACGTCGCTCACGGGTGTCTTCCTTGTCTCTGCCGACTGCGTGGGATCTCTCACCCCACCCAACGGATCCTACGGGGCGAGCATTCCCGCAGTGCGGCAGCGGACCCCCAGCGGTTCATTCACGCTGGTACGAGCGGCTCAGCAAGATTTTCCCCGGAGCCGGGGGTGAGGCGGAGACGCAGGAAGCCGCGACGACGTACACCGACACCTGATCGGGATCGGAGGGGTGCGGCAGTATGACGAGATAGGCGTCCTTGCCTTCGTAGGCCTCGTGAGCCGAGGCGAGCGGAGCTTCCGGACGGCCGGTTCCCTGCCGGACACAGGCAGGCAGCGGGTCTTTCTCCCGGAAGGGGGAAGCCGAGCGGGCTCCGACCTCGGTGTGCACGGTGGTGAGCAGGGCATGGACCCGGTTCTTCAGGGCCACGTCCGTGCGCTCGGGTGAGGCGGTGGCCTGTGGCTGCCCGTTGTCCTCAGGCGAGGCGGACAGGTTCTGGACGACGATGCCGCCGACGCCCAGGACCGCGACGGCTGCCGCGGTACCGAGCAAGATCTTCGGCCAGCGCCGCGGTCGGTGACCTCGCGGCGCCGGGGAGGGGCGGCCGGGCCCGGTGGCGGCCCGAGGGTGGCCCTCGGGGCGGGTGCGGCTCGTTGTTTCACGTGAAACGCTGATCGTGTCGAGAGGTGGCGTTTCACGTGAAACGTGGGTCCCGGGGGCCGGTGTCGTGGCGTCCAGCAGCGCTTCGGCGGCAAGAGCCGCGTCGATCCGGCCGGCCACATCGGCGGGCATCCGGACTGGACCGGGCAGCGTGCCGAGCAGCCCCCGGATCTCCTCCAGCGAGGCGTGCACGTCTCCGCACAGTGAGCAGCGCGCCAGGTGATCCCGGACCGCCGCGGTGCGGGCCGGAGGGAGAAGACCGTCCGTGAGGGCGGAGATCTCCGCGACCTCCGGGTGCTCGTCCGTGTCGGTCGTGGATGTCACGCTCGCCCACCTCCGCCCTTCACGGCATCTGTGTCCTTCGGCCCTGCCGCCTGTGGGACGGACGTCCCCCGCGCCCGGTTCCTTCCCCCGCCGACGGGCTTGTTACCCCCTTGTTCCGGACGCAGATGGGTGAGGAGTGGAAGAAGGCGGGCGCGCCCTCGCGCGCAGCGGCTTTTGACGGTGCCGGCCGGCACGTCGAGGATCTCGGCGGCCTCGGCCACGGGGTAACCCTGCATGTCGACGAGTACGAGGGCGGCGCGCTGCTCTTCCGGCAGGGTGCGCAGCGCCGCCAGCAATTCCCGGTGCAGGTCCTGGCGCTCGGCCGGTACGGCGGCCGATTCGTGCGGCTCCAGGAGCTGCTCCAGGCGCTCGGTCTCCGCGACGGGTGAGGTGCGCCGGGAGGCGGTCTTGCGAGCCCGGTCGAGGCAGGCGTTGACGGTGATCCGGTGGAGCCAGGTGGTGACGGCGGACTGTCCGCGGAAGGTGTGAGCGGCGCGGTAGGCGGAGACGAGCGCGTCCTGGACGGCGTCCGCGGCTTCTTCGCGATCTCCGAGCGTGCGCAGTGCCACGGCCCAGAGCCGGTCGCGGTGTCGTCGGACTATCTCCCCGAAGGCATCGGGGTCACCCGCGACATGGCGGGTGAGGAGGTCCCTGTCGCTCACTACGTGAGGCCCGTCGATCCCAGCCTCCACGTGGCCCCCTGACGCGGGTAGCGGATGTCTGGGCCCATTGAAGCCGCTCCCCCAACGAAAGTAAATGCATGGGGATTCGGCCATGAGCCCGCACGAGGCCGGACGCCTGGGGCGGGTGGTGTGTGGTGGGCCCCGGGAAAACCTGCCCCGGGGCCCACCACACGCGGCGACTTGTCAGGAGCGGAGGCCGCTGAAGGAGACGTTCGTCAGGCCCTGCTTGTAACCGGCGCCGCTGAAGGTGTCGCGTGGCGCCCAGGGCATGGCCGTCATCCAGACCAGGACGTAGCGGGTCGGCTTCGGGTCCTTCACGGAGATCTTCGCTTCCGTGCCGTCGGTCTGGGTGCTGCCGAGCTTCTTCATCGAGCTCAAGGGAGCGGATGAGGACGTGGAGTCGGTGGCGTACAGGGAAACGGTGGTGTGGGGGCCGCCGAAGAGGAGCGCTATGTCCGCGCCCGTGACCTTGCGCTCCGATCCCAGGTCGTAGGTGATGCCCACGCCCTGCTTGACCGACGGGTGGAGGTCCGGTCCCTGGTTGAAGTACCGGGTCTTCCAGGCGGTGCCGGGGTCGCCGTCGTAGGTGAGGCCCACGTCGCCGGCGTGCTGGGGGTTTCCGTCCGGGTAGTACTCCTCGGCGCCGGCGATCTTCAGCGGGACACTGGCGGGCTTCTGGGGCTTCGCGTGGTCGTCGTCCGACTGGGAGTTGTTCTGCTGGTCCTGGTTCTCACCCTGGAGCAGCGTGTCCGCGAGTTGCCAACTCCCCAGCCCCAGCGCCGCGATGAGCAACGCGGAGACACCCCACTTGAGCGCCTTGCCGGTACGGCTGTGGAGAGGCGGGGGCGGAGTGGCGACGGGCTGGGCGAGGGCGGCGCCCTGCCGGGCCGCCGGACCGTAGGTGCCCTTCTGGAACGACGTGGGCCGGTAGGGCGTGGGCGTGGCGAACGTCGGCTCCGGAGGCCGGATGCGCGGCAGGGCGGCGACGGCCTTGGCGAGTTCTTCGGGCGTGGTGCAGGGCTGCTCCTGGCGGGAGGCCGTGGCACCGTCGTTGACCAGGGCCCGCATGGCCAGTTCGGCGAGTCCGCGGTGCACCCCCGCCCGCACCTGGTCGGGCGGGAGCAGCCCCACCCCCTTGGGAAGCCCGGGCAGGCCGTGCGCGTCGCTCTCGTACGGCCAGCGCCGGGTCAGGGCCGCGTACAGCAGCGCGCCGATGGATTCGGTGTCGGTGCGCTGGGGGTGCTCGCTGGTGATGCCGCGGAGCGCCGCCATGACGGCGAGCCCTCGGATGCGGTACTGCCCGGTGCCGGTGCGCAGCACCGCGCCCGGGGTCAGGCGCAAGTGGGACAGGCCCTCGCGGTGGGCGGCGGCCATCGCCTGGGAGACCTGGTGGACGAGTTGGTAGGCGTCGTGCGGTTCCAGGGGGCCGTTGCCGAGGATGGTGGTGAGTTCGACCGCGTCCGGCAGCCACTCGTGGACGACGTAGACGAGGTCGTTCTCTTCGACGGCGTCCAGCACCTGCACGAAGCGGGGGTCGCCGAGCAGCGCGGAGGAGCGGGCGGCGGACAGTACGGGGCGGGCCCGGGGGTGGTCGGCGGGCAGGATGTGCACACCCACGGCGCGGCGGAGCTTCTCATCGACCGCCCGCCAACTGCTGAAGCCGTCCAGACGGGTGACGCACTCCTCAAGGCGGTAGCGTCTGGCGAGCTTGTGGCCGCTGTGCAGGTCGGGCGGCGGCGTCCCGGCGCCCTTCTCCTCGGCGCGAGCGCCGTCCTGGCCCGTGCCGGCTGCTCCTTCGGCCTCCGCACCGTCGTCCGTGGCCCCGCCCGCCTTGGCGGACAGCGGTTCGTCACCGCTCGTGTCGGCCACGTCGACGGCAGCCGTGCTCCGTTCCGCCACCGTCGTTCCTGCCTCCCCATCCGTTGCAGGCTCCAAGAGCCACGACAATTGTGCCCACAGACCGCCACTATGCACGACACGCGATGGTGGGCGATGGTTGTGTGCGGTCAGCGCCCCAGCTTGGCCCGGACCATGCCGACCATGGCGTTCAGCTCGTCGATGCGCATCTTCCGGGCGGCCAGGTAGAAGACGACCATGAGCACGGCTCCACCGCCGACCAGGGCGGCCAGCGACCCGAGGAGCCCGGTGCCCAGGCCCTGGATGACGGCGTAGACGGCGACGCCGGAGAGCAGCGTCGCGGGGATGCTCGCGCCGGCGAGTCGCGCGTACGTACGCACGACGTGGGCGCCGTCCAGATCGCCACCCATCCGCTTGCGCAGCCGGCGCCACGCCACACCGACACCGATGATGTACGCCAGGCCGTAGGAGGCCGCCATGCCGACCACCGACCAGCGGGCGGGCAGGACGAGGAAGCAGACGGCGGATGCGGCGGCGTTCACGGCGGCGACGATGACCGTGTTGTAGAAGGGCGTGCGGGTGTCCTCGTACGCGTAGAACACGCGCAGGATGACGTACTGCACGGAGAAGGGGATCAGGCCGACGCCAAAGGCCATCAGCATGTAGCCCATCGACACGCCGGCCCCGGACGATCCGTAGATCAGCGTGCACAGCGGGATGCCGATCGAGAGGAAGCCGAAGGACAGCGGCACGATGGCGACCGCGGAGGTGCGCAGGCCCTGGGAGAGGTCGTCGCGGACCGCCCCGGTGTCGCCGTCGTGCGCGGAGCGCGACAGCCGGGGCAGCAGGGCGGCCATGACGGAGACGGTGATGATGGCCTGCGGCATGTTCCAGATGAGCTGGGCGCTGGCGTAGGCGATGTACCCCGTGCCGGGGTGGCCCTGCTGGGCGGCGGTGTTGCCCGCCCAGGTGGAGAGCTGGGTGACGACCAGGACGCCCGCCTGGTTGGCGAGCACGAACAGGACGGTCCACTTGGCGAGCTTGGCCGCCTTGCCCAGGCCGTGGCCGCGCCAGTCGAAGCGCAGCCGGAGCTTGAACCCGGCGTCGCGGAGATAGGGGACCATCGCCAGCGCCTGGACGACCAGGCCGAGCAGGGTGCCCAGACCCAGCAGCCGGATGCCTTCGTCGGGGATGGTGGTGACGCCCATGTGGGAGGTCTTGGCGGTGCCGTAGACCCAGATGAAGAGGCCGAAGGTGGCGATCATGACGATGTTGTTCAGGACCGGGGTCCACATCATCGCGCCGAAACGGCCGCGGGCGTTGAGGATCTGCCCCATCACGACGTGCACGCCCATGAAGAAGATCGTGGGCAGGCAGTAGCGGGTGAAGGCGACGGCGACCTCGTTGGCCCCCGGATCCCGGGAGATGTCGAAGGACACCAGTTTCACCAGGAGTGGCGCTCCCAGCACGGCCACGACGGTGAGGACGCCGAGCACCGCCACGACGAGCGTCAGCAGGCGGTTGGCGTACGCCTCGCCGCCGTCCTCGTCCTCCTTCATGGCGCGGACCAGCTGGGGGACGAACACGGAGTTCAGCCCGCCGCCGATGGTCAGAATGAAGATCATCGTGGGCAGGGTGTAGGCGACCTGCCAGGCGTCACCGAGGACCGCGCCTCCCAGCGCCGCCACGATCAGAGCGGACCGGACGAAGCCGGTGAGGCGGGAGACGATGGTGCCGGCGGCCATGATCGCGCTGGACTTGAGCAGCCCGCCGGACTTGCCGCCGGACGGCTTCGCCGCCGCGGGAGCCGAGGGCGGCTCCTGCGGCGCGGGCTCCGGCGCGGCGGGAACCGGCGGCGCGGGAACGGCCGCGGTCTCAGGGACGGGGTGCTGCGGAGGCGCCACCGGTCCCTGGTGCTCGTAGGGCCGGCGCTCGTAGGGCTGCTGGTCCCGGAAGAGGTGGGCGAACGCGTCCGGCTCAGGGCGCTCGTCGCCGGCCTGTGTGATCAGGTCGTCGACGCCGACGTACTGCGTCGAGGCGGCGTGGTCCCCGTACGGCAGGTGGCGCGTCGGCCCTTGCGGCTCGGGTGCCGGGGGCGCGGCCCACAGGTGCGGGTCGGGCGTGTGCTGGGGCGCGGGCGGCTGGTGGTAGAGGGGGTGCGGCTCCTGCCGGGGCGGCGGGGGAGGGTGGGCCGCCTGGTCGTAGAGCGCGTCGGCGACCGGGTCCTGGGCCGTGGGGTCCTGGGACCGGTAGGGATCGTTGGCGTAGGCGTCCTGCACGTAGGGGTCACGGGCATGGACGTCCTGGTCGTAGGGACCCGGCACAGGAGGCCCCTGGCGGTTCGGGGGGACCTGCGGCGCGGGGTCGCCGCTCGCGCCCCGGCCGCGGTCACCGTCGTACGGCGCATTCATCGCTGCCCCACCTCATCCGTCGCCGGCCATCCGGCCCCGTCAACTATCAACGGTCCACTTTCTCACCTGAGCCGGACGTGTCCGTGCTCTCCGAACCGGTGTCCGGTGCCGGGTCACCCGGCTGCTCGGGCTCGTCACCATCCGTGCCGTCGTCGCCACCTGTGCCGCCCTCGGTCCCTTCCTCCTCCTGGCGGGCCGCGGCGCGCTTGCGCTGGAGGTAGATCCGGACGCCGGCGAGCACGAGCAGGAGGACGCCGCCCGCGATGACGAGCATGATCGCAGAGGTGATCTCCGTGACGTTCACCACGAAGACCATGGGGTCCCCGTAGGGCTTGCCGTCCGCGGTGTAAAGCTGTGCGGTCACCTGCGCCGGGCCGTTCGCGTTCGCCGTGGTGTCGAACTTGAAGGACTGGCTGTGCCCACCGCTGACCTTGACCTCTTGGGGCTCGCCCGCGTCCAGCCGGTTCGTCTGCGAGGTGGTCAGCTCCAGCGTCAGGCCCTTGACGCCTTGGACGAGGTCGTTCTGCACCGTCACCGGGATCGTCGCGCTGCGCCCGGAGAGCGTGGCGTTCGACTTCTGGATCAGGTGGACGCGCTTCGTCAGGTCGTCGAGGTAGCTGCGGACGGAGCCGCGGAACGCCGTGGCGCCCGCGGTGTCGCCGCGCCACTCGGTCGACATCTCCCGCATCACGGCGTTGCCGAACGGCGTCGCCACCCGCTCCGGCCGGGACAGGATCACCTGGAAGTCGTCCAGGGCCGCCTGCGTGTCCTGCATCTGCCGGAAGGCGTCGACCGGGAGCTCCTGCGCCCGCAGTGAGCGGGGGTACGCGGAACGGGGCGGCACCTGGCGGGTGGCGTTCGGGTCGGGCTGGGCCTTGGCCGCGCCGCTGAGGTTCAGGGGCTGGGTCCAGCGCCCCGGGGACAGCGCCTTCAGCGCGGTGGCCATGGCCTGCGCCTGCGAGGCGGTGGGCAGCCGCTGCGGGGCGACCACGATGCTGCGCTGCCTGCCGGGTTCCTGGTTGGTGATCAGCAGGCTCTGCGCCAGGAAGCCCTGGACGGCCCGGGTGGCCTTGTCGGCGACGGTGAGGTCACCGGAGAAGGCGGTGGACAGCCGCGCGTCCGCGACGATGGCCGTGTTGCCGCCCCCGATGGGCCGGGCGGCCGTGGGGGTGTAGGTGAGTCCGCCGGTCTCCACGAGACTGTCGCTGCGCGTGATGACGTTGTGGGCGCCCGCCGAGGTGGCCACGTCGATGATCGACGCGTCGATCGCGCCGTTCACGGGCCAGGTGAAGTCGGTGCGCGGGGTGACGCCGAGGATCGTGTCCACGGCCGTCCTCGCCAGCTCGGTGGCCGGGCGCAGGTGACCGAGCGCGCCCGGGACGTCCTTGCCGTGGTGGGCGAGCGCTGCCAGGTCGGGGTCGGCGAACGGCAGCGCGACCACCTCGTGGGTCTTGACCGCGCCTTCCAGTTCGAGAAGCCACTGCCTGGCGACCGCCTGGTTCTTCCCGGGGCGGACGCCGTCGGCGGTCTCGACGTTGTAGTTCCTGGTCATCGCGTCGACGCTGGCGAGCAGGTCGGGGTCGACGACGAAGGTGACCGGCAGGTCCTTGCCCAGGGACAGGAGTTGCTGCAGTCGTCCGCCGGGCGCGATCTCCGCCGCCAGGTCGTCGTCGCGGAAGACGGGGGTCTGCACGGCGTTGGCGTCGGTCTCCGCGGTGAGGTGCGTGGTGGAGATCAGCGGCCACAGGAAGGTGAGCTGCGTTTTCTTCTGCGTGTCGGACGTCTGCCAGGGCAGGAACGTCCGCTGGATGCCCAGCACTCGCTCGTATTGGGCGTCGCGGGTCTGGCCCGACAGGGAGACCCCGAGTTGGTAGACGCCATCACCGCCGAGGTCGAGGTCCTTGACCGGGACGCGGAGCGAGAAGGGCCGGCTGACGCCCGGGTTCAGTCGGTCGATCTTCTGGGTGTGCCCCTTGATCTCCGGTCCGTCCGCGTCGGGTGAGAACCCGGTGCGCCGGGCGGCGGCGTCCAGGGTGCTGCGGGTGTCGAAGGAGGCACCGACCCGCAGCCCCACGTGGGCGTCGGTGACGGGGGCGGATCCCTCGTTCGTCAGCGTGCCGGAGACGGTGACCGTGCCGTCCTTCGCCGGGACCGTGGGGGTGAGGGAGTCGATGGCGACGTCGACGGTGCGCGAGCCCTCCGCCGCGTGGGCGGCCACGGGGGCGGGGAGTTGCACCAGGGTCGCGAGGAGGGGCAGCCCGGCGAGCAGCGTCGCGGCCCGTCGCCGCCATCGGCCACGCGGCCGTTCACGCCCCTGGAACCCTGCCGCCTCGGCCACGCGCTCGCCCGTCCCTCGTCGTCGTCAGTGGTCGTCGGAATGTGCGTCCACGCATGGTAACGAGGCCCACGGCGCCGAAGTGCTGGGGATCGGGCCACAAGATCGGCGCCCTCGTGCCGCCCCGTCGCCGGAGCGCTTCGCGCGGCCCGGCCACGTACCCTGTTCTGTTGTGCCGAACGCCAACAATGACACCTCTTCCCCGCAGACCGAGCGGACGCCGCAGCAGGCGGACGCGCTGAACCGGGTCCAGCGCCGTGCCGTCGGCGAGCTGCTGCGGGTCTCCCCCGTCGCGGACGATCTGGCCCGCCGATTCCAGGAGGCCGGGTTCACGCTTGCCCTGGTCGGCGGTTCGGTGCGGGACGCGCTGCTCGGGCGGCTCGGCAACGACCTGGACTTCACGACCGACGCCCGCCCCGAGGACGTACTGAAGATCGTCCGGCCGTGGGCCGACGCGGTCTGGGAGGTCGGGATCGCCTTCGGCACGGTGGGGTGCAAGAAGGACTCCTTCGACATCGAGGTGACGACGTACCGCTCGGAGGCGTACGACCGCACGTCGCGCAAGCCGGAGGTGTCCTACGGCGACTCCATCGAGGAAGACCTGGTGCGCCGGGACTTCACGGTGAACGCCATGGCGGTGGCACTGCCGCAGAAGGAGTTCATCGACCCGCACAACGGCCTGGAGGACCTGGCCGCGCGGGTGTTGCGGACGCCGGGCACCCCGCAGGAGTCGTTCTCCGATGATCCGCTGCGCATGATGCGGGCCGCCCGGTTCGCGGCCCAGCTCGACTTCGACGTCGCTCCGGATGTGGTGGAGGCGATGAAGGAGATGGCGGAACGGATCGACATCGTCTCCGCGGAGCGGGTGCAGGCCGAGCTGAACAAGCTGATCCTGGCCGCCCACCCGCGCAAGGGCCTGAAGCTGCTGGTCGAGTCCGGAATCGCCGATCGGGTACTGCCGGAGCTGCCCGCACTGCGACTCGAACGTGACGAACATCACCGTCACAAGGATGTCTACGAGCACACGCTGACGGTGCTGGAGCAGGCCATCGACCTGGAACAGGACGGACCGGACCTGGTGCTCCGGCTGGCCGCGCTGCTGCACGACATCGGAAAGCCGAAGACGCGTCGCTTCGAGCAGGACGGCCGGGTCTCCTTCCACCACCACGAGGTGGTGGGCGCGAAGATGACCAAGAAGCGCATGACCGCCCTGAAGTACTCCAACGAGATGATCAAGGACGTCTCGCGGCTGGTGGAGCTGCACCTGCGCTTCCACGGCTACGGGACGGGAGAGTGGACGGACTCTGCGGTCCGGCGCTACGTACGCGACGCAGGTCCCCTGCTGGAGCGGCTGCACAAGCTGACCCGTTCGGACTGCACCACCCGCAACAAGCGCAAGGCCAACGCGCTGTCGCGGGCGTACGACGGCCTGGAGGAGCGGATCGCCCGGCTCCAGGAGCAGGAGGAGCTGGACGCGATCCGCCCCGACCTGGACGGCAACGACATCATGCGGATCCTCGACATCGCCCCCGGACCGCAGGTGGGCCGGGCCTACCAGCACCTGCTGGAACTGCGGCTGGAGAATGGGCCGATGGAGCACGAGGAGGCCGTAGCCGCCCTCAAGGAGTGGTGGGCCGGCCAGAGCTGACGTTTCACGTGAAACGCAGGTTCGCGAACGCCGCGTTTCACGTGAAACAACCCGGGAGCCTACTGCTTCACGTCCTCCAGGCACAGCACGACCTTGTTGCGGTGGCGTCGGCCGCTGGCCTCCGAGTAGGCGTTGTACTTGGTGAGGTCACACAGCGACTTGTCCGTGGTGTCGTCGTGCACCTCGGCCACCTTGTACTTGGCCTCGGAGGAAGAGCAGTCCACCGTTTCCATCTTCGGCGAGTACGTGCTGCCCGTGTTCTTCATGCAGTCACCGACCGCCGCGGTCTTGGCGTCGCTGCCGAACAGGGAGTCCCAGACGGACCTGAAGCCGATGAGGCCGCCGATCACCACGCCGATGACGACGAACGTCATCACGACCCGGCCGACCTTCCGGCCGGCGGTGTCACGCGGAGGCGTGGGCGCCGGGGGCTGGGGCCCCGGCACGGGCGCGCCGTACGGAGCGGCCTGCGGATACCCGTAGCCGCCCGGCGGAGGCGACGGCTGACCGTAGGGCGCGGGCGGAACAGACTGGCCGTACGGAGCTGCCTGCGGAGGCTGGCCGTAAGGGGTCGCTTGCGGAGGCTGGCCGTAGGGGGGCGGGGGCGCCTGCGGAGGCTGGCCGTACGGTGCGTTGGCGGCCTGCGGCGGCTGGCCGTACGGGTTCTGGCCGTACGGATTGTGGCCGTAGGGTGGCTGCCCCGGCTGCGGTGGCGTGGTCACGAAAGTCCCCCGTGCATGTCGTTGTGTCATGGACGCCGGTAAACGTATCGGGTCGCAGTGACGCCGCGGACACCGCTCTGGGGCGTACCGGCTCATGCCGCGGCGCGACGCGCGCACCGGGGCATTGCGACGGCGACGACGGCGTACAGCAGGGCGGTGGCCAAGACGAGAGCTACCGAGATGCCGTTGGACGGGAGCACCAGGGCGGTCACCCCCGCGGCGGCGACGAACGCCACGTTGAACAGCACGTCGTAGAGGGCGAACCCGCGCCCGCGGAAGGCGTCGTCGACCGACAGCTGAACGACCGTGTCCGTGGCGATCTTCGCGCTCTGGGTCGTGAGCCCGAGGACGAAGGCGACGGTCAGCACCGGGCCCGGCGCGAACGACAGGCCGAGCGCCGGCACCAGCACCGCCGCGGTCCCGGCGCAGACCGCGATCCAGCCGAGCGGGGTGTGACGTGCCACGGCCCACGGCGTCAGGACGGCGGCCAGGAAGTACCCGGCCCCGGACACCACCACCGCCAGCCCCAGGAGCGCCACACCCTGGGACGTACCGTCCGACCAGGCGTACCGGCACAGCATCAGCACCATGACGGTCAGGGCGCCGTAGCAGAAGCGCAGCACGGCCATCGCGCCCAGGGCGGAGCCGGCGGCGCGCCGCTCCGCGAGATGCCGCGCGCCGGCCATCAGCCCGCACGCCGTGTCCCGCACCGCGACCGCCGGCCCGCGCCGCGGTGGGAGGGTGCGCGGGCCGAGGCGCCCCGGCGCCATCCGCAGGGCGGTCAGGGCCGAGGTGAGATAGAGGGCCGCGGCCAGGAGCACGACGAGCGCGTCGGTGTCCGGGCCGATCAGCCGGACGGCGAAAGCCAGCCCGCCGCCGGCGGTGGCCGCGAGGGTGCCGGCCGTCGGGGTCAGGGAGTTGGCCAGGACCAGCCGGTCCCCGTGGACCACATGGGGCAGCGCCGCCGAGAGTCCCGCGAGGACGAAGCGGTTGACGGCGGTGACCGACAGGGCGGAGACGTAGAACAGCCACCCCGGGGCCGCCCCGGTGATCAGTGCGGCGGTGACGAGGGCGAGGACGGCGCGCAGCGCGTTGCCGAAGAGGAGCACCTGCCGGCGGCGCCACCGGTCGAGCAGCACCCCGGTGAAGGGACCCAGCAGCGAATAGGGCAGGAGCAGGACGGCCATGGCGGAGGCGATGGCCACCGGCGAGGTCTGCTGCTCGGGGGAGAACACCACGTGGGTGGCGAGCGCTACCTGGTAGACGCCGTCCGCGCCCTGCGAGAGCAGCCGTACGGCCAGCAGCGAACGGAAGTCGCGCGAGCGGAGCAGGAGCCGGAGATCGCGTGCGGGCATGGCCCCACCCTCACAGCACACAGGCTCCCGAGGGGACGTTTCGGGAGCCTGTGGCGGAGCGGTGCGCGGGTGCTTAGCGCTCGACCTCGCCGCGGATGAACTTCTCGACGTTCTCGCGGGCCTCGTCGTCGAAGTACTGGACCGGCGGGGACTTCATGAAGTACGAGGACGCGGAGAGGACGGGGCCGCCGATGCCGCGGTCCTTGGCGATCTTCGCGGCGCGCAGCGCGTCGATGATGACGCCGGCGGAGTTCGGGGAGTCCCAGACCTCCAGCTTGTACTCCAGGTTCAGCGGCACGTCACCGAAGGCACGGCCTTCGAGGCGGACGTAGGCCCACTTGCGGTCGTCGAGCCAGGCCACGTAGTCCGAGGGGCCGATGTGGACGTTGTCCTCGCCCAGCTCGCGGTCGCGGATCTGGGAGGTGACGGCCTGCGTCTTGGAGATCTTCTTGGACTCCAGGCGGTCGCGCTCCAGCATGTTCTTGAAGTCCATGTTGCCGCCGACGTTGAGCTGCATCGTGCGGTCCAGGACGACGCCGCGGTCCTCGAAGAGCTTGGCCATGACGCGGTGCGTGATGGTGGCGCCCACCTGGGACTTGATGTCGTCACCGACGATCGGCACGCCGGCCTCGGTGAACTTGTCCGCCCACTCCTTGGTGCCGGCGATGAACACGGGCAGCGCGTTGACGAAGGCGACCTTGGCGTCGATGGCGCACTGGGCGTAGAACTTCGCCGCGTCCTCGGAGCCGACGGGGAGGTAGCAGACCAGGACGTCGACCTGCCGGTCCTTGAGGACCTGGACGACGTCGACCGGCGCCTCCTGGGACTCCTCGATGGTCTGGCGGTAGTACTTGCCCAGACCGTCCAGGGTGTGGCCGCGCTGGACGGTCACACCGGCGGGCGGCACGTCGCAGATCTTGATGGTGTTGTTCTCGCTGGCGCCGATGGCGTCCGCGAGGTCGAGGCCGACCTTCTTGGCGTCGACGTCGAAGGCAGCCACGAACTCGATGTCACGGACGTGGTAGTCGCCGAACTGCACGTGCATGAGGCCGGGCACACGGCTGTCCGGGTCGGCGTCCTTGTAGTACTCGACGCCCTGTACCAGCGAGGCGGCGCAGTTGCCCACACCGACGATGGCTACGCGAACCGAACCCATTCCGGTTGCTCCCTGTGTGTTCTCGAATGAGGCCCCGCGGACGCGGCGTCTCATGGGGTGGTGTCATCGGACGGATCCGGCCCGGAATCACCCCGGCGCCGGGGCAGGCCGTCCGCGCTTTCTGACGTGTCCTTCTTGTCCTGCTCAGCGGACCCCGGGGCGCGTTGATCACGTCCGGCACGCTCGCTCTCGATCAGCTCGTTCAGCCACCGGACCTCGCGCTCCACGGATTCCATGCCGTGGCGCTGCAGTTCGAGGGTGTAGTCGTCCAGCCGCTCACGGGTCCGGGCGAGAGAGACGCGCATCTTTTCGAGGCGCTCCTCCAGCCGGCTGCGGCGGCCTTCCAGCACCCGCATGCGGACGTCCCGCGAGGTCTGCCCGAAGAAGGCGAAGCGCACGCCGAAGTGCTCGTCCTCCCACGCGTCCGGGCCGGAATGGGAGAGCAGCTCCTCGAAGTGCTCCTTCCCCTCCGCGGTCAGCCGATAGACGATCTTCGCTCGGCGCCCCCCGAGGGAGGCGGCGGGAGCTTCCCCGGCTCCGCCGGTCTCCTCGGTCAGCCAGCCGTTGGCGACCAGGGCCTTGAGGCAGGGATACAGGGTGCCGTAGCTGAACGCACGGAAGACCCCCAACGACGTGTTGAGCCGTTTGCGCAGCTCGTAGCCGTGCATGGGGGACTCGCGCAGCAGGCCCAGGACGGCGAATTCGAGGATGCCGGACCGTCTGCTCATCCCCACCTCCTCGGCCTCGTGCCTTCTTTATGTCGAGCTGATGTATCGACTCGATACATCCCGACGATAGAACGGTGACCCGGAAGGGACAAGCGGGGGCATGGTGAACGGCGTCACATCGTTGATTCCCCGTACGCAACCTGACTGATTTGCAGTGAATTTCGGCGGTGGGTGGGATTTGGCCGTGCGTAGTCTGTGCGCCATGCGAACTGCCGGGAACCGTGGGACGAGAAGTTGCGTCCCTGCTCGCGGTGCAGTGCGGCCCGTGAGCCTCAGGCGGGTCGTGCGTCGGGGGGATCCGAAGTCAACTGCCGCCTACAGGCGCCGAAATGGCGCGCCTGTCCGAGGAGTAACCGTTCCATGAGCGAGCACCGTCGCAAACCGCCTCAGCCGCAGGGCGGCGGACGTGCCGCGGCACGACGCGCCGCACAACAGTCATCGGGGCGCCGCGCGGCGCCCACTCACGGTTCGTCTCCAAGTCCCGAGGCGTACGAACAGACCCCACCGTACGGCGGCCGGGCGGAGGCCCGGCGCGCCGCGCGGCGCGGGGGACGGCGGCGCTCGGCGGACACGACCGCGATGTCCTCCGATGGTGGGCGCGGCGGTCGCGGAGGCGGACGCCGTACCGGAGGCGGCGGCCATGAGGGCGGTCGCGGGCGGGGCCGGGGCGGGAAGCCGGCCAAGAAGCGGCTCATCGATTACCCGCGCGCGGGACGGATCGGCTGGCGCCGCTTCGTCCCCTCCTGGAAGCAGGTGGTCGGCACCTGTGTGGGCTTCATAGGGCTGCTCGTCGGTGCCTCGGGCATCGCACTGGCCTATGTGGACATCCCCAAGGCCAACAACGCCGCCAAGATCCAGAAGAACGTCTACTACTGGGCGAACGGCAAGCCGATGGTGGTCGCGGGCGGTGGTGAGCTCAACCGCCAGATCGTTTCGATCTCTCAGATCCCCAAGTCGATGCAGAACGCGGTGATCGCGGCGGAGAACGCCTCCTTCCGTACGGACGCCGGTGTCGACCCGATGGGCATCGCCCGCGCGGTCCTCAACATGGCGCGCGGTGGCACGACCCAGAGCGGATCGACCATCACCCAGCAGTACGTGAAGAACACCTACCTGGACCAGTCGCAGACGATCAAGCGCAAGATCACCGAGCTGTTCATCTCCATCAAGGTCGGCGCCCAGATGGAGAAGGACGACATCCTGGCCGGTTACCTCAACACCGCCTACTACGGCCGGGGCGCCTACGGCATCCAGGCGGCCTCCCGCGCGTACTACGGCAAGGACTGCGAGGACCTGACGCCGAGCGAGAGCGCCTTCATGTCGGCGCTGCTCAACGGGCCGAACCTCTACGACCCGTACATCACCCCGGAGGTCAAGGGCACCAACCAGGACCGCGCCGAGCGCCGCTGGGCCTGGACGCTGGACCGCGAGGTGGAGGTCGGGCTCATGAACAAGGCCGACCGGGACAAGATCACGAAGTTCCCCATGCCGCGCAAGCCGCAGAAGGCGATGGACCTGCGCGGGCAGAAGGGCTACCTCGTCGACCTGGCCAACAACTACATCACCGCCAACACCGACATCACCGAGACCCAGCTGAAGATGGGTGGCTACGAGATCCACACGACCTTCGACGAGAAGAAGGTCAACCAGCTCTCAAAGGCCGTCGACAAGATCACCAAGGAGTACATCAAGCCGGAGAAGCGCGCGGTCGACAAGTACGTCCAGTTCGGTGGGGCGTCGGTGGAACCGGGCACCGGCAAGATCGTCGCCATCTACGGCGGCAAGGACGCGACCGAGCACTACACCAACAACGCGGACTACACCGGCGTGCAGGTCGGTTCGACCTTCAAACCGTTCGTCCTGGCTGCGGCCATGGACAAGGGCGTGCGCAGCCCCAGTGACCCGTCCATCCGCACCCGGGTCTCGCCGGCCAGCGTCTACAACGGCAACAACAAGCTGACACTGCTCAATTACGACGGCACCGTCTGGCACGACAAGGACGGCAACGAGTGGCACCAGCGCAACGACGGCGACAAGGACGAGGGCAAGGTCACCCTGCGCCAGGCGATGCAGGTGTCGGCCAACACGCCCTACATCCAGCTCGGCATGAACGTGGGCACCGAGACAGTGAAGGAAGCCGCCATAAGCGCGGGCCTGCGCGACGACAAGAGCATGGCGAAGACCACGCCGACCTTCTCGCTCGGTACCTCCTCCCCCAGCGCCATCCGGCTGGCCGGCGCCTATGCCACCTTCGCCTCCAGCGGTCAGCAGAACGACCCGTACTCGGTGGAGAGCGTCGAGAAGGACGGGGTCACCAAGTACAAGCACGAGAGCAAGCCGAAGACCGGCTTCTCCCCGGCGGTCGCGGACAACGTCACGGACGTCCTGAAGACCGTGGTCGAAAAGGGCACCGGCACGGCCGCGCAGCTGCCGGACGGGCGTGAGGTGGCGGGCAAGACCGGCACCACCGACGACAACCGCTCGGCGTGGTTCGCGGGCTACACCAAGCAGCTCGCGACCACGATCGGCATGTGGCGGGTGAACGACCAGGCCAAGCAGCAGACGTTCGAGAAGATGTACGGCGTCGGTGGTGAGAAGAAGATCCACGGTGCGTCGTTCCCGGCCCGTATCTGGGCGGACTACATGACCGAGGCGATGCGGGGCCAGCAGCTCCTGCCCTTCCCCAAGCCGGGGCCAATCGGCCAGTTGGTGTACGGCGAGGGCATGCGCCCGTCCCCGACGCCGTCGGCGACCACCGCTCCGCCGGCCGAGCCGGACCCGACGCCGTCCGACTCGGTCGAGCCCACCCCGACCACCGCATCGCCCACCCCGACCGACACATGCTCCGTGCTGGACCCCGGATGCCGGGGTCAGGAAACCGGGGACCCGTCCACCGGCGGTCCGACGGGCAAGCCGAGCCCCGATCCCACCACCACCCCGCCCGGCACGCCGGATCCTCCGGGGAAGGGCCATGACGACGGTGGCAACCTGTTCGGGGAACCGGACGGAGGGCCGTGGAACTGACGCCGCACCGTTTCACGTGAAACACGCTGCGTTTCACGTGAAACACCCACGGTGAGCGAAGCCCCTGCCGACCGGCGGGGGCTTCGTCATATTCGGACCCGGGACCGTACGGCAGGATGGGCGCATGACGAGCGTGCGACAGGACGAGCCCGTACGGCCGACGCAACGGGACGAGGTGGCGGCGGCCGGAAGCGAGGTGATCGGGGGCCCGATCGGCCGACGCGCGCTGGTCCGCAGCCGCTGGTGGTCGCCCGTACGGATCGTCGGGCTCGTGGCGATCGGTATGTTCGCGCTCGGCATGGTGCAGAAGCTGCCCTGCTACAACGGCGGGTGGTTCTTCGGCGCGACCAGTCAGTACATCCACGCCTGCTACTCCGACATCCCGCACCTGTACGCGGGGCGCGGGTTCGCCGACGGCCTGGTCCCCTATTTCGACCGGCTGCCCGGAGACATGGAGTTCCTCGAATACCCGGTGCTGACCGGGCTGTTCATGGAAGTGGCGTCCTGGCTGACCCCGCAAGGCGGCACCATCCAGCACCGGGAGCAGATCTACTGGCTGGTGAACGCCGGCATGCTGATGGCGTGCGCCGCGGTGATCGCCGTCTGTGTGGTCCGCACCCACCGGCGCCGTCCCTGGGACGGTCTCCTCGTGGCCCTCGCGCCCGCCCTGGCGCTGACCGCGACGATCAACTGGGACCTGCTGGCCGTGGCGCTGACCTCCGTCGCGGTGCTCATGTGGTCGCGGAGCCGGCCGCTGGCGGCCGGGGTGCTCATCGGCTTGGCGACCGCAGCGAAGCTGTACCCGCTGCTGCTGCTCGGGCCGCTGCTCGTGCTGTGCTGGCGGGCCGGCGCCTGGCGCCCGTACTGGAAGGCCGTCGCGGGCGCGGTGGTCGCCTGGCTCGTGGTCAACCTGCCGGTGATGATCACCTACGACGGGTCGGGGCTCCACATCAGGGAAGGCTGGCTGAAGTTCTACACCTTCAGCCAGGAGCGGCCCGTCGACTTCGGCTCGCTGTGGCTGCTCATCTCCCAGCGCACCGGAAACAGCATGGAAGGCGCCAACACCTACGCGCTCCTGCTGATGGCCCTCGGGTGCGTGGCGATCGCGGCACTGACGCTCTACGCGCCCCGCCGGCCGCGTTTCGCGCAGCTCGCCTTCCTGGTCGTCGCGCTGTTCATCCTCACGAACAAGGTCTACTCGCCGCAGTACGTGCTGTGGCTGGTGCCGCTCGCCGCGCTGGCCCGGCCGCGCTGGCGGGACCTGCTGATCTGGCAGGCCGGTGAGGTCATGTACTTCCTGGGCATCTGGATGTACCTCGCCTACACCGGCAACGGTGACAAGCACCAGGGGCTGCCCGCCGAGGGTTACCAGCTGGCGATCGTCGTCCACCTGCTGGCGACGGCGTACCTGTGCGCGGTGGTGGTCCGCGACGTGCTGATGCCGGAGCGGGACGGCGTCCGCAGGGATGGGGAGGACGATCCGTCCGGCGGCGTCCTGGACCACGCGCCGGACGTGTTCGTGCTGCGCCGCAAGCCGCGCGGTCCCCTTGGTGCCACGCACCCGGAAGGGGGCGCCTCGGTGCGCTGGGGGACCACGGGCGACTGAGGACCCGCGTACGCGCGAGGGCCCGGCACCGTGTTTCGGCGGTGCCGGGCCCTCGCGCGTATCAGCGGTCCACCATGCGGTCGAACTGCGTCGTGGTGTGCCGCAGGTGGGCCACCAGTTCCTCGCCGATCCGCGGTTCGGGGGCGTCCCCGGGGACGAACAGGATGGAGACCTGCATGTGCGGCGGCTCGGCGAACCACCGCTGCTTGCCCGCCCACACGTACGGCGACAGGTTGCGGTTCATGGTCGCCAGCCCCGCGCGCGCGACGCCCTTGGCCCGCGGCATCATGCCCTGGAGCGCCTTGGGCGATTCCAGGCCGACGCCGTGGGAGGTGCCGCCGGCCACCACCACCAGGTAGCCGTCGGAGGCCACCTTCTGCTGGCGGTAGCCGAAGCGGTCGCCCTTGGAGACCCGGGTGACGTCCAGGACCGAGCCGCGGTACTCGGTGGCCTCGTGGTCACCCAGCCACAGGCGGGTGCCGATGCGCGCGCGGAAGCGGGTCTGCGGGAACTGCTGCTGGAGCCGGACCAGATCCTCGGACTTGAGGTGGCTGACGAACATCGTGTGCAGCGGGAGCCGGGCGTTGCGCAGCCGGTCCATCCAGCCGATGACCTCGTCCACGGCGCTGGTGCCGTCGGTGCGGTCCAGCGGGAGGTGGATCGCGAACCCCTCCAGCCGCACGTCCTCGATGGCCGCGGCCAGCTTGGGTAGGTCCTCGGGGTGGACACCGTGCCGCTTCATGGAGCTCATGACCTCGATGACCACGCGGGCGCCGACCAGGCCGGACACCCCCTCGACCGTGGAGACCGACCGGATGGCGCGGTCCGGCAGGGGAACCGGTTCTTCACCGTGCCGGAAGGGCGTGAGCACCAGCAGGTCACCGCTGAAGTAGTCCTTCATCCGGGCCGCTTCGTAGGTCGTCCCGACGGCGAGGAGGTCGGCGCCCAGGCGGGCCGACTCCTCGGCCAGGCGCTCGTGGCCGAAGCCGTAGCCGTTGCCCTTGACGACCGGGACCAGGCCCGGGAACTGCTGGACGACGTTGTGCTGGTGCGCCCGCCAGCGCGCGGTGTCGACGTAGAGGGTGAGCGCCATGCCGGGCCCGGGACCTTTCTCGTGGCTGCGGTGGAGCAGTGAGACGAACAGGGAAGTGGTGCGGGTCAGCGGCGCGACATGTAGATGTCGAGCGCCTTGTGCAGGAGCTTGTTCAGCGGGAAGTCCCACTCGCCCAGGTACTCCGCGGCCTGGCCGCCCGTGCCGACCTTGAACTGGATCAGGCCGAAGAGGTGGTCGTTCTCGTCGAGCGAGTCGCTGATGCCGCGCAGGTCGTACACGGTGGCACCGAGGGCGTAGGCGTCCCGCAGCATCCGCCACTGCATGGCGTTGGAGGGCCGGACCTCGCGCTTGTGGTTGGCGGAGGCGCCGTAGGAGTACCAGACGTGGCCGCCGACGACCAGCATCGTCGCGGCGGCGACGTTCTCCCCCTCGTGGCGGGCGAAGTACAGCCGCATCCGGTTGGGGTCCTCGGTGTTCAGGGCCGCCCACATGCGCTGGAAGTAGCTGAGCGGACGCGGACGGAAGCGGTCCCGCTCCGCGGTGATCTCGTACAGCCGCTGCCACTCGGCGAGGTCGTGGTAGCCGCCCTGGACCACCTCGACGCCGGCCTTCTCGGCCTTCTTGATGTTGCGGCGCCACAGCTGGTTGAAGCCCTTGTGGACGTCCTCCAGCGAACGGTTGGCCAGCGGGACCTGGAAGACGTAGCGCGGCTGCACGTCACCGAAGCCGGCGCCGCCGTCCTCGCCCTGCTGCCAGCCCATGCGGCGCAGCTTGTCGGAGACCTCGAAGGCGCGCGGCTCGATGAAGGTGGCCTCGATGTCCCGCAGGCGCTTGACGTCCGGGTCCTGGATGCCCGACTTGATCGCGTTGGCGTCCCAGCGCCGGATGATGACGGGCGGGCCCATCTTCACCGAGAAGGCGCCCTGGCGCTTGAGGTGGTCGAGCATCGGCCGCAGCCAGTCCTCCAGGTTCGGGGCGAACCAGTTGATGACCGGGCCTTCGGGCAGGTACGCGAGGTACCGCTTGATCTTGGGGAGCTGCCGGTAGAGGACCAGGCCGACGCCGACCAGGTAGCCCTGAGGGTCGAACCAGCCCAGGCTCTCGGAGCGCCACTCGGCCTTCACATCGGCCCACGCCGGAACCTGCATGTGGCTGGCCGCCGGCAGGCTCTGGATGTACGCCAGATGCTGCTCTCGACTGATGGTCCTCAGGGTCAGGCTCATGCGGGGCGCTCCTCGGCAGGTTTGTCCCCAGGATCGGGGCTCCAGCTCTCGTGCCGAAGCCTACTGGGACAAGTGAGCGCCCCGATTGGCCGCAGGGGCCCAGGAGGCCCCGCGGTGCCTCTCTCGCCTCCGGTGGGGAGGTGGGCCCGGGCACGTGCGCCGGTCGCGCCGGCGGCGCACCCCGTGCCGGGGCGGGCCGCCGTGCACAGGGCGCCGGACGGCCCGCCCGCCTCTCAGGTGCCCCGCAGGTCAGCCGACCAGGCCACCGAAGAGTCCGCCGTGCGCCATGCCGAGGAAGAATCCCACCCCCGCTGCGCCGAGGCCGATGACCAGCACGAAGCGTTCGGCTGTCGTGGCGGAGATGAACTGGCCCCAGGCGCCGGTGATGATCCCCGCCAGTCCGGTCCACGAGCTCAGGAGGTGGAGGTGGTGGAAGTGGGCGGTGAAGAAGGCGATGAGGCCGAGCACCAGGGTCGCCGCCGCGAAGGTGTTCTCGACGGGATGGGCCTTGCCATCGCTGTTCAGGAACGAGACGAGGCCGTGCTGCGGCCGGGCTGCGTGTGCCATGTGGCACCTCCCTAGAAAGGGCGGCGCACTGTAACGCCGCTCACACCCGTTCTGTTCCAGATTGGGGGGATCGGCGGCTGGATTTCAACCGGAGGCCTCTTGGCGGGTACTCTGTACGGTCTGCGCACATGTCTGTCCAGGTTGCCTGGTCGGACGGGGCGCGGATACGCATCACGACCCTCCTGCCACGGAACGACCGTGGCCGCTGAGTCCAAAGGAGGTGGGTTCACCATGCGTCACTACGAGGTGATGGTCATCCTCGACCCCGATCTCGAGGAGCGCGCTGTCTCCCCGCTGATCGAGAACTTCCTCTCCGTCGTCCGCGAGGGCAACGGAAAGGTCGAGAAGGTCGACACCTGGGGCCGTCGTCGTCTCTCGTACGAGATCAACAAGAAGCCCGAGGGCATCTACTCGGTCATCGACCTGCAGGCCGAGCCTGCGGTCGTCAAGGAGCTCGACCGTCAGATGAACCTGAACGAGTCGGTCCTCCGGACCAAGGTCCTCCGTCCCGAGACCCACTGAGCGCGTCAGCGCCAGCGGTAATCGGGTCCGAGTAGCAACACCAGCAGCCACACCCGCCGAGAGGTTCCCCTAATGGCAGGCGAGACCGTCATCACGGTCGTCGGCAATCTTGTCGACGACCCCGAGCTGCGCTTCACCCCGTCCGGTGCGGCGGTCGCGAAGTTCCGCGTCGCGTCCACTCCCCGCACTTTCGACCGTCAGACCAATGAGTGGAAGGACGGCGAGAGCCTGTTCCTGACCTGCTCGGTGTGGCGCCAGGCGGCGGAGAACGTCGCCGAATCCCTGACGCGGGGTACCCGCGTGATCGTGCAGGGCCGCCTCAAGCAGCGGTCCTACGAGGATCGCGAGGGCGTGAAGCGCACGGTCTACGAGCTCGACGTCGAGGAAGTCGGCGCGAGCCTGAAGAACGCCACGGCCAAGGTCACCAAGACCGGTGGCCGGGGTGGCCAGGGCGGCGGCTTCGGCGGCGGTCAGCAGGGTGGCCAGGCCGGCGGCGGCTGGGGCGGCGGCCCCAGCGGTCAGCAGGGCGGCGCTCCTGCCGACGACCCGTGGGCGACCGGCGGTCCCGCCGGCGGTGGCCATCAGGGTGGCGGCGGTGGCTGGGGCGGCGGCTCCGGCGGCGGCTACTCGGACGAGCCGCCCTTCTAGGTCCGTGGCGAGCCGCGGTCCGTGGTTTCACGTGAAACGTGCGCCACGGGAACCGCTGTTTCACGTGAAACGGCGATCGGCGGCTCGTGGACCGAGGGCGTCAGCACAAACTTCTTGAATTCATTGGAGAGAGACAATGGCGAAGCCGCCTGCTCGCAAGCCTAAGAAGAAGGTTTGCGTGTTCTGCAAGGAGAAGATCTCCTACGTCGACTACAAGGACACGAACCTGCTGCGGAAGTTCATCTCCGACCGCGGCAAGATCCGTGCCCGCCGGGTCACCGGCAACTGCACCCAGCACCAGCGTGACGTCGCCACGGCCGTGAAGAACAGCCGTGAGATGGCGCTGCTGCCCTACACCTCCACCGCGCGATAAGGGAAGGGTGACCGACTCATGAAGATCATCCTCACCCACGAGGTCTCCGGCCTCGGCACCGCCGGTGACGTCGTTGACGTCAAGGACGGTTACGCCCGCAACTACCTGGTCCCGCGTGGTTTCGCGATCCGCTGGACCAAGGGCGGCGAGAAGGACGTCGAGCAGATCCGTCGCGGTCGCAAGATCCGCGAGATCGCCACGATCGAGCAGGCCAACGAGATCAAGGGCCAGCTTGAGGGCGTCAGCGTGAAGCTGGCCGTGCGCGCCGGCGACGCCGGCCGCCTGTTCGGCTCCGTCACCCCGGCCGACATCGCCTCGGCGATCAAGGCCGCCGGTGGTCCGGACGTGGACAAGCGCCGCGTCGAGCTCGGCTCGCCGATCAAGACCCTGGGCTCGCACCAGGTGTCCGTGCGTCTGCACACCGAGGTCGTCGCCAAGGTCGGCGTCGAGGTCGTCGCCGCCTGAACCGCGGTGCCGCAGCACCTTGCGGCACAGCGTTCAGCGTGACCACGCGTGCCGAGGGCCGCATCCCCACAGGGATGCGGCCCTCGGTGTTTTTCGATCAGCTTTCCTGCTGGGCCCGGTGGTAGAGCTTGGCGATGTCGTCGTCGAAGTACACCGCGTACGACACGTCGTCCTCGTTGCCGCCGCCTTCGTAGCCGCCCAGCACCCCGATCACCGTGCCGGTGTGGCTCTTGGGGTCGTAGTCCGCCAGCCAGGGGCTGCCGCTGGTGCCGCCGGCGAAGGCGGTGCACTTGATCCGCATCTGGGTGTCGCTGAACTTGGTCGTGCGGTTGTGGCAGGAGATGGGGGTGTCGCTGTCGGAGGGGTAGCCGGTGATCTTGACGTCGTTCTCGAATCCTCGGTTGATGCCGAGCGTGTTGCCTCCGAGCACGTCCTGGATCTGCTCTCCGTCCTTGTCCTGAAGGATCAGGAAGGCGACGTCCAGGTCCTCGTCCTGCGAAGCCGCCCAGCGGTCGTCGACGACGACCTTCTTGACCTTCCATAGACCGGTGGGCTCATCGCCTTCCCGGTAGTCGGGCGCGAAGACCAGATCGTCCACGGGCTTTCCGGCCGAGCTGTCGAACGCGCAGTGAGCGGCGGTGATCAGCATGTTCCGGCGGGGGCTCTGCACCACGCTGGCGGTGCAGAAGTGGTCGCCGGAGTCGTCCTTCTCGAAGAGCGTGCCGACCCGGGCGTTCTGCTCCGTCCGGCGCGGGGTGTAGGCGTTCCCTTCACCAGCGGGCGCCGTCGCGGCCGGGTCCTGGTCCTCGGGGTCCTGATCGGCGCTGCCGGCCTTGCCGTAGGCGTCGTGACTCAGGATGTGCGGAGGGACGTCGCTCTCCTCGATCCGCGCGGTGTACGCCGTCATGACGGTGACCCCGACGACGATCAGCGTCAGGGACAATACGATCTTCCTGAGAAGCGGGCGCACACGGTCATTATCAACACGGGGCCCCACGTCCGGACAGACTCAACGCGAAGCTCCGGTGACGATCCACCGCCCGGACCGGGCCCGCAGCCAGAGCGTCACCATGCGCACGGTCATCATCAATGCCATGGCCCACCACAAAGCGGTCAATCCCCCGCCGGCCACGGGGACCAGCAGCGCCACCGGAGCGAAGACGGCCAGCGTCGCCAGCATCGCCCACGCCAGATAGGGGCCGTCCCCGGCGCCCATCAGGACCCCGTCGAGAATGAAGACGACACCGGCGACCGGCTGGGTGACGGCGACGATCAGCAAGGCGGGCAGCAACGCGTCCTTCACGGCCGGGTCCGAGGTGAACAGCGGAATGAACAGGGGACGGGCGAGGACGACCAGCAGGCCGAGCACCACCCCCGCGGCGACGCCCCACTGGACCATCCGGCGGCAGGCGGCGCGGGCCCCGGCCGCGTCCCCCGCCCCCAGATAGCGCCCGATGATCGCCTGGCCGGCAATGGCAATGGCGTCCAGGGCGAAGGCCAGGAGGCTCCAGAGGCTGTTGACGACCTGGTGGGCGGCGACCGGGACGTCACCGAGGCGGGCCGCCACCGCGGTGGCGATCATCAGCACCGCGCGCAGCGAGAGCGTACGGACCAGCAGTGGCGCCCCGGCCTGCGCGCAGGCGCGGATGCCCGCGGCGTCGGGGCGGAGCGAGGCACCGTGGCGCCGGGCGCCGTGCACCACGACGGTGAGGTAGACGGCGGCCATGCCGCACTGCGCGATGACGGTGCCCCAGGCGGACCCGGCGATCCCGAGCCCGGCGCCGTAGACGAGTGCCACGTTCAGTACGGCGTTGACGGAGAACCCGCCGACGGCGACGTACAGCGGCGTCCGGGTGTCCTGCAGACCGCGCAGCACACCGGTGGCGGCCAGCACGACGAGCATCGCCGGAATGCCGAGGGCGCTGATGCGCAGGTAGGTGACGGCGTAGGGGGCGGCGGTGCCGGAGGCGCCGAAGAGCTCCACGAGCCAGGGCGCGGTGGGCAGGACGACGGCGATGACGGCCGCGCCGAGCAGGAGGGCGAGCCAGATGCCGTCCATGCCCTGCCGGAGAGCGGCGGGCAGGTCGCCGGCGCCCACCCGGCGGGCCACCGCGGCGGTGGTGGCGTAGGCGAGGAAGACGAAGATCGATACGGCGGTGGTCAGCAGGGCGGCGGCGACCGCGAGGCCGGCGAGCGGGGAGGTGCCGAGGTGGCCGATGACGGCGCTGTCGACCATGACGAAGAGGGGTTCGGCGACCAGCGCGCCGAAGGCCGGCACGGCGAGTGCGAGGATCTCGCGGTCGTGGCGGCGAGGGGATCTCCGCGGCGTCGCGGGTGCCTGAGTCATGTGCCTAATCTAATCTTCCACAGGTAAGTGCTGCAATGCACTAGTGACTATTACGGGACGCTACGGTGCGTGCTCTCCTCCGCGCCGTTTGTCGTGATCTTGAACAGGTTCCCGAACTTTTTCTCCCCCACAGCCTATGGATGACGAAAGCGCAGGTCAGAGGGTGCGAGGGAGTTCGATTGTGGCCTTGTCCACAACTGTGTCCCCCGTGCCGTGCACAGGATCGAGGGACTTCTCCACAGGTTCGGGTCGCTCATCCACATGGCCTGTGGATAACCAGATTGGCGCACGGTGCGCGCGGGCCTACCGTGGTCCGGCGCCACTCCCGTTTCGTCGGAGATTTTCCCCCGCGTCCTCGACGCGCCGTGACCGGAGTCGGCCACTCGATTGTCAGAGCCGTGCCGTAAGAAAGAACCGCGCAGCAAGGTCCGCGTCGCGGACGGGAGGAGGTGCCGGGGTGAGCGTTCCCGAGCCCATGGACGACCCCTGGGCGGTCTCCGGCCCCAGCGACCGGCTGCCCGCCGCGCGGTCCCGCCGCGGCGAGGGCAAGTTCCGCGGCCGGGAGGACCGGCACGACCGCGGGGACGAGGAGGGCGGCTGGTCGGGCGGCGGCTTCGAACGCGTACCGCCGCAGGACCTCGACGCCGAGCAGTCCGTCCTCGGCGGCATGCTGCTGTCCAAGGACGCCATCGCCGACGTGGTGGAGGTCCTCAAGGGCCACGACTTCTACCGGCCGGCCCACGAGCTCATCTACCAGGCGATCCTCGACCTCTACGCCAAGGGCGAGCCGGCCGACCCCATCACGACGGCTGCCGAACTGACCAAGCGCGGCGAGATCGGCCGGGTCGGCGGGGCGTCGTACCTGCACACGCTCGTCCAGACGGTGCCGACGGCCGCCAACGCCGAGTACTACGCGGAGATCGTCCACGAGCGGGCGGTGCTGCGGCGCCTCGTCGAGGCGGGCACGCGCATCACGCAGATGGGATACGCCGCGGACGGCGACGTCGACGAGATCGTCAACAGCGCCCAGGCGGAGATCTACGCCGTCACCGAGCAGCGCACCAGCGAGGACTACCTCCCGCTGAGCGAGATCATGGAAGGCGCGCTCGACGAGATCGAGGCGATCGGGTCGCGCCAGGGCCAGATGACGGGCGTGCCCACGGGCTTCACCGACCTGGACTCGCTGACCAACGGCCTGCACCCCGGCCAGATGATCGTCATCGCGGCCCGCCCGGCCATGGGTAAGTCCACCCTCGCGCTGGACTTCGCACGGGCCTGTTCGATCAAAAGCAATCTCCCGAGTGTCATCTTCTCGCTGGAAATGGGCCGCAACGAGATCGCGATGCGCCTGCTTTCCGCCGAGGCCCGAGTGGCGCTGCACCACATGCGCTCCGGCAGCATGACCGACGAGGACTGGACGCGCCTGGCCCGGCGGATGCCGGACGTCTCGGCCGCCCCCCTGTACATCGACGACTCGCCGAACCTGTCGATGATGGAGATCCGCGCCAAGTGCCGCCGGCTCAAGCAGCGCAACGACCTGCAGCTCGTCGTCATCGACTACCTGCAGCTGATGCAGTCCGGCGGCTCCAAGCGGGCCGAGAGCCGTCAGCAGGAGGTCTCGGACATGTCCCGGAACCTCAAGCTGCTGGCCAAGGAACTGGAACTGCCGGTCATCGCCCTGTCGCAGCTCAACCGTGGACCCGAGCAGCGTACGGACAAGAAGCCGATGGTTTCGGACCTCCGTGAGTCCGGTTCGATCGAGCAGGACGCGGACATGGTCATCCTGCTGCACCGCGAGGACGCCTACGAGAAGGAGTCACCGCGCGCCGGCGAGGCGGACCTGATCGTGGCCAAGCACCGTAACGGTCCGACGGCGACGATTACCGTGGCCTTTCAGGGGCACTACTCGCGGTTTGTGGATATGGCGCAGACGTGATGGGGGTCGTGGAATCTCAGATTCCGTGGCACAGACTCATTCGTTCTTGGCGCATGACGGCATATCCGTGAGACGCGCAGGTCGGGGGCCTGAATCCTCGCAAAGCCGCTGAGGAAGTGCCACGTTTCGTAAGACTGAGCCGTGTGTCATCGCTGCGAGACAGCTTGAAAGCCGCTGGTCAGACGTCGCGGTCACCATGGCCCTGGGCATCCTGGAGCAGCCGGGAATCCATCCGGCCGACGAGGCCCTGCGCGGTTTGCTGGAGGCAGTACGCGAGGAACTCACGCAGATCCCGGTGACCAGCCGGGGCATCAGCCCGGTGTTGCAGTCCGTGCACCTGGCCGCCCTCGCCTCTTCCCTCCGTCCCAGCGAGCACCTCCGCTACCGCGTCACGGCCGAGACTCGCCGTCGACAGGCAAGGACCACTTGGGACATCGAGCAGTGAGCCGGGAAGATCCCCACGATGTTCTGGCCGTCCTGGACAGTCCGGCTCACACCGCCCGAAAGAATTCATGCGTGGACCCTGGCACTCGTGCTCGCTGCCCTGCTGCTGATCCCCGACAGCCGCATCTCCTTGGACCGGCTCGCCAACCACCTCGACGCCGATGACATCCCACCGACTACGGCCGACGCCGGTTCCTGGACTATACCGGCCTGTTTCCCTATGACCGCTGGCTGGAGATCGGCCGCCGCACCGGAACACCACCGGGGACCGGACGGCGCGAACGCATGGCCCGCAGCCAGCTCTTCCGGCGCCTCAGCGGCCTGCCTGCCGAGTCCGCCCCCCGACGATCTGGGTGGGCTCGACAGTGCGGAGTTCCGGGCGACGTCCTTGCGGTTCACCGCACTGCAGACACGCGAACTCGCACAAGCCCTTGAGCAGGAAGCCCTCGGCTTCCTGGCCTCGCACCACATCGACGACGAGCCCGTGATCTGGCAACCTCGCACCGCCCTGCTGGCGGAACTCTCCCTTCCCGGATCGATCCGATTTGACGCACGTCGACCTACCCCGCCTGCACCAGCTCGTCCGAGAACGCCAGCACCCCGTTCAGCACGCCGCCCAAGTCTTGGGCACGACTGTCGAGGCCATCCGGCATGTCCTCGACGAACATCCAGCCCCCGCACTACCGCTGACGAAGAACACCGCCAGAGCCACATACCGCATCCGGCAGCAAGCCCGGCAGAGCTCTACCTCGACGAACACCGGTCCCTCCGCAGATCGCCACCCTCAACGGCTTCTCCCGTCAGGTGCTGGCACGTCTCGCCCGTGAGTACGGCATCCCGCTCCGCGAGGGCCCCCAGGACTACAAGCGCCGCGGCGCCATCGAACGGGACTGGCTCATCGAGCAGTACGTCCACCATCGCCGGATCCTGCCCGATCTCGCCCGCGAAACCGGCATGAGTACCACGAACATGGCCCGCTGGGCCCACACGCACCGCATCCCTCTCCGGGCCCGGGGCGGCGGAAGCCACGACACAGCCCTCCGCGTTCCCGACGAGGCCGCACAGAGCCCGGCCGTCCTGCGGAAGGCACTCACCAGCCCTTACGCGCGGCGAAGACTCGATCGCTTTCTGGCTGCCACCGCCTACCCGAGAATGCGCGAGGCCGCCCAGGCCCTGGGTATCAACCCGTCTGCGCTGGTGACTCAGATCAACCGCCTCGAACGGGATTTTGGTCAACCCTTGTTTGAGCGAGCCGAACGCGGCCGAGCTATGAAACTGACCTCCTTCGGACGGCGCGTGTCAGCTGCGGTCCAGAAGGTCTCCGTTCCGGTCAAACCTGATCAGTGTGGTGACCTAAATGAATGTCAGGTGCGCAGATCTGAAGATTAAATCTCTTCTCCGGATCTGATTCTCAGGTCTGCCATAGCCTCATGATTGAGGCAGGCCAGCTCTGGACTGCCCTACTTTTCTCAGGGGAGGGTGAGATGGCTGTTCAGCGTGCTGGAGTGGTGCGAATCTCAGGAGCGCTCTGCGTCCAAAGGGGTACTCCGATGCTGCAAGGATTCACCGAGGCGGCCACTCTGTCGGATCACCAGGCGGTCGACATTTTTGTCGCGGATACCGGTGATGGATACCAACGGGCGCCCATCGCAGCACGGGTTCGCAAGGCAGCCCAGTACTACTCCGACAAGGGTGGCCGGATGCCGAACCCATTGTTGATCAACATCCGAAAGGCGGACCTAGATAACGAGCAGGCGGTCGTGGTGGTGGATGAGGGAAAGGTCGGCTATGAAACTGCCCTTATCGAGGGAAGTAACTGGATCGGCACCGGGCGCATCGAGTTTGCGAATGACATGCAACTGTGGATTTATGACGGGCAGCATCGCGCAGGCGGCTTGCATCAACTACTTCAGGAACTAGATGAGTTTGAGGACTTCCCAGTCCCCATCAGCGTCACCATCGGCCTCGATCAAGGACAGGAAATGCGGGAGTTCTACGAGGTCAACACAAATGCTGCCAGTGTCAAGACTGACCTCGCATGGCAGTTGCTGACCAAGATGGCTGAGGAAGACCCCGAACTCCGGGAGATGCTTGCGGCTGAGGACAGGGACTGGATTACGCGCGCTTACGCTGTGGTGGACGAGCTGGAGAAGCTCGATGGTCCTTGGCAGGGGAGATTCCAAGAGCCCAACAAGCGCAAGGTTAGGGGTGATGGGGTGACCATCCCGAAGCCGCAGTTTGCCCGATCTCTCAAGCCGGTGCTCGATATGCCCACTCTTAAAAGGGCCAGCGCCTCAGACATTGCGGTGATCATCAACGCCTATTGGTCAGGAATTAAGAGGGTTATGCCTGAACCGTTCGAGCATTCATCGAGTTATGTTATTCAGAAGGGAAGTGGCGCGGTTGCCTTGCACCGAGTCCTGCCGCAAGTGATCGAGGTGGTGCGGAGCCGTGGTGAACGGCTTGGCCAACCTGATGGCTACGCCGATGTCATGGGGAACCTTCCCACCCTCGAAGGCGAGGTCGTTGACAACAACGGCTTGCTCTCGAACCGCACAGGTGCTGACTACTGGGTCGTAGGGTCCGTGGCTTCCGCTTTTAGCGGTGATGCTGGCCGCCGACGGCTGAGTCTCTTGATCCAGAGCCGACTTCCCTCGGCAGCGGACACCCTTCAGCTCTGATGCAGTAGTGGGGTGGGCGTGCCGTTGCGCGTCAACCCACCCAGTGGTGATCCCAGCAGAAGGGGCATGTGACTGCCACCCAAGGAGACTCTCGCTGAGGAGATGACACAGCTGTGAGGCATGAAGGCCCGGCATAGCCGCGAGACAACCATAGAAACCCCAGGCCACGGCATCGGCAGGTGTCACGAGCGATGAGACCCTACAGGAAATGTGTAGGCTCTCAAATCTCGTGTCGGAATCTCACGATCGATGTCGGATGGGAGTCGAATCCGACACCGAGCTGAGATTCGCAGGTCGCTGCCGTAACTCATTCGAGTGAAAGCGTGGCTGGTGTGCTCCCGTCGGCGAACGCGTGGCCGCCGCCATCCGGAAGTCTGGTCCCGACCAAAAAACGCTTTGCCCAGGCCAGGGAGGGGTTGCTAGCGTCACGCCAGCACGAGAGGTGCGTGATCAAGAGACAGGGAGGCTGATGAATATGGCCGCCGTTGGCCGTCTTCAGCATGCCCTTGTCTGACCCGCGCGTTAGCAGAGCGCGGCTCGGTCGTTCCAACGGCCGGGAATGACACGTGACTTCCTCCACTTCATCAGCCCACATTCAGCTGACCACCGACCGCCTCGTTCTTCGGCCCTGGACTATGGCCGAGGCCACCGCGGTCCTCGACGAAACCAGGTCGGCCCACTGGGCGGACGACTTCCCCGCCGAAGGTGACCGCGTCATCGCGGGCCTCTTCGGCCAGTTCCCCGACTGGCTCGGCGAGTACGGCCACCGTTTGGTCATCGAGCGCGACAGTCGCCTGGTCGTGGGCTCTATCGGCCTGTTCTGGCCCCCCAGTGAGGGAACCCTCGAAATCGGATACGGCATCGTGGCTTCCCGCCGCGGCCGGGGCTATCCCCCCGAGGCCACCGGGGCTCTCGCCGAGTTCTCCCTGACCGCCCCCGGCGTTCATACCGTATTCGCCAAGGTGGAGCTGTCGAACCCGGCCTCCGTCCGCGTGCTGGAGAAGCGGGATCATGAAGCCGGATCACCACGAGCGATGATTCCTTGGGGCCAGCGAGATATCGCCGGCCCCGCATCGCCGCAGAGGAAGTGACACGGCCGTGAGACAGGACTGTCCCGCCAAGCCGTGAGACAACCAGAGAAACCCCAGCGACGATCTTCACCCTCGCCGAGGTCGATCGGCTGGTGAAACCCAGCGTGTCGAACGGCGATCCAACGGAATACGGACGTGGCCGGTTCCACCGTTCTCCTTTCAAGCGACCGGCCATGCCATGCGGACGTGCGAGCAGGCGGGCAAGCGGCGTGCAGGCGGACGTGCAGGCGGACGTGCGGGCATGCGGCTGATGCGGCATCGCCGTCGGCGGCCTCACTCCCACACCGCGGAGTCCGGGTCGACGCCGTGTGCCTTGGCGTTCGCGAAGATCACGTCGCACAGCCAGGTGGTGAGCCCCGGTGAGACGGCATCGAAGTGCTCGGCGTATCCGGGTTCGGTGATGTAGGTCCGTCCGATGCACACGTGCATCGCGTGTGTGCAGTCGAAGTACGTGGAGAGCAGCGCGCGGTGTCGCTCTGCGAGGGTGTTCGCCGTCTCGGAGCCGGGTGTGACGCCGGTGTTCTTCGCGGTGGCGAAGTCGGCGTTCAACGCGTGGGTCGTGGCCGCGATGTCCTTCCAGTCCTCCGGCGTCTTCTCGGCGGCCCGTTCGGCGTACTGGGCCCACTGCGGGCTGTCGCCCCAGCGGTTCTCGGCCTCCTCGACCCAGGCGGGCTGCCAGTCGTCACCGAAGATCTCGACCTGCTGCTCCGGGGTCAGCCGCATGCCGGTGTTCGACGCCGTCAGCATGCGGTCGACCGCGGAAACCATCCTTTGCAGGCGGGAAATACGCTCCACGAGCTGTGCGCGTTGCCGGCGCAGGTGATCGCGCGCACCGGCGGCCGAGTCATCGAGGATCCGGCCGATCTCGGCGAGCGGGAAGCCCAGCTCCCGGTAGACGAGGACCCGGTGGATCCGGGCCACGTCATCGCCGGAGTACACCCGGTACCCGGCCCAGGTGCGACCGCTCGGGCGCACCAGGCCGATCGCGTCCCAGTGGTGCAGCGTCTTCACACTGACCCCGACGAGCGCCGCCGTGCGGCCGACGGTGAGACCGGTCGTAAGGCCGTCCGTAAGGCCGTCGGCGAGGCCCTCCGTAAGGCCGCCGGGATCGGTCGGGACGGCATTCCCGCTGGTCGCGGCCGGTTCCTGTGCGTGGGCGTCACTCGTCACCGTGTCAGTGTCGCCCACCCTCGGCCTCGCGCGTCAGGCGCGCGGGTGGACGTGGAGATCGAGCCCGCTCGTGCCCGGCGCCTCCACGCCCGGCAGCAGCCGCATGTCGTGGTCGTAGTCGCCGCCGACGAGCGTCCGGAACGGGACCGGTTCGTCGGTGAAGAGCCCGTCGAGCCGACGCCCGTACTCCTGCTTCGCTATCGCGAACCGTTCCCGCGACAGATCGATGCTGCGGTACACCGCGAACGGATCCAGCGGCGCCATGCCGGCGAACCAGAACAGGCCGTGCTGCACCGGGTGGAGGACGTCCGCGAGCCGCCCGTGGATACCCCGGTCGGAGAACGACGACTCGCGAGCACCGATCGTGACCGACAGCAGCGCCCGCCGTCCCGCCAGGGCGCCCTCACTGTAGGGCGGGGGAACGTCCGGGCCGTAGGCGAACCCGTTGGTGAACACCCGGTCCACCCAGCCCTTGAGAATCGCGGGCATGGAGAACCACCACAGCGGGAACTGCAGGATCACCGCGTCCGACCAGCGCACTTTCTCCTGCTCGGCCGCGACATCGGGCGTCAGCCGACCCGCCGACGTGGCCTCTCCCTGGGCGGCGAGCACGTCCAGTCGCCGATCCGCCTGATGGTCGGGGAAGTCGTCGGCGTTCACCTCCGCCTTCCACTTCATCGCGTAAAGGTCGGACACCCGCACCTCGTGCCCCGCCGCGCGCAGGTGCTCGACCGCGAAGGTGGTCAGGGCGGCGTTGAGCGAACGGGGTTCCGGGTGGGCGCTGACGACGAGGATCTTCTTCGGCTGCTGCGAGGTGGTTTCCGTAGGCATGCGCTCACGATCGCCCGGGGACGACGCGGCAGCCAGCACCCTGATCGGTCACGGAAGGACAATCCTGGTATTGCCAGGGCCACGCATACTTGACCGCATGGACGGCGTGGACGAGATCGAGCGTGTGGACGAACTCGGGCGCGTGGACGGCGTGTGGGACGAGGTCGGGGACGCGAGCGAGGCTGAGTACGCGGGCGAGGCCGGGGACGGTGCCGGCAACCGCGCGTCGAGCGCTGTCGATGGGCGGCCGAGCGGGCCCGACCGTACGGACGGCCTCGGTGACGCCCGGCGGGCGCTCGGGCACTTCCTGTGTGCGCGCCGGGCACGCGTGCAACCAGAGGATGTCGGGATCGCCGGTGGCCGTCGGCGGCGGGTGCGCGGGCTGCGCCGCGAGGAGGTGGCGCAGCTCGCCGGAATCAGCGTGGACTACTACGTCCGTCTCGAACAGGGCCGGGCAACCCAGCCATCCCCCGAGGTGATCGACGCGCTCGCCGCGGCGCTGCGCCTCGACGCGTCCGGGCGCAGGCACCTCGCCACCCTGGTCGGCGCCCGGCACGACCCGGCGCCGAGGGCACGCGTGAGCCCCATGTTGCGACGGGTTTTGGACGCACTGACGCAGTTCCCGGCGCTCGCCACGAACCACCGGCTCGACGTGGTGGCCTGGAACGGTTTGGGCGCGGAGTTGATCGGCGGCCTGGCCGACCCCGGCCGCCGCGACCGGAACAACGCCCGGTTCCTCTTCCTCGATCCCGCCTCCCGCGTCGTCCATCCCGAGTGGGAGGACCGGGCCCGGGAAGCCGCGGGCCAGCTGCAGGTTTCCGCCGGGCTTTACCCCGGCGACGCGGAGCTGGCCGCGCTGATCACCGAACTGTGCGAGCGCAGCGCCGAGTTCCGGCGGATCTGGGCGACCGGCGAGGTCGTGATGTGCGCGGCGGGGCGCAAACGGTTGCGTCACCCCGTGGCAGGGCTGCTCACCTTGGACTACGAGACGTTGCACGTACCGGCGGCGCCCGGTGAGACGGGGCTGGTGGTGCACGTGTTCAGCGCCGAGGAGGGCAGTCGGGAGGCTGCCGCCCTCGCCCGGCTGGGCGCGGGGTTGTCGTAGCGGCTCGCCTGCCGCGTCTGTCCGCGTGACGTCGGGCATCCGCGTGCGTTCGCGTGTCCGCGTGCGTCGTGTGTCTGCGGCTTCGCGTGGCTGCGTCCGTTGTGCGTGTGTGATTTCGCGTGGCTGGGGCGTTGTGCGTGTGAGGCTTCGCGTGTCGGTGTCCGTCATCTGTGTGCGCTTTCGCGCTCATCGTTTACGGGACGAGGACGACCTTGCCCTGGTTGGCCCGGGTTTCGATGAGCGCGTGGGCGTCGGCGGCGGACGCGAGGGGGAGCGCGGCGGCGATGACGGGGCGTACCGCGCGGGTGGCGAAGAGGTGCCAGAGTTCCGCGCGCCAGGCGGTGTACGTATCGGGCTGTTCCCGGGCGATCCGGCCGATCTGGAACCCCGACACCGTCCGTGCCCCGACGAGGAGGTCGTATGCGGAGATCATGCCGCCCCCGGAGCTGTAGGCGATCAGCCGGCCGCCGTCGCCCAGGGCGCGGACGGCCGGAAGGAGTACGTCCCCGCCGACCGCGTCCAGTGCGTAGTCGACCGGGCGGCCCCAGTCGGCGTCGTCGTAACCGATCACCTCGTCGGCGCCCAGCGTGCGCAGGAAGTCGCCCTTGGCGTCCGGGTCGCCGACCGCGGCCACGACGCGGGAGGCGCCGCGCGTACGGGCGAGTTGGACGGCGAGGTGGCCGGCCCCGCCGGCCGCGGCGGTGATCAGCGCGGACTCGCCGGGGCGGGGGCGCGCGGCCTCCAGGGCGCCGAGGGCGACCAGGCCGCCGCGGACCAGGGCCACGGCGTCGACGGCGTCGGCGCCGTCCGGGATGACGGACGCCATGGCCGTGTTGAGCAGCGTGTACTCGGCGTAGGCGTCGCCGAAGCACAGGCCCGTGACGCGGTGGCCCGGCGCGTACGCGGTGACGTCCGGGCCGACGGCCTCCACGGTTCCGGCGACCTCGCCCCCCAAGGACTCCGGCGCGCCTCCTTCCCGCAGTTTGCGGACGACGGGCAGCGTGACGCCGATCGCTTCCGTGCGAACGAGGAGTTCGCCGGGGCCGGGCACGGGAACGGGGGCTTCTTCGGTGACGAGGTGACCGGACAGGTGGCGCAGGCGGCGCAAGGGTGCCTCCCGGGAGGTGGATGACGGATTAATCGTTGGGAGTGCCAACGGTAGACCAATTCGTTGGGGCTGCCAATGGTTTTTGGATAGGCTGCCCGCATGGTCGAGAAACCGCCGGTGCCGAGTCGGATCCGTACGCTGCCGAGCTGGCTGCTCGGGCGGGCGGCAGCGCGTGGCCGGGCGCTGGTCGCCGACGCGCTGGAGGGCGAGGGGCTGCGGATGTGGCATCACGTCGTGCTCGCGGCGGTGGCCGATCTGCAGCCGGTCGCGCAGGCCGAGCTGGGACGGAGCATCGCGCTCGACCCCAAGGACGTCGTCGGCATCCTGAACGAGTTGCAGGCGGACGGGCACGTGCTGCGCGAGCCCGACCCAAAGGACCGCAGGAAGAACGCCGTACGGATGACACCCCAGGGGGAACGGCTGCTGGAGCGCTGCGCGGAGGCCGCGCGGCAGGCGAACGCCGAACTGCTGTCGGCGCTGCCGCCGGAGGAGAGGGCCGGGTTCCTGCGGGCGCTGGAGCGGGTGGCGGGGGTGTGAGGTTACGTGGGGGGCTGGGCGCGGGGCCTGGCCGCGGGCTCGGGATTCCGGGGTGCGGCCGGGTGCGCGGTGGCGGTCCGGCGCGCTGCGGGCGCGGGGCTTTGGGCGCGGCGGGCGCGCGCGTGGACGGGCGGCGGTCCGGCGATAACGGTGATCACCGGGCTTGACCTTCAGGTTGGTTGAACGTCCACCATCGGGCCCATGGACGACACCCACGAACTCCTGGGCATCGGCGCCTTCGCCCGGCACGTCGGGCTCACCCCCAGCGCCCTGCGCTTCTACGACGACTGCGGCGTGCTGCGCCCGGCGCGGGTGGACCCGTTCACCGGATACCGCTCGTACGGCACCGGCCAGGTGGCGCGGGCCGTACGGCTGCGCAGGCTCCGTGAGGCCGGATTGCGGCTGGCCGACACGGTCGTCGTGCTGGACGGCCCGGACGACGAGGCACGGGCGGTGCTGCGCGCACACCTGGAGCGGACGCGCCGGACGGCGGATGCCGCACGCGAGGCGCTGGAGGAGGTCCTGCACTCCCTGTCCGCACGTTCGGGACAAGCGGCGGTCGGCCGGTACGGCCGGGCGCGCGTCGGTGGCGCCGAACTCGCGAGCGCGGTGCGGCAAGTGGCGCCCGCGGTGGCGTCCGGAGCCGCCCGGGACGAGTTCCCGGTACTCGGTCGCGTCCTGGTCGAGCTGGACGGCCAGGAGGTTCGGCTGGTGGCGACCGATCGCTACCGGCTGGCGGTACGGGTGCTGCGCACCGAGGAACCTGCCGACGAGCCGTGCCACATGCTCATCGACGCCGCCGAGCTCAAGGAGCTGGCCGCCTGGGCGGTACGGCATGCCGAAGTCGGCATCGAGGTCGACCGGGACGGTGGTGCGCGGCTGTGCGCGGGCGGGGAGTGCCGGCCGATCGCCGTACGTGGGCGGGGAGGGGACGCCGGGTGGGTCTTCCCTGACTACCGGTTGATGCTCGACGCGCTGCCGTCCGTACGCCATCGGGTCATCACCGACCGGCAGGCGCTGCGCGAGGCGTTCGCCGGACGGGCCACCGGGGCCGTGGTGACGATTCAGATCGGCGGGGACGGTGGCGAGCGGGAGCTCGTGGTGTCGGGCGGGGGCGGTGATCGCATGTTGCTGCCCGGGTTGCTCACTTCGGTGGAGAGGACGCCGGGGGAGTCGGTAGGTGGCCAAACCGCGACATTGTCGGCGGAAGGAAAGCTGGAGCGGCCGGGAGGTGGCGAGCCGGAGCGGCCGGGAGGTGGCGAGTCGGCGGTGCTGCGGATCGGGTTCGACCCCGCCGTGATCGTGCCCGCGCTGGACGCGGGAGTGGGGCCCGATGTGCTCCTGGAGCTGTCGACCGGCGCGCAGCCCGTTGTGATCCGGTCGGCGGATCAAGGCAGCTTCACCACGCTGGTGATGCCGGTCAAGGAACTGGAGAACGGCGTCCCGGCCTCGGCCGGATGAGCCCGGGTGATCTCCGGCCACGCGCGAGCGACTGCTACGGCAATCCTGGGCCGCGGCGCGGCGCGGCGCGGCGCGGCGTGCGACGTCGGCGTGCGGCTTCTTGCCGGTACACAAGTCCCCGTGTCGGCTCACGAGGTCTTGTGCCGACTTACGACCTTACTGCGAAGGAGCGCCTGAATGGACCCCGAGAACCCGGTCGTGCGGTTGTGCGTACGCGGCATGGAAGCCGAGGCCGCGGGACAGGCCGACGCGGCCCATGACCTGTTCCGGCAGGCGTGGGACACCGCGACGGACGACTACGAAGCATGCGTGGCCGCGCACTACCTCGCCCGGCGGCAATCCACGGCCGAGGAACGACTGCGCTGGAACGAGGAGTGCCTGATGCGCGCCGAGCGGGTGGGGGACAACCGCGTGCGCAGCTTCTATCCCTCCCTGTACGTGAACCTGGGGCAGGTGCACGAGGAGCTGGGCTCGCCGGCCGTGGCGTACGCGCACTTCGCACGGGCCGTCGATCACTTCGACGCCTTTCCCCCGGGTCCGTACGGGGACTGGACCCGGCTGGCGGTCGCGGACGGACTACGGCGGACCGCGCCCGGACCCTCGGCAGGGAACGAGGCGGACGAAGAGACGCCCCATGAGCGGCGGACCGTTGTCGCGCTGAGGGCTGTGGACGCGTTGCTCGGGCCGTTGGTGGAGCAGTGGTGCGCCCGGTCCGACCTGCGCGCTCTCGGCGTCGTCCTTCCCGCCTACCTGGCGTATCTCGGCTCGCCGGAGGACCGGTTGCGGCTGCGTACGGCCCTGCACATGGTGCATGCCGGTGGCCGGCTGCCGGAGGACGAGCAGAGGCGGATCGGCGCGGCGATCGGCTCGCCGGTGCTCGCGTAGGGAGCCGTACGCAAACAGCGACTCGCCGGAGGGCCGACCGGGAAGGGGATCGCCGATTCGCGCCCGGTACCGCCCAAGCCGAAGCGGCGGCCGGGCTACGGCGGGGCGAGGCGGGCGGACGTAAAGTCGGGGCGAGACATCAGGAGCCGCCGGACCGCGGCTCGCCACCGCTCGAAAGGCACCGTGACAGCCGTGACCGACGCCGCCACCGCGAACTCCGACGCCCCGGTTCTGCTCGATCTCCCTCCGCTCGGCGCGGCCCACTTCGCGCGCATCGAGGACAAGGTCGCCGCGCTGATGCGGACCCGTGCCGATGTCGTGGCCACGCAGGGTGAGGCGCTGCTGCCGCTGGAGGCGTGCATCCGCTCCGCGGTGCGGCCCGGCAGCACCGCGCTCAACGTCGTCACCGGGCCGTACGGCGAGACCTTCGGCGGCTGGCTGCGCTCCTGCGGCGCCGAGGTGGTGACGATCAGCGCGCCGTTCACGGGCGCGGTGAGCCCGCAGCAGGTAGCCGACGCCCTGCGCGAGCACCCGGCCATCGACTTCGTCAGCCTGGTGCACGCCGAGGCCGCGACCGGTAACACCAACCCGGTGGCCGAGATCGGCGCGGTGGTCCGCGAGCACGGCGCCCTGCTGATGCTGGACGCGGTCGCGTCGGTGGGGGCCGAGCCGCTCCTGACGGACGAGTGGGGCGTCGACCTCTGCGTGATCGGCGGGCAGAAGGCCATGGCCGGTCCCGCCGGAGTCTCCGCGGTGTCGGTGAGCGCCCGCGCCTGGGAGCGGATCGCCGCCAATGAGCAGGCGCCGCGCCGGTCCTACCTGTCGCTCCTCGACTGGAAGGAACGCTGGATCGACGGCGGGCGCACCGCTTTGCCCCACGCCCCGGCCCAGCTGGAGATGCTGGCGCTGGAGCAGGCCGTGGACCGCATCGAAGCCGAGGGGCTGGACGCGGTCATCGCGCGGCACCGGGCGGCAGCGGCGGCCATGCGTGCGGGAGTGCGGGCGTTGGGCGGCCTGTCGCCGTACGTGGTCCGGGACGAGGACGCGGCCCCGGTGGCCACCACGCTGCGGGCCCCGGTGGACGTGGACGCGCGCGACATCGTGTCGGCGGCCCTCGCCGTCGACGGGTCGGTCCCGGTACAGGCGGCGGCGGGCGCGCTGGCCAAGGAGATGATCCGGGTCAACCACTACGGCATGGCCGCGGACCGGGGTGTGGTGCTGTCCTCGCTGGCAGCGCTGGCGAGCGGCATGCGGTCCTTGGGCCTGTCCGTGCGGGAGGACGCCGCGGTCGAGGCCGCGGAAGCCGCCTGGGTGGCGTCGCCTGAGCGTTGAGCTGTCGCCGGGCGCGGTCCCGTGTCGCCGAGCATCGGGTCATGTGGTTTCCCGCAGGTGAGCGGGGAGGGGGCAGGCCACGTGAGCGCGGGGAGGGGACAGGCCACATGAGCGGGGAGGGGGCACGTCACGTGAACGGAATGGGGCCGGTTTCACGTGAAACGTGGAAAGCGCGGAGTCACTGGCAACTTCGACGCCATGCCGCCGCCCGGCCCCGGGACGCTTTGACGGGCGACAAATGCTGACGGGACCGCAGGAGTAGTGGGGGGGGGGGGAGGATTAGATGATGACCCACAACCAGAACGAAGACGTGGAGCAGCACACCGCGGGGCAGAGCCGGCA
>NZ_JBEXNM010000076.1:0-42452 GCF_040611095.1 Streptomyces sp. NPDC003077 | reverse complement strand
GCTGGTCGACCGGTGGCTTCCGCTGCGCTCCAGCCACCTCTGGGTGCCCCGCCGCCGGGCGTGCTGTGCGGGGCAGGGCGTGCCACGCTCCGCGCGGCCCGCCCATGGGCCTTCGGCCCGGGCTGGCTGCATGGGGAGAGGGTGGGGTCGAACAAGGGCTCGGGGAGAGGAGGCGGCTGGCCGTAAAACGGTTTTCCGGGGTGGCTATAAGCCTTTCCCGGGTTCGAGTGCTTCAGTTTGGGCTTCAGGATAAGCTCTGGATTCGGGGCATGCCACCGGCAACGCTCCAGGAAGCGTGTAGAGATCATCTGAGGACTCTTGTCGGTACTCCGGCGGGGCCGTTCAGGCAAACAACCGTAGTCCCTTGTGGCGCGTCTGCATGTAGGTTTCCCGTTTCATGCCGCTCGTATCGGCCGGCGGTCCCAAGGAGAAGGCGGACGGACATGTCGATCGCTAACCGTGCTGACCAGCGCGAGGCCGTCCAGCGGGAAGCCATTGACGCGGTGCTCCGTGCTCTTGAACTGCCTGCAAGATCTCTTGTGCCCGAGCGGGGGCTCCGGACTCAGGTGATCATGGCACCCGGGTCCGGGAAGACCCGGGTGGCCGCCCGCAGCGCCGAGGAACTCCACGCGGGCCGAGTGCTGGTACTCGTGCCCTCCCTCGATCTGCTCACCCAGACGGAGGCCGCGTGGCGGGAGGCGGGCCGCAAAGGCCCGGTCGTCGGGGTCTCGTCCCTGCGCGGAGAGGAGGCGTCCTTCCCCAACACCACGGACGCGGACGAGTTGGTCGACTGGGTGCGGCCGTTCGACAAGGTCACCGTGTTCGCCACGTACGCCTCCCTCGGGCTCGGCACGCTGAAGCGCGCACACGCGGCCGGCCTTCCGCGCTGGGACCTGATCGTGATCGACGAGGCACACCGGACATCAGGCCGGATCGGCAAGCCGTGGGCCGCCGTCCACGACAACACCCACACCCCCGCCCTGCGCCGTCTCTACATGACCGCCACGCCCCGCCTGTGGCAGCTGGACGAGGACGCCGAGGGCGTGCCGGGTGAGCTGGTGGCGAGCATGGAGGACGACCCGGACGGCCCCTTCGGCAGCAGGGCGTTCACGCTGACGCTGTCGGAGGCGATCGACCGGGGCATTTGTGCCCCTTATCAGGTGGTGTGCGTGGATATCACCGACACCCGGCTCCAGGTCGCCCAACTTCTGGGCGCCGAGGGGCGCTCGGATGTGGTCCGCGGGGCCCGGCTCACCGCCCTCCAGACCGCGCTGCTCAAGGCGTCCGCGGAGGAGCACTTCAAGCGCACGCTGGTCTTCCACCACCAGATCCGCGAAGCGGAAGCGTTCGCGGCCGGCCTCCCCGGCGTCGCCGCGCAGCTGCACGCCGCCGACCCCGGGCTGTACCCCAAGACGATCTGGGCCAACTGGCTGTGCGGCGAGCACAAGCCGGGCCACCGGCGCCGGGTCCTCGGGGAGTTCGCCGAGGGGATCGCCACGGACGGCACCGTGGTGGAGAAGGGCTTCCTGGGCTCGGTGAAGGTTCTCGGGGAGGGCGTCGACACCAAGACCTGCGACTCTGTGTACTGGGCGGATGTGCGCGGCTCGATGCCCGACCTCGTCCAGGCCGTGGGGCGGGCGCTGCGGATGCAGCCGGGAGAGGGCAAGGTGGCCTCGCTCTTGGTGCCGGTGCTGCTCGGGCCCGGCGAGACAGCCGACAACATGCTCACCTCCCGGGCGTTCGGCGGGCTGGCCAAGCTGCTGGAGGCGCTGCGGGCGCACGACGCGCGGATCGTGGAGACCCTGCCCGAGCAGCAGGCTCCGAGCCGCTACACGCCCGTCAGCAAGGACGAGAGCGGCAAAAGTGGCGGGAGCGGCGAGGGCTCCGGAGGCGTCAGCGCCCCCGCCAAGGCCCTGCTGAAGTTCTCCACGCCCCGCGACCCGGCTGCCCTCGCCGCGTTCATCAACCTGCGGGTCCTCCACCCCGAGCACGAGCACTGGCGGCGCGGCATCGAGGCCGCCATCCTCTACCACCGGCTCCACGGCGACCTGAAGGTGCCGTTCACCTACCGCGTGCCCGGCCGCGACGACCAGGAGGCCGAAGGCGAGGGGTGGCCGGCCTCGCTCGCCGACTTCCCGCTGGGGCAGTGGATCGCCGACGCCCGGCGCTTCTACGCCCGCGGGGACATGGACGAGGACCGCGTCGCGCAGCTGGAGAAGCTCGGCATGATCTGGTCGCACTTCGACGTCGCGTGGGAGGAGGGCTTGGCCGCCGCGCGGGGATGGGCCGAGGTGAACGGGCACCTGCTGGCGCCTCTGGATGCCACCTACCAGGGCTACCGGGTAGGGATCTGGTTGAAAAACGCCAGGGCCGCCGCCCGCAAGGCCGCCGAGATCGAGCAGCGGCGTGCCGAAGGCCTGCCGGTCCAGTCGTCGGCCGGGGCGCTGTCGGAGAAGCGGCGCGCGCAGCTGGAGGACATCGACCCCTCCTGGTGCCCGGCCTGGCCCGTGGAGTGGCAGCGCGCCTTCCACCTCGTCCGGCAACACCTGGAAGCCGGTGAGACGCTGCCCACCGCGGCGGGCGAGGTCCTGCGCCAGGGCGAGGACCTCGGACGGTGGGTGCAGTCGGTACGGCTCGGCTGGGACCAGCTCACGACCGCGCAGCAATGGCTGGGCGAGCACGTCCTCGGGATCGAGCCCGCGACCGAGGAGGAAAAGCCGCAGCCGCGCCGTACGCAGGCCGACAAGTGGGCGATGAACTACGAGGCCGCCCGCCAGTTCTACGAACGCGAGGGGCACCTGCGGGTACCGAGGAAACACGTCGAGACGATCACCGTGGGCGGGGACGAGGGTGAGGGCCAGGAGGTCCGGGAGCTGAAGCTGGGAGCATGGATCGGGAACCAACGCAGCCGGGCCGCAACACTGCCTCCCGAACGGGCGGAGCGGCTCTCCGCCATCGGCATGCGGTGGACGTGATGGCCCTCGTCGTCACCGCGGCCGCCGCGCTCGCGGCCGGCTACCTGCTCGGAAGGCTGCGCCCGTGGCAACGGCTGGGCGGCCGATCAGGTCCGCTTCACCGGGGCAGGGGTCCGGGGCGGCACCGGGCGGCAGGCCGTCGTCGTCCTGGCCCACTCCGCCACCGCGCCGCGCACCAGCCGCCGCACCATGTGCGCCCCCGCCACCGAGACCCGAACGCCGCCGCTCGTACGCGATCCGGACTGGGTCGCCCACCGCACCCACACAGACCAGGGAGCCTCCGCGTGAGCACCGAGCAGCCGGGCGTCGACGCGTACGGCCAGGAGCCGGCCCGCATCAGCCACCACAGCACGAGGCCACGGCGACGCGGTTCACCGTCTTCCAGGCCCTGACCGCCGTCACCGACAGCAAGAGCCGCCACGACCGAGTCACCCCGGACGAGCACGAGCGCATCGAGGGATCGTGGCGGGAGCGGGCGCTCAACGCCGAAGAGCAACTGACCCGCTCCCACAACGAGGTCCTCGCTCAACGGCAGCGGATCGGGGAGCTGATGGGCCAGCTCAGGGACTTCGAGCAGATGGTGCCCGTCGAATCTGTCCAACGCCCCACCGCCGAGAACACCACCCTCAAGCGGCGAGTCCAGCAGCTGCCCCAGGAACACCGAGCCCTGCAGGAACGACTCGAAGGCGCCCGCTCCAACCTCCGCTTCGCCGACAAGCGCATCACCGCCCTGGAGGCGCAGGTGCTTGCGCAACTCCCGCTTGAGCCACCGCAAGGAAACCAGGACCGCTAGGTTCGGCACCCCTGCACTCAAACAGGCAATCCGAGGAGGGCCTTGGGGCCGCATACATCGGTCTTGTCGGTGCTCTGTTGGGTGCGGCCACAGCACTGCTGGGCTCGGTGCTCTCCGTGCGCCTGCAAGCCCGTCATGAGCGGGCGCGCTGGGGTCGCGACCGGCGTCAGGCTGCATACGACGGCGCTCTCCGCTACCTGCTCCGAGCATTGAACCGCCGATCCGAAATCGCTGTGAACGCAGGCCGGATCGTCTCCGTCATTGCTGAAGAGCATGTCAGGGAGACCTTCGACGACCTCGTCGAAGCACAGTTTTGGTTTCGGGCCCTTACTGCGGCATGTGGCGATCGTCAACTGGAGCGCATTCAGAGAGCAGCCAATGACCTAGACGCCAGGGTGGCGTCCCTGTCGGGGGTTGGTCCTTCACAGATGCCCAACCAACTGGGTCAGGAGTTGACCGAAGCTCTGCGCATTCTGGGCGAGTGCGCCCGCGAGGATCTTAAAGACGACGGAGCTGCGGGCCGAAGGCGTCTTACGTCTGGTTGACCCATCGCTGCACGCCGCTGCCTCGCGAACGTGTCCGGCACACGAATGACAAGGCCAGAGGCCATACGCGCACTTCAATGGTCGGTAAAGCCGACTACGACTGGATGGTGCGGCCGGACTGGCCCAGTCCGCCGAGACGATCGAGGTTCGCTTCGGCACCTTCCGGGCCGGCGCGCCACGTGCCGCTGTACCGCACCGCCGACGTCGACGCGCTCGTCACCGCGCCCCCCGGGGCCGACTGGTCCGCACTGCGCCAGCTCGACAAAGGCCAGCGCTCCCCTCGCCGCCCTGGCCAAAGCGAAGGCGGTGGCCTCGACGTGAGCCCGGCCGGGGCGGGCGGAGCCCCCACACCGCGCCCGTCCCGGCGCCCCGTGAAGACCAGGCCCACCACGCCCTGACCGATGCACACCGGCATCGACGGCGGCAGACTCCAGCAAGCCTCCGGCAGCCGGCAGCGCTCGCCGGGCTGGGACTCGCAGCCCGCCACCGGCCCGGAGCCCAGCACTCGAACGGCTCGACCGCCGAACAGCTCAACGGCTCAACGGCTCAACGTTCCAACGGCCGACCATCACCTTCGTGGCGGCGTCCGGTTCTGAGCTCGGTAGCTGTACAAAGGCCCGCGCGCCCGGGAGGCTTGCGCCCGTACCGGACCGCGCGGCCCGCCGCTGGAACTCGTAAAGGAGTCCGTCCGTGAACGACGTGCCCTGCGAGGAGCACTGCCCGTATTTCGCCTGCCCGGCCTGCGGCATCGTCGGCGAACCGGACTCCGCTGACGACCACCCCACCCTCGACCAGGCTCACGTCGACTGATCGAAGCCCATGACCGTGCGCTGCGGCTCCTGCCGCACTCTCGCGCACCTCCCCACGCCGACGTCCTCCACCGCGACAGCGCCTGCCCCTGCTCCCGCCGCGGACACCGCACCGCCCGCGTCCGCGCGGGGGCCGCAGCCCGAACCAGCCCGCCCCCGCGCCACCTGCCTGCACGATGGCGAACACCGCGCCGGTCAGTGGGCCACCGCTCAGATTCGCAGCGCCAAGGACGACGCGCGCGCCCGCAGCCCCGGCCCGGCCCGGCCACCTGCCCCCGCCCACCCGAACCCCGCAGGCCACACACCACCGCTCAGCTGACGTCGGCGCCGAGGCCGCCGGCGAGGACCCAGAGGGACGGCGCCCCGGGGCCGGTCCAGGCGCGGCGCGGGCCGCAAGGCGGTCGCCGGCGCGCGGTCCGGTCGGCGGGCTTCCGTCGGCGAACCCGCCGGAGGCGGAAGCCGGAGGCGGAAGCCGGTTGCCCGCTGCACGGGGCAAGGTGCCCGGCCGCGGGCGTCACGGCCGGGCACCGGCGCGCCGGGATTTTCTCCCGGCTAGGGCGCGTCCGCCACCAGGCGGCCGCCGGCCGGGACGCGGGAGGCGGAGCGGTAGGCGTAGAAGGCCTCGACGCGGGCCTGCTCGGCCAGGTCGGGCACCGCGTTCTTGCATCCGGTGCCGGCGGCGGAGCCCGACATCAGCTGGGAGCACGGGCCCGGCTTGGTGTCGGGCAGGCCCAGGTTGTGGCCGATCTCATGGGCGGCGATGCGGGTCTTGTCGTATCCCTGGGCGACCGCTTGACCGCCGAGTTCGACGCGACCGCGGCCCCCCGGCCGCACCGGGCCGATCGTGGCCTGCGGCCAGCCGGCGGTGGCCACGATCTGGATGTCGGCACGGGTACCGGGCTGGGCCTTGGCCAGGTGGACGTTCTCCACGTTGGTGTTCCAGGAAGCGGCTGCGGCGGCGATCGCCGCCTCCCAGCCCCTGGCCTGACGGTCGTCGTAGCGGAGCGTCACCACCGCGGACGCGCTCGTGGCCGCGGCCGTGTCCGGGGCGGACGCGGCGGTCGCCGCCGGCGCCGCGGCCAGCGCGGCCACCGCGGTCGCCATAGCTATGGCCAGCCGTCTGAAGTGCTGCATCGTGGTCCTCTCGGGTAGGCGGGGCTCGATTCCGTCCGGGACCGAGCAGGTGGTGCGGCCGGGCTGCGGCCGGGGGCCGTTGCGCTGTCCCACGGGCCGGGCCGGCACCGCACCGGCCACAGGCCGTGGGCAGCCGCACCGCGTGCGGGCGCCGGCGAGGCCCGGCTCCGTGCCGCGCGCCGGGCGGCAGCGGCCGGGCCGCCACGGCGGCACCAAGGAGGCCGCCGGGACCGGCAGCGACGCCGCCCGGCGTGCCGCAGGCCAAAGACCCCCGGGACGCCCGGGCGTGGCGCCGAGCAGCGTGTGCCCGGCAGACGCCGGCCCGGTGCAGGGCCGGCACAGCCGCTCCCTCCCGGTGCCCGCCCCCACACCCACGCATGACAGTACACGGTCAAGTGCGGGCGGCGCTGGCCCCCGACGACGGAAAATCCCCCGCGGCGCGGCCGCACCGACCAGATGAGCCGGACCCGCAAAACACCCGCCACGCCGACCAGGAACACGACCGCGCCGACCAGGAACACGACCGCGGCAAGCCGCTCAACCACCGGAAACCGCCCGACACCCAGCAGCCGCCCCCATAGCCCGACACCCGCCAGCCGCCCCCACCCGCCCGGAAACAACCCAAGCCCCGCACTTCCCACCCGCCCAGAAACAACCCCAAGCCCGCACCGCGCAGACAGAAGCCGATACGGAACGAAGCCGATACGGAACATCGAAGACCACCCCGCACACCCAGCACCAAAACACCCTGACCCGACCCGATCCCTGATCCGCCACAAGCACCCCCAGCGGCGCGGCCGGCGCCCCGCCGGGCAACTACCGACGCGCCCCTTGCCCCACCCCCGCATCCCCGGCCGCCCACGACACCCCGCCACACAGCCCGAACCCCCTTTGCGGGCACGAGGCAACCCGCGCAGCTCCCCCGGCACGCCCCCGACACCAAGAAAACCGCCCTCCGGCAAGAAGCCACCACCACACACAGAGGAGCCGCCGCCAGCCGCGCAGGCGGCAGCACAGAGCGACGGCGCAGGCGACGACACTGGCGACGGCGCAGGCAGCGACGCGGAACGGGCAGCGCAGGGCAACGGCGACGCGGAACGGGCGGCGCAGCCGCCCACGATCGAGAGCCAGGAGCACAGCGGCCTACAGACCACCAGCAAAACCACCAGACAAGGAACCCCGCCCCGCCACCCCGGGCCCACCGAAACCGACCAGCACTGCCGACAACGCCGGTGGCCCACGCGGGCGAAAGGGGCCAAGCCCTCGCCACTGGCCTTCCTGCCACCGACGGCGCCGCTCCACGGCCTGGGCCACCACTACGCGAGCCGGAGACGGACCACGTCAGAGGTGCCCGGCGCCGCCGTACTGGGCGCCGCCGGACTGCGGCCGAACCGGACCACGGCCGACCCGGTGACCGCCACACGCTCGACGACCACCGCAGTGCCCGAGGCCCGGGCAGCAGCGAAGGCAGCAACACCCTCGGCCGGCGCGGTGAACAGGCACACACCACCAAAGCCCCCGCCAGCGCGGTGCTGCCGGGAGGACGGTCAGCCCCGCAGCATCCGCCGCACCCGCGCCAGCCGTTCCGCGTCCCATCCCACCGCGGGTCGGGTTCGAGGCAGGCCAGGGCGGTGGCGGTGAGGCCCAGGGCGGGCCGGGACCATTCGGCCCGGTCCGCGGCGCCGAACACGCCCGGCCCGGATTCCCGGTCGGCGAGGTCCGGGCGGGCGGCCGCGGTGAGGACGTAGCCGCGCATGGCGGCGCTCAGCCCGGTGGCCAGCTCCTCGCAGGTGAGGTGAGGTGAGGTGGAGGTCGGGGCGCAGCCGCAGCCCGAGCAGCCTGAGCAGCGCGGTCAGGCGCTGGCAGGAGCGGGCGATCCGGTGGCTCAGGGCGCGTTCGGCGGCGGCCAGAGCCTGCTGGACCTCGCGCCGGCGACCGTCCTCGGCCAGACTGAGGACGGTGGCGCGCAGGACGATGCAGGCGCGCCACCGCGGCGAGGCGTGCAGGGCCGCGAAGTCCCGCAGGCGCCCTGCCGCAGCAGTCCGACGCACAGGGCGCGGCGGCCCTCGGCGGTGGCGAACTCCTCGATCCGCGCGCGGGCCAGGCCCAAGACGGCCTCCTCGCCGGCGCGGCCGTCGGCGCCGGCCGCGGCCGGCGCGCTGCGGGCGATCTCTTTGAGCAGGTCGCCGAGGAAGAGGTCCTCGCAGGGCCAGCGGCGGCAGACGGCGGCGCGCGCCACACCGGCCTCGCGGATGACGTCCTCGAAGCCGAGGGGGTCCAGGTCATGGCGGGCCGGTGCGCCCGATCATCGCCATGGCGGTGTCGAGCATGCGCCGCGCGGTTTCGGCGTCGGCCAGGCGGCGGCGCCGGACCGGTCCGGCCGGGGGTTGCTCCTCGGTCATCCGGCCCTCTGCTCCCCCACGTCTTGCTACCTGATACCTCATCACGTCTCCTCGTGGCTGTCCCACCCCCGGAGGACCCGAGGCACCGCAGCCCCTCCCCGTCCGTCCGCAGGGCCGTACGCCTCCTGCAGGCCGCACCGTCCTCACGGTGGCCGCGGCCGGCGCCATCGCCGCCGCCCAGGCCGCAAACGGCGGCTCGCCGGCACCTGCGCCAGAGCCCTCCGCAGCGCGCCGCCGACCAGATCGCCACCGCCGAGACCAGCGTCCTCCCCTACCTGCTCACCCCCGCCGCCCCGGGCGCGGCCCGGTTCGCGACCATGGCGCGGGCCGGCAAACGCGGCCACCGCTGGGTGCGCGGGGCCGGATCCGGAGCGGTCGTGCCGGGCACCGCCCCGGCCCCGTACCACGTCAGCCGGCCCCACCCACCGGCGACGACGGCGGCCGGCCTCCTGCCGTGCACGGCCGCACCGGCAGCCGTCACCCTGCTGCGGACACGCCACTCCTCCTCCCACTTCCACACCGTCCGCACTCCACCCGCCTGAACCCGCCGCCCCCGCCCGCCTGAACCCGCCGCGGCCCAAACGGAGAACCGACCGACCGCGCGCCGACCACCACCGAGTCCCACGCCCACGCGCCAGACCCGCCCCAGCCGGCCCGCACACCCACCGCCCCAACCGGCCGGCAGACCTGCAGACCGACAGACAGACCGGCCGGCCGACCGGCCGACAGACCAACCGACAGACCGACCAACCGACAGACCGACCGACAGGCCGACCGGCCGACCGACCGACAGGCCGACCGGCCGACCGGCAGGCCCAGTCCCGGCCGAACCCCGCGCCGGTGATCCCCGGCACCTGATGCCGATGCCCTCCCCCGCACCGACCCCGCCGACCACCGCCCGGCGCGCGCTCACCTCCCCTCCCCCGCGAGGCGGGCCGGGCCGCGCCGGGGGCGCATGGCTCCTTGGAGTGATGAAGACCGGCGGGTGAGGCCCTAGGGTCGCAAGGATGAGAATGATGGACGGCAGGTGGCCCGCATGGGGCGCCGACGCCGGGTTGGTCGTGCTGACGCTTGTGCCGCCGCTGCTGTCGCAGCCCTACGTGGACACCTCCCAGGCGGCGTGGGCGTCGCTTACCGTGTACGAGGCGGTGGGCGCGGCGGCCCTGCTGCTGCGGCGGCGCCTGCCCGCCGCCGCCTTCCTCGTGGGGTTCGGCGCCCTGCTGGCGGCCCTGGTGGCCAGCGCGGGCGAAGGGGCCAAGCTCTCGCCGCTGGTCTTCCTGCCGCCGGCAGTGCTGCTCTACAGCCTGGGCCACCACTGCGCGAGTTGGAGGCGGACCGCAACGGCGGTGCTCGGCGTCGCCGTGCTGGGCGCGGCCGGCCTGTGGCTGAACCGGACCACGGCCGACACCGAGGACCTCCGGGGCGGCCTGGACGTCCTCGCCGCGCTGGCCCCGATGCCACTGGCGTGGGCGCTGGGCTTCGCCGCGCGGACGCGGCAGGCGCTGCTGGCCGCGGCCGAACAACGGGCGGCCGACGTCCGCCGGAGGCAGGCCCTGCAGGCGGCGCAGGCCACCCACCGCGAGCGGACACGGATCGCCGGCGAGATGCACGACCTGGTCGCGCACTCGCTGACCCTGCTCGTCGTGCACGCCGAGACCCTGCGGGCCCGCGGCGGCGAACTGCCCGACTGGGCCCGCGCCCAGATCGACGGGCTGGCGGCGGCGGGCCGGCACAGCAGCGGCGAACTACGCGACCTGCTGCGGATGCTACGCGACCCCGCGGACCCGGCCCCCCTCCAGCCCGCGCCCGGCCTCGCGGAACTGGAGGCGTTGCTGGACCACCACCGCGCCGCGGGAGGCACCGCCGCGCTGACGATGGACCTCGCGCCGCACCCCGCGCCGGGACCGGTGCAGCAAACGGCGTACCGCGTCGTGCAGGAAGCCCTGGTCAACGCCCGCCGGCACGCCCCCGGGGCACCGGTCCGGGTGCGTGTCGAGGGCGACGACGGGGAAAAGCTGCGGTGCGAGGTCGTCAACGGCCGCGCCACACGGCGCGGCACGCCCGGCGCGGGCACCGGACTCGGCCTGGTCGCCATGGCGGAACGGGTGGCCGCACTGAACGGCGACCTCACCGCCGGCCCCACCCGCGACGGCGGCTTCCGCGTCACGGCCACGATGCCATGGAAGCGTGCGGATGCCTGAACAGATCAGCGTGCTCGTCGCGGACGACGACCCGGTCATCCGCGCCGGGCTGAGCGCCATCCTGAACAGCCAGACGGACATCACCGTGACAGGCACCGCCGACGACGGCGAACAGGCCGTACAAGCCTGCGCGCGACTACGCCCGGACGTCACCTTGATGGACATCCGGATGCCGCGCCGCGACGGCCTGTGGGCCCTGGCCGAACTGGGCCGCCGGGGCCTGACCGGACCCGGGCGCAGCCGGGTGCTCATGCTCACGACCTTCGACCTGGACACCTACGTCGACGACGCGCTGGCAGCCGGGGCATCCGGCTTCCTGCTCAAAAACAGCTCCTACGAGGAACTGACCGCGGCCGTCCGCGCCGCGGCGGCCGGGCACAGCACACTGAGCCCCGCCCTGACCCAGCGCATCATCGAGGGCCATCTCAGCGGTCGGCGCCGGCCCAGCGACCAGGACCTGGCCCGGCTGAGGGACCTCACCGAGCGGGAGATCGACGTGCTGCGCCTGCTCCGGGACGGGCTGAGCAACGCCGAGATCGCCCAACAGCTCGTCGTCAGCCTGCACACCGTCAAAACACACGTCAGCCGCGTGCTCACCAAGACCGGCTGCCACAGCAGGGCACAGGCGGCGGTGCTGGCCAGAAACACCCTGCCCTGACCCGGCCCGATGAGCGGGCGGGGCGCCATGCCGCGCGGGGTCATTCCTTGGAGTGACCCCGCCCCGGCCACAAGCCCGCCATCGAGCGATGTACGGGGGGCGCGCCGCTGACTGAATAGGGGGGTGCGCGCGGGGCCCGCCGCAAGGCCGTTCAACGGATGCGTGCCCGGCCCCTCGACGCACACAGCACATCGTCATGCGCCGAAGGGAACCGCCATGTCCGCTCACACACCGTCTCGCCGTCATCGGATCTTTCGGGGAGCGCTGACCACGGCGTTGGCGACCTGCATGGGCGCGGCACTCGTGAGCTGTTCGGGTGCGGAGTCGGACGGGACCCAGGCGGCGGCCGGACCGAGCGCGGCGCGCCCGGCGGCCGGCACTCACCTGACCGGTCTCGCGCAAAAAGCCGTCGACACCGGCTCCCCGGGCATCATCGTCCGCGTCGACTCCGGCAACGGAAAGCCCGTCGAGGTCACCCGGCAGGCCCCCTGGACGAAGGACGACCACCGCCTCGCGGCCGGCGACCGGTTCCGGGTCGGCTCCAACACCAAAACACTCACCGCAACCCTCATCCTGCAACAAGTCGCCGAGAAGCGGATCAGCCTCGACGACACGGTGGAACACTGGCTGCCCGGCCTGGTCACGGGCGGCCGGCACATCACCGTCCGGATGCTGCTCAACCACACCAGCGGCCTGGGCGACTTCCTGCTGACCCCGAAGTTCCTGCCCTCCCTCACCGGCCAGGAAGAGCGCACCTGGACACCCCAAGAACTCCTCGCCCTCACGCCCAAGCAGGACCCGCCGGCCCAGCCCGGCACGACATACTCCTACAGCAACGCCAACTACGAGGCCCTCGGGCTCATCCTGGAAAAAGCCACCGGCACCGGCCTGGCCGAGCTGATCAAGAAGAGGATCACCGAGCCGCTCGGCATGAAGGACTCGTTCCTGGCCACGAACGCCGACTGGGACACCCCCCAGACCACCAGAAAGACCACCAGAAAGACCACCGGCGAGACCACCAGGAAGACCACCGGCGAGACCGCCGGGAAGCAGCACGCGGCCGGCTACGAACCGGACGCCAAACGCCTCAAAGCCATCCTCTCCAAGACCGTCAACCTGCCCGAAGGCGTCGGATTCACCGGTCCCGCACGCCCCCAACGCAACATCAACACCTCCGGCATCGACCCGAGCTGGGCCTGGGCCGCCGGCGGCATGGTCTCCACCGCACCAGACTGGCAACGCTTCCTGACCGCGCTGATGTCGGGCAAGCTGCTGCCCAAGGCGCAGATGAAGCAGATGCGCACCACCATCGACGCCCCCGAAGAAGGCGGCGGCTACGGACTGGGCCTGATGGAGGTAAAGACCCCCTGCGGCACCGTCTGGGGGCACACCGGCGGCCTGCCCGGCTACTCCAGCGAGATCTACACCGATGCGAGCGGCACACGCAGCCTCGCCCTCCTGACGAGCACGAACTTCGGCATCAAGGAAAAGAAGGCCGCCACCGCCAACAAAGCCCTCCGCGACGCAGCCACCTGCCAAATGCTCGGCACGCCGCAGCCCTCGGACAACCCGGCCGGATGACAGCCGCGGGCACCGGCCGGCACTGCCTCCGCCGGCGACCGACTCGCCCGCGGCCGGTATGTGCCGGCCGTCGTCACGCGTGTCCCGCGCACGGGTCCGGCCGGGGCCACGGCACGATGCGCGACGCCCACCAAAACCGCCGCACCTACCAGCTGGTCGTCTCCGGCGAGCGCTGGGTGAACATCATGAACCTCACCGCCGACACGAGCGCCGCCGTACGCCGCCTCCAGGAGGACCTGGGCATCCCCCGCACAGCAGGCCACGGTCCTCGGCGACGACCTCGACCACGTGCAGATGCTGGGCAACCGCCGACCAGTCCTTCGCGATGGCCAACGCCCATCCCGAGGTCGTCGCGCGGGCCCGCTTCCTCGCCGGAACCAACACCGAGCAGGGGGCCCTGCGGCGCCGTGGGGCAGACCCCGAGCCTGCCGATGCCGTAGGCGACGAGCGGGAGGGGCCGCCCCTACCCGTCGCCGTACCGGGCGGGACCGCTCCCGCAGCGTGACCGGGCGGGAGCGATCCCGGACCATCGCAGGGCGGGAGCGATCCCGGGTCATTACCTGGGCCGGAGCGATCCCGGGTCATTACCTGGAGCGGAGCGATCCCGGCCCGTCATCGAACGGAAGCGACCCCGGCCCGTCAGCGCTTGAGCCCGCCCCCAGCACCGGCCCCGGCCCCGGCCCCGCTCCCGGCCCCGACCTGGAACTCGCGGACGGTGAGCCAGTGCTCCAAGCCGGACTGCGCGTGGGTCAGGCGCAGCCGGACATAGCGGGCCGTGGTCCCCGGCGGGGCCGTGATCTCCACCTCGGGCGTGCCGGTGAGCCGGCCGAGGGGCTGCCACGTCCGGCCGTCGGCGGACACTTCCACCACGCCCTGGCGCGGGTACCCCTCGGGCCGGTCCGGGGCACCCATGGCCAGCCGCACAGTGCCGATCTCACGCGCGGCACGCAGATCGAGACCGACATATGCGCCCGGGCGGGGGTCCCACAGACCGCGGAAATAGGTGCTCTCCGTGCCGTCGGTCAGCCGGGGCACCAGATGCTCCTGATCGGGTTCGAGATTGGTCAGCCCCTTGGGCCGCGGGACACGGCCCTCGGCCACGTCGTACGCGGCAACGGCGTCCAGCACGAAGTCGTCCACCACCCCGTCGCCCACCAGCACGGGAATCTCCAACCCATACAGGTGGGTGTACCGGAAGGACTGCGCGCGCTCGACCTCCCCGGGCAGCCGCTGCGCCAGGGCGCGCGCGGTGTCCCGATCGCCGTCCCGGGCCGCGGCGGCCAGGTCCGCGGCCGTGACGGCCGCCGTGCCCCAGGCCTCGGCCGCCTCCAGCCACGGCCCGGTCTCCCGGACGAACCGCCGGTCGGGCAGATGGGCGCGCAACAACCGCGGGGCATCGCGGAGGGCGGCCAGATCCGCCCGCAGCCGGGCCCGGGCGGCGGCATCGTCCGGACCCGCCCGGAAGGCGGCGATGCGGGCGGCGAGGCCGGGGGCCTGGCGCCCGGTCATGCGGGAGAAGAAGCTCGCATCGGCGAAGACACGCAGGGCCTCCCGCACGGCGGGGTCCTCCCCCGCGCGTTCGCGCAGGGCCGCGCGCCAGGCCGCCTCCGGATCATAGGCCCGGTCGTTCCACAGGTACTCGGCCACGGTGAACAGGCCGATCCGGGACGCGGACGCCTGCGGCATGGGATTGGCCGCCACACCGGCCACCTCCTGCAAAAGGCCCCGCTCCCGTTTCTCCAGCGGGCCGAGCATCAAACGGCCCGGGACGTAGTCGTTGACGGGGAAGTTGTCCCAGACCAGCACCTCGTGGCCGAAAACCTCCCGGGCGGCCCGGGCATCGGCGCGCGTGATGGCGGGGGCGATACCGCTGGTCCCGGTCCACTGGACGATCACCTCGGGCGCGAGCTGCTCACGCAACGCCTTCTTGTACGGGGTATCCGCCACGTCGTAGTACTCGGTGGGGACCGTCTGCAGCGGATCGGTGTCCTCCTGGGCGAGGCCCTCCCGTACCCGGTTGAGCAGCAGGGCCTGGGCGGCACCGGCCGCCGCGCCACCGGTCCCGAACCGTTCCTCGTCGGCCGCGCAGTTCCAGCGGGTGTAGCTGATGTCGTCCAGCGGCACGGAGAACGAGCGGACGCCCAGGGCCCGCACCGAACGCAGCTTGTCGGTCAGCGCCCGGGCCTCCTCCGGCGAGCTGTAGCAGACCGACAGGCCCGGGGAGAGGGCGAAGGTGAACCGCACGTGCCGCTGCCGGGCGCGGTCCACCAGCTCCTTCAGGCGGGCCAGCTCGGCGGGCGGGTACGGCTCGCGCCACCGGTCGCGCAGGTAGGGATCGTCCTTGGGCGAGTACAGGTAGCCGTTCATCTTGTGCTCGCCGAGGTAGTCCAACTGGTGCAGACGCGTGTCGTGGGACCAGGGCGTGTCATAGAAGCCCTCGACGACCGCGCGGACGGCGGTGGCCGGCCGGTCCCGCACCACCACGCCGGGCAGCCGGGCGCCCGGACGGTCCGCGCGCGGAAGGACCTGGCGCAGGGACTGCGCGGCGTAGTAGGTGCCGGCCGGGTCGGCGCCGGACAGCACGATCCGGTCGGTGCCGTCCGCACCGCGGCCCGCGGCCAGGACGTAGCCGCCCGCGGGCAGCCCCTGCGGGCCGGACACCCCCAGACCGGCCAAAGCGCCGGCCGAGGCGGCAAGCTCCGCGGGCCCGCCGACGTGAACGACCAGGCCCCCCGCGTCCGCAGCAGGGACCGAAGCCCGGACCGGGGCGGGGACCGAGGAGGCAGACGGCGGGCGCGCGGCAGGGGGCACCGCCGCCGGTTGCGCGATCGCCGCCATGGCCGCCCGGGCCCCGGTGGCCGCGCGGCCATGCGCAGGCGGCACAGTAGTGGTGGCGGTCGCGGACCCCGGCACGGTACGCGTCTCCAACCGCTCGACACCGGCGGCCCGCAGCGCCTGCCGCACCACCTCCAGCGCGGACGCATCCGTGCGGGACCCGATGACCAGCACGGCGCTGGACGGCACGGTGATCTCTTCCGAGCGACGGGACACCGACCAGGGCGTGGGCGTGATCACCGGCCCGGACGCCACAGCCCGGGAACCCTCGCCCGCGCCGGACCCCGCAACCGCACCGGCCGGAACGGCCGCGGGCGGGGCGAGGGCCAGGGCCAGCCCGGCGGCCAGTCCCAGAGCCACGGGCCGCGGGGACGCCCGGCGTCCGCGAGTCCTCCTTCTTGCCGCACACCACACCGATAACGGACCCACAAGGACCTCCATGAGCCCCCGCGTAACGGGTGTCACGCGCGTCGAATGGGGCCACAGGGACCCCACCAACAGCTCACGGCGTTGTCAACGGGGCCCCTACGCAGGCAGGTTGCGGAAAAGCGGAAGGACACCGGCCCGACGGAAGCCCTGCCGTGCGGGTGGTCGACGTGGTACGCGCAGGCCGTACGAGCCACGGAGCCCCGGGCCGTACGAGCCGCGGGGCCCCGGGCCGTACGAGCCGCGCGAGCCGCCCGGGGCCCGGCCACGCAGGACCCGATCACGCTGGGGCCGGCCACGCAGGCCCGGCCGCGCAGGGACCGGTCCTCGGAGAGTTCCCGACCCAGGGCGAAAGTCCCCAACCCAGGGCGGGAGCCCCCGGTCCGAGGGGTGCCCTCGGTCCAGGAAAGGGGCCCCGAACGCATATCCCCGACCCGGAAAGGCCCCGTCCAAGGCAACCATCATTCACCGCGCAGGACACGGGCCAGATGCCCATCGAAGCCGATGTCCTCCAGGTCCAAAATGGATCCCAGCACGTCCACGACGGCCCAGGCCCACGGCCAGCAGGGCGGCCTTCTTGGTGCGGTAGATCCACACGTCCAGGCGGCCGGAACCGCTGTAGCCGCAGCGGGCCAGCATCCACACCGCCGCATGACACGTCGTCCTCGTCCCGCCCAGCCCGTAGAGGGTTCCCGACCCAGGGCGAAAGTCCCCCACCCAGGGCGGAAGTCCCCGGCCCAGGGCGGAAGTCCCCGGTCCAGGGCGAAAGTCCCCGGCCCAGGGCGGAAGTCCCCGCCCCAGGGCGGAAGTCCCCGCCCCAGGGGGGAGTCCCCGGTCCAGGGGGGTGCCCTCGATCCAGGAAGGGTGCCCCGAACGAATATCCCCGCCCCGGAAAGGGGCCCCCGCCCCATGGCGTCCCACCGGGTAGTGCAGCGGCGATCTGTGCATAACCCCTGATCACGAGACGGCCATCGCACGACTCTCCGAGCAACAACGCTCGTTGCGAGGCGACGCGATGGCCTTGCCCCAGCATGACGTACACCGGCCGACGGAGTCACTGCTTACGGCGGACGGAATCGAGCTGCTCCGGGCCCTGGCCAGCAGATCCCGCAGGAACCCATCGAAGCCAAGGCCACCGCACCGATCGCTACCGGACCCGACGAGCACGCCCGGACGCGCACGACCCTACGGGCCGAACCCCGAGATGACCGGCCGGCGGACCCGCCCGCCACCGACCCCGCCCCCAACAGCCGACCGCCTCACCGACAAGGCCTCACGACGCACCCGACACGGCCTCACGGCGCAACCGCACCCGTCAGAACAGATCGTTTTGGTAGTGGTCTTCGACGATGGCGCCGAGGGAGCCGAGGCCGCTGCCGAGCGTGGCGGCCATCTTCTGTGCCATCTGGGCGGTGACCTGGGCATAGAAGTTGCCGCCGAGGGTGAGGGCGTCGGCCAGGCCCCGGGGGGTGTCGGTCCAGAGTCCGGCGCGGATCACGGCCTTGCCGCACTGGAAGAACGCCTCGCGCACCTTCACGATCGTGGCGAGGACGGCGGGTTTGCCCTCGGCCCCCAGGCGCTCCAGCAGGCCGGGGTCGTCGGTGACGAACGCCTCGCCGTTCACCCGGGCCGTCTCCCGCACGCCGGGGACGAAGAAGACCAGGCCCACGGCGGGGTTGCGGGTGATGTTCTCGAAGGTGTCGGCGGTGCGGTTGCCCGGGCGGTCGGGAATGGCCAGGGTCCAGGGATCCAATATCCGCACCGCGCCCGGCGGATCGCCTTTGGGACTGGCGTCCACGGCCCCGGTGTCATCGGCGGTGGCCAGGCAGAAGAACGTGCTGTGGGCGATGAAACGGCGCATGAAATCGCCGAGGAAGGGATCCTTCTTCTCCGCGATGAACGGCTGCGGATATCCGAGGATCTCCCGGACCCGCTCCATGCCGATGGCACGGTAGGCATCGGCGGCGGTGCGCTCGGGGGCCGGGCCTCTGACGTCCCACAGGTCGAGGGCGCCATCGGGCCAGACATCGGAAGCGCCACCGTCGACGCCGCCCCCGGGAGAAGCATCGGACGTACCGCCCCCGGGAAGAACACCGAAGGCACCGCCGTCGGGGGAGGTGCCGGACGTACCACCGCCGGAGGAAGCACCGGAGGAAGCGCCGGAGGCATCGTCGCCGAGAGAAGCGTCGGACGTACCGCCGACGGGAGAACCGTCAAAGGCAGCGCCGACGGGGGACGCGTCAGAGGCACTACCGCCGGGCAAGGCATCGCACGTGCTGCCGTCGGCGGTGGGCCGGGGGGCGGTGATCGGGTCCACGGGGCGCTCCTTGGCGGGCGGGCGGGCCGTGCGGCGTTCGCGGCCCGCGGGCGGGGAGTCGGTCATCGGGGGCCGGTCAGACATCGAGGACCAGCCGGGGGGTGCGGGCCCGGGAGACGCAGAGGTACATCCGGTCGCCCTTCTCCCGTTCCTCCTCGGAGAGGATGCCGTCACGGTGGTCGGGAACGCCTTCGAGCACCCGGGTCTCACAGGTGCCGCACACGCCCTGGCGGCACGAGCCGGCAACCGGCAGGCCCGCGTCGGAGAGCGCGTCCAAAACGCTCCGCTCCGCCGCGACGTTCACGGTCCGGCCGGACCGGGCGCAGACCACCTCCACCGCGGCGTCCTGCCGCGTCCCCTCCCCGGCCCGCGGCCGGAACCGTTCCACGTGCACGGTGCCCCGGGGCAGGTGCGCGGCACCGTCGGACACGGCGTCCAGCAGCGGTCCGGGACCGCAGGCGTACACGGCCGTGCCCGGGCGGGCCTGCCCCAGCAACGCCTCCAGCGGCATGCGCCCGCCCTCGTCCCCGGGATAGACGCGGACGGCATCCTGGTGAGGTGCCAGGGCGCCGAGTGTGTCGCGGAAGGCCATGGAGGCGGCGGTCCGTCCGGCGTAGACGAGCTGCCACGACGCGCCCCACGCGGCGGCCTGACGGGCCATCGGCAGAATCGGGGTGATGCCGATACCCCCCGCGACGAACAGGTAGGAGTCGGCCGGTTCGAAGCGGAAGTGGTTGCGGGGGCCACGGATCCGCAGCGGCTGGCCGGGCCGCAGGAACGCGTGCACGTACTCCGATCCCCCGCGGCTGGCCGCATCCCGCCGCACCGCCACGCGATACGCGAACGGGTCGCTGGGAGACCCGCACAGCGAGTACTGCCGGACGATGCCCGTGGGCAGCAGCAGATCGATGTGGGCGCCGGGCTGCCAGGCGGGCAGTCGCCCGCCGTCCGGCCTGGCCAGCAGGACGGAGACCACTCCGGCGGCCTCCCAGCGCAGTTCGCGCACGATCACCGGGGTTTCCTGGGGCCCGGTCTTGGGCGCCTCCGGCTCGACGGCGGCGGGTACGGTCTCGGTCGCCATCCCCCCTCCTTCCTCCTTCGGGTCCGCTTCCCGCGGACGGCCGAAGACTAAGCAGTAACAGCGTTAACAACCGAGAAATGACGCTAGTGATAACATCGTTAACATGTCAATACGGGAAAGCGGTGCCACCGCCGCGCGCAAGGGCCCCCTCCGGCAGGACACCGTGGTGGACACCGCGCTGGCCCTGGTCAACCTCGGCGGCCTGGAGTCACTGACCATGCGGCGCCTGTCCGACACCCTGGGAACCCAGCCCCCCGCCCTGTACCGGGTCTTCCCCGACAAGGACGCCCTGCTGGACGCGATGGCCGACGCGGTACTGGCCGGCGCACTCGGCCCGCTCCCCGAAGCCGACTGGGAGACCCGCGTCCACGTCCTGGCCGACCGGCTGCGCTCCGCCCTGCTCCGACAGCGCGACGGCGCCCGCATCGTGGGCGGCGCCTACACCACCCGGCAACCCACCCTGGCCATCGCCGACTCCCTGCTGAGCGCCATGGGAGAGGCGGGTTTCACCGAAAAGGCCGCCATGTGGGCCGTGACCACCGTCTTCTCCTTCATCCTGGGCGAGGCACTGGAACAACAAGGACGCACCGACGTGGACCTGGAGCACGTGAAAGCGACGCTTCCCGCGCAGGAGTACCCGCACCTGGCCCGGCACCCGCTGCCGGCCCTGCTCGACTTCGACGCCAGGTTCGCCTTCGGACTCCAAACGATCATGGCCGGACTCCGGGCGGCACGAGCACACCGCCCCCCGGCCTGAGCCCAGCCTCCACCGGGTGCCTCCGGGCAGGGCCCGGCACCGTTCGTCCGCTCCGGCACCCGGTGGCACGTCTCCGGGGCGGACGAGCGGCACATCCCCGGGCGGACGAGCGGCTCGCCCCCGGGCAGACGAGCGGCTCGCCCCCGGGGCGGACGAGCGACGCCCGCGCCGTGGCCCGAAGACGCGCGATGCCGCCGAGCAACCCGGGCGTCTTCGCGGCGGAGCCCGAAGGGCCCGCCCGAAACCCACCCCGGCCGAGCGGCCGGTCCCGACCCGTGACCGGCCCGGCCCCTCCCGTCCCCTGCCCCCGCACCCCCGCCAGGGGACAGGGGACAGGGGACAGGGGCACAACAGCGCGACCCGCACCCACCGCGCGCCGGTCCACGGCACACCCGCCACCCAACGACCAGCCGACCCGAAAAACACAACCGCCTAGCTGATCACAGCCCTCAACGAAGGGCTATGACCAGCACTTTCACACCCAACAGGCCCAACAGGACCAACAGGCCCTAGCCGCACAGCGCGTCGTCGAGCACCTTGCCGATGGGCTCACCAATGCGCTCGTCGGCGGGCCAGTCGGCGAGGTTGGCGGAGAGCACCACGCGCCGTTCGCCGTCCCGCGTGGTGAACGCCAGCGTGGCGTAGCCGGGGATGCCGCCGGTGTGACCGATCGCGGTGCGCCCGCAGCTGAGCGTGCGCTCCTTGAGCCCGAGTCCGTAGCGTTCGCCGGGTTCCCCGGTGGCCACGGTGCGGTTCATCTCCTTCCACTGGACGGGCAGCAGCAGTTCGCCCGACGTCAGCGCGGTCAGGAACCTGTCCATGTCGCGCGGGGTGGAGACGATCTCCCCGGCCGGGCCGGCGAAGGAGGGGTTGAGGGCGGTGATGTCGGTCGTGCCCAGGTAGCCGTGGGCGTGGGGGCCGGGGATGTCGGTGCGGTCGCCGGGGACGAAGGTGTGGTGCAGCCCCAGCGGTGCGATGATCCTCTCCCGCACCTCGGCGGCGTAGGAGTGGCCGGTCACGCGCTCGATGATCAGTCCGGCGATGAGGTAGTTGGTGTTGGAGTAGCCGTAGCCGGTGCCGGGCGGGAAGTCGGCCGGCTTGGCCGCGGCACGCCGCACCTGGTCGGCCGCGTCGTAGTGGCGAAAGCGCGTACGGACGAGCTCCTCGCCCTGGGGCAGGTCCCGCGCAGTGTCGTGCAGTCCACTGGTGTGCTGGAGCGCCATCCTGGCGGTGATCCTGTCGCCCTGGGGCACCAACCCCAGGGGCAGATAGCGCGAGAGGGGCGCGTCCAGCGCCACCTCCCCCTGCCCGACGAGCTGAAGCAGCACCACCGACGTGAACATCTTGGTGGCACTGCCGATGCGGAACCGCCCCTCGCGCGGCACCGGAGCCCTCCCGGCTCGCTCGGCGCTGCCGGACCGGGCCAGCCAGGACCGGCCGCCCTCGGTCACCCTCACCTGCGCCCCGACCGCGCCGCTTCGGGTCAGCAGGTCCAGATCGTGCTGGACCTCGCGGGCCGTACCGGCTGTATCAGCTGTACCGGATGGACCGGAACCGGACGACGCCGCCGCGGCGGGGAGGGCCAGGGAGCCCACTGCCGCGGTGGCGAGCAGGCAGGTGAACAGAGACCGGAAGACGCGCATGGTGCCCCTTGGTGTCGTGTGCCGAACAATTGCGCACACCCACCCCACACTCCGCTCCTCCCCAGGTCACGGGGGCCATCCCCCGACCTGGGGTAGGAATTCCCGAACCCTGCCGCCAGGCGCCGGAAGCAACGGCTCCGTTCACGCCCACCGCACACCGGCCAGCGGCACACCGGCCCAGCCAGCAGACCATCCAAATGAAACAGCCCACGCCGACGCCCCGCCCGCCGCGTCCCAACCCACCAGAAAGGCGGCCAGGGCACAGCGCGGGGGCGGGGGCTGCCGTAGGAGACGAGGCAGACCAGCGCGGGCAGGATCAGCCACCGAGCCGCCGGCCGGGCAAATCCCTCCGAAGGCGAGGTGCCCCGCCGAAATGCCCCGGCGAGGCGCCCCGACGAGCAGCGCAACAGGGAACTCCCTTTCGCAGAGCCGCGCCGGCACGCGGGCAAAGCAACCGGAGCGCTACCCGCCAGCTCTCCACACCACCCGACAGGCCCCAACCCCATGCCCGAGCCCTGCGGACTGCGGACTGCGGATACCCGGTTCCTCTTTGATCACCGCCATGCACCCGCACCCCCGTGGCGGGTGCATGACGGTGTTACCTGGCGCCCGCCCCCCTCGGCGCCTCGGTATGTACAGTCAACCGGACCGTCTGGTCGCCGACAGGGCGGTCTCCGGGCGGATTCTGGCGGGCAGTTGCTCCAGAAGCGCCGCCGCCGCGGGGTTGCGTACCACGAAGTGGATGTCCCACTCCGCGCCCCGTGCCAAGTCCGCTTCCACGGCCGCCCACAGCGCGCTGATGCTGGTCTCGTACGGGAGCCCGCCACGGCCCGCGCCGAGCAGGGGGAAGCACACCGAGCGCAGCGGGGGGTCGAAGTGGTGCTGTTCTTCTGCCAGTAGGGCGAGGGCCCGGGCGGCTGCCCGGGTGATGTCCGCGGGCAGAACGTCGTAGTCGTTGGTCCCGCTGCGGGGGACAGCGACGGCGGCGTGGTAGATCCGGCGTATTCCCTGGTCCGCCAGGGCGCCGGCGCTGGTGGGGGTGACGGTGCCGGGCGCCACGGGGCGGCCCAGGGCTCCGTGTTGTGATGCCCAGGCACGCAGCTCGTCGTGGATCCGGTCGGCGAGGACCTCACCCGTGGGGGCCTGGACAGCCCCGGCGCGGCGCAGGGATGCCGAGACCGAGGACTTGTACGGCTCGGGCAGAGCGAGGAAGACGTTGATGGGCGACACCACGACATCGACGTCCCGCAGCATGTCGACCGGGTGAACGTGCACATGGACGGTGTGAGAACGGGAACCCGCGGACGCGGAGAACGACCGGTGCGTCGCGGAAATCGGACCGATAGGAGCGACAGGACCGTTAGAAGCGACAGGACCGTTAGGAACGACAGGACCGATAGCTATTCTGGGGATTTCCGGCGTACGGGCGATGGTCTCGGCTATCTGACCGAGGACCATCACCTCCTGGTCTTTGCGGAATCGCTCGGTGCTTACTCCGTAGATTTCCGCCGCGCGCCTTCTCCGGTCCGCGGCCGGCCAGTCCCGCGTGCCCTGCGCGAGGCCGAGAGAATAGGCGGCGGCCGTACGCAAACTACCTTCGTCAAGCCGTGACACCGCGCTTCGGAGCAGTTCTTCAATGGCCCCGCCCGGTGCCCGTGCGGCTGCTGCCCGCTCCAGTGCGGGGAGACGGAGAGTGCGCAGGCGTGTGAGTCCGGCTCTCCTGATGTCTTTCAGTTCTCTCAGAATTGACGTGTAGTCGTCAGCGCTCACCGGCATGCCTGGCAGGATGGCATTGCGCGCCAAGGGCGGACAAGCACGGCAGGGCGGCAGCGGACGCCGATCAGATCAGCTCCAGGGACTGACGACGGCCGCGCGCAGCGGCGCCAGCAGCCGGTTGACCGCGGCGATTCCGGTCGGGGATCCCAGGTCCTGGAATTCGGGGACCGGCACTCCCGTCAGCGACTCGTCTCCGCACCGGTCGTGGAAAAGCACGGAGGCGAGTCGTGGCCGGTGTCTTCGGGACTGCCATATCAGGCCTGCGGCGCCAGGAGCCTGGGCCCGCATTTCGCTTGCCCAGCGCCGCGTCTTGGCATACCCGTCTCCGTCGGTTTCCAGCAGCCAGGAGTCCTGGCAGACGGCGGCCAGGTCTTCCTCGCTGACCAGGGAGATGAGCTGCTGGTCGCAGCGTGCCCGGACCATGCTCAGGGATTTGCGCGCGACGGCGGCGTACGGGACGAGGCGCATCCCCGACTCCGTGTCGAAGTCCAGTGAGCGCAGGAGCGTTTCGGCGAGGGCGGTGGTCGGATCGCTGGCCAGGTACAGGTAGGGGTACGGGTCGTAGGACGTGCCGTCGAAACGGTTGCCGCCGAAATGCGCGTCGACGGAGACGGGGTTGAACTGCTCCGGCGAGCGCGTTTTGTTGTGGACGCGCCACCATGTCGTCCCCGCGGGCAACTCGTAGATGTTGGGACGCATCGCGTACAGGGCGGGGGAGACGTTGCCGGTCATCAGTCCCCCTCCGCCAGCGCGTGGGCGGCTCCGGCCAGCGTCTCGTCCGGCAGTACCCCGAGGAAGGAGACGGGAGGGCCGCCGAGCCAGGTGTTGCCGCTGAGCCACCAGTCCGCGGCGCCCCAGGGGTCGATGTGCGCGAGCAGCATGCGGTTGACCTGCCGCACCACAGGGATCGGTGGTCCGCCGGGTCCGAGGGCGAACTGGAATGCCGGATAGCGGGTGCCGCGTCGCGGGTCGTCCAGCCGGATCAGTTCGTGCGGAGGAGATCCGTCGCCGCACCGTTGGCGCGCTTCGTCGGCGGAGAGCGAGGGGGCTGTCAGCAGGCGGCGCTGCACCCCCGCGATGATCGCGGCGGTATCCGGTCCAGGATCAGGAATGTCCGCAGGCTCCATGAGCCCTCCCGTGGGTGTCCAGGTGGCGCGCTCGCGACCGTTCAGCCGCCCAGGGCCGCGCCGAGGAGGAAGCCCTGGGACATGAGGTTCCGGCTCTTCCTCCCAGGGGGAGGTCAGGTTCTGGTCCGGCGGCCTGGTCATCACGGCGCCCGTGGCACGCACCGGCCCGGGCGGGCTCCCCGGAGAGGGGACGAGCAGCGCGTTGAGCGCGGGCCATACCGGGTGGTCGCCGGGAAGAGACCTCAGGGCGAGCCGGATCGCGTGAACGGCTCGCATGACCGCGGACGCGTCGCCCTCCGCGTCGGCGAGATCCCGCATGCCGCTGCGGAGCAGTGCGTGCTGCCCATCGTCCAGGCGATCGCGGATACCGTCCTCGTGCTCCCTGATCACAGCGAACAGGTGTGCCGCGCGGTCCATCCGGCCCTCCTCCCGATGTCTTCCGTCCCCAGGCGTCCTGCGCGGGCCCTGCTGACGGCCGGCCAGGCCGGTTCAATGATGCACCGCTTCACGGCCCGTCCGCCTTGCCCTCGGCCAAGGCGGTGGCGGTTCCGCGATCACTCTGCGCTTCCGGACCGGTTCCTCACCTCAGCGGCTCCGCCGGGCTCGTGGCCGTGGGTGTCGCTCCGCACCAAGCAGTTGCCGATCAGGGCAGGAGCACTCGGGTGCCCGTGGATCAAGCGGCCGTACACGGTCCGTTGCCCAGGACGCGGTCTGCCGGCCGCACCGATTGTCCAATTCCTTACGATGGATGTCTGATTTCCCGACGTGGATGTCCGCTTTCCCAACGATGGATGTCCGCCGCGGCTCGGGGGCATCTGGGGAAGTCGATGACGTCGATGGCGTCGTCACCGGGGCGGCGTTCCGGCCCGTGGGTGGCCCGTGGGTGGCCCGTGGGTGGGCGGAACGCCATGGGAACGGGAGCGGCCCCGGCCAGAACGGGCGTGTGGCCGAATTCCACCGCAACCCAGGCAGCTCGCACCGTTCTCCGTAGGATGCCGCCGGAATCGCCGGTTGTTCATGCTCACCGCTGGATGCGACTCGGGCCCGGGTGTGTCCCGGGCCGCGCCGCGTCACCACCTCCCGCCGGCTGAGGCGGTGGTGGACTTTCCGCCAGGGGAAGCATGCCGACCGGCTCGCACAGCAAACACCGAGGCCTTACGGGAGCGCATCTTGACAGACGGCACCACCCAGATACCCGCTGTGCTCTCCGGCGCGGTGGCCCAGGTTCTCGACCGGGACGGCGGTGTGGCGGGAGCGGGCTTCCTGGTCGACCGGGGCACCGTCGTGACCTGCGCGCATGTCGTCCATGCCGCCGGTTACGCGCCCGGGGCCACGGTGTGGCTGGCCTTTCCGCACACGGGCGCCACCGGTCAGGTCCCGGCGGAGGTCCTGGCCGGGCCGTGGCGGCCCCCCGAGTCCCAGGACATCGCCGTCCTGCGCTTGAAGACCACTCCCCCGGGCGTGGAGCCGTTGCCTCTGGGAGCGGCGGACGGCACCCGCGGACACCGGGTGCGTGCTTACGGGTTTCCCGCCCAGGCCCCGCCCGGCGGTCACTTCGGGTACGCGGTGGCCGGTGACCTGCTGGCGGCCGGCAACGGCTCGGGCCCTCTTCTGCAGCTGACGGGCGCGAACGATCTCACCACGGGGTTCAGCGGCGGGCCGGTGGTCGACGAGAGGACCGGGCTGGTCATCGGCATGGTGACCTCCATCGCCGCCCCGGACCAGCACCTGAAAGGCCTCTCCCTGGCCTATGCCACGCCCACCGAGGTCCTGCGGGAGACCTGGCCGGATCTCGTCGAACAGCAGGTCTGCCCCTACCGGGGCCTGGAGCCGTTCACGGCGGAACACGCCGAATGGTTCCACGGCCGCGACGCCGCGGTACACAGCGTGCTCGCGGCGCTGGGCAGGCAGCGGCGCCTGCTGTTGCTGCTGGGCCCCTCCGGTGCGGGCAAGTCCTCCCTGGTCCGGGCCGGCGTCCTGCCCGCCCTGGCCGAAGGCCGCATACCCGGCAGCGACCGCTGGTTACCGATCCTGGCCCGCCCGGGCCAGGACCTGCCGGCCGAGCTGGAACGCGCGGGACTGCCCGGAGCCGCCGCCGACGGCATCCTGCCCGCGATCCAGCGCCGCCTGGCCACTGCGCCGGACCACGAGCGCCTGATCGTCGTCATCGACCAGTTCGAGGAACTCTTCGCGCAGGCTTCCCCGGCGAACGGGCACGAGCCTGGGAGAGCGGCACGTGCCGTGCGGGAGCTGGTGGCGGTCGGCGACTCGCACGCCGCGGTCACGGTGGTACTGATCATGCGGGACGACTTCTACCCCCAGCTCGCGGCCTTGGCCCCCGAACTCCTGGAAGCGGCGGCACCCGGACTGCTCAACGTGCCCGCCACACTCGGCATCCCCGAACTCCACGCCATCATCACCCAGCCCGCTCTGGCGGTCGGAGCACGTGTCGAAGACGGTCTGCCCGAACGCATCATCAACGACATACTCGCCGCCAGCCCCACCCGCCAGGCGTCCATCACCCTGCTCCCGCCCCTGCAACTGGCACTGCGCCAGTTATGGGAACGCCGCGTGGACGGCTGCCTCACCCACCACGCCTATCAGCGGATCGGCGAGATCACCGGCAATCTCGCGACGTGGTGCGACACGGCCCTCAACCAACTGCCGGACGAGCAGCGCCCGATCGCACAGCGGATCCTGACCGCACTGGTACGGCCCGCCGACGAGGCCCACGCCGTCCCGGCGACACGCCAGCAGGTTCCCCTCGCCCGCCTGCGCGCCCTCACCACCGACACCGCGGACCCCGACCACAGCGGCGTCTTCGACGACGTACTGGCCGCCCTGACCCGCCACCGCATCATCACCACCGGCACCGTCACCCGTCCCGGCGGTGCTCCCGGCGAGCCGACGGCCGAACTCATCCATGACGCGCTCATCCGCGACTGGGGCGACCTGCGCGACTGGGTGGCCGAAGACCACCGCTTCCAGGTCTGGCTGCACCGCGCCGCCGAACAGCACACACGTCACACCGGCAGCGGACTTCCCGCGGACCTGCTGGACGGAACCGCCCTGGCCGAAGGCACCGAATGGGCCCGCCAGCGCCCCCTGCCGGCAGAGATCACCGCCTTTCTGACCGCCAGCCGGCGACGACAGCGAGCCGCGATCCGCCGCAGACGGGGCATCATCTCCGTCCTCGCCGGCATCCTCGGCCTCGCCCTGGTCCTCGGTTCCCTCTACGTCTATCAACGGCAGGTGGCCCGGGAACGCGACGCCGTCGCCGCTTCCCGCGCCCTGGCCCAGAGCTCGGCCGACCAGCAACGGGACAATCCGGAACTGGCCGCGAAGCTGGCCATAGCGTCCTACGACGCCTCGCCGACGCAGGAGGCACGCAACGCGCTGCTGCGCAATTACCTCGGCACCGCACAGCTGCATCGGATGTTGTCCGGAACCGTGGGCGGAGTAAGCAAGTTCCAGACCAGCCGGGACGGCAACGTCGTAATGACCGTTTCCCATAGGGGAAAGGCAACAGTCTTCGTGAACGCCGTCACGGGCACGGTGCGCAGCGAACAGGTGGACACGCCGGTCCTGGCCACGAGCCCCTTGGTGTCGGGTGACGGCAAACGAGTTGGCGCCGTCCTCGACGACGGCTCGATCGTCTGGTACGAGGTCGGTAAACCAGGGAACCGGATTCTTGGCGCCCCGCACCGCCTTCCGGCAGTCCAGGAAATCAGGGGATTCAGAAATCCCATAACACACATAGACCTCACGTCCGCCATGTCCGATGATGGACACCGGGTGGCCGTCAGCTCCGCCAAAGACCTTTCCGCCGTCATCTGGTGGAACACCGAAACAGGAAAGACGGAAGGAAGAAACCATCTCTCCGGAGTCCATATAAGTCACGTGCGGTTCAGCTCGGACAATCGCAGCCTCTTACTGGGAGACACGAACAAGCTGTTCCTGGTGGACAGGAAAACCAACTCCGTCAGGGCCCTGGTGAACGGAGTCACCGACTACGCCGTATCAGGAGATGCCACAGCAGTGGTCACCTGCAGAGAAGAAGGCCCGCAGGTCACCCTTCGCAGTCAGAGGGTTTCCGACGGGGCCGAGCTGGGTCGCTTCGCAGGAATCTCCGACATGGAAAAACGCGGAATCAGTTGCTCAAATCTGGCTACCGACGAGAAAGGCCTCCTGGCGATCTCCGGTGATCACCCGCCGCAACTACCACTGATCGACCTGAAACGCGGCCGGTTCATATCCAGAGTCCACTGGCAACCCGCCGGGAAGTCGGACTTTCAGAGCCTTGTCACGACCGGCGACAAACTCCTGCTGGTCAGCGGTCACAGCGCCTCCGTGAACATCACCGACATACCCACATTCGACGCCGGCAAGATCAACGAAGCCGCACTCACTCGCGACGGAAAGCGCGAAATAGTGCTAGTGAATGGAGGCTCTCTGATCCAGATCAGGGACGCCACGGACCCGCGGAAGGTCATAGCGGAAGCCCATCGGCCCAAACCTTTCTGGGTACACGAGTACAGTAGGGTCAATCCTTCCTCCGCGGCGACCTTCGCCCTTCATGAGAGGAAAAACCTACTGGCCGACCGTGTCGGCAAGGACTCCATCGCCATACGTGACGCCACGTCATTACGACAGAAAACGCTCATAAGGATGCCGCATTCTCCGCAAGGCGCCGACGGAGATATTGATAAGTTCATTTTCGGCCGGGACGGAAACCTGATCACCTCTTCCGGCACACTGATCCGGCAATGGGACTCCCTCACCGGCCGGGAGCTCGCACGTTACGACGTGGCTGCTCTCGGACATTCAAAAGAAACCGCCTACGGAGCGCCCGACAAGCCGGCAAACTTTTCCCTCTCTCCGCATCCAGGGGCGAACCAGGTCGCGATTGTCTGGCCGGGTAACCCTGACATCAACGTGGTGGACATGCGAAAGGGCCGCATCACCGCACGCTATGCCACCGGCCCCGACGTCATCGACGTCGCTTTCGATCGCGACGCCCGCTACCTCGCTGTCATAAGAATCGGGTCCACCGTCGAACTATGGAAGCGCAGCCCACTCCGCAAGGAACTCGGCCCGCTACCTGTCAGCACAGACACCCCCGACCGCTTGGGCTTTCTCAACGGCGAAGGTCGCTTCTCGTACAGCTACAGAAACAAGATACAGATCTACCGCGCGGGCTCACGCGCTTACGAAACGTCCTGGGACCTCGGACAAGGAGCGGGCGCGGACGACGCCGAAAGCCCCTTCCGTTATTGGGGGGTCCTTGGGATTTCCGATGACGGAAAAACCATCATCTTGACCACACCCGACAAACGCGACGCTCAGCTCATATCGTTCCGCCCGGAAGTGTGGCGCAAAAAGCTCTGCGACGTCATCGCGAAACGTGAATTCACCAAGGAAGAACGAGAAAGTCTGCCCACCCGTCTTCCCACCGCCCCGCTGTGTCCGTAAACGTGCCCACGATCGCGCGCCGGCCGGTGACCGCTTCCTGTCCCGGGCCGCCGTCGGCGTCGGCGAAGCCGGGGGACGGGAAACCCCGGCAGCGGCACGGCCGGACTGACCGAGGCCACCGCCCTGCTGGGGCTGGGCCGGGACAGCGAGGCCCGTGCCCGCGCCACGGCCGCCCACCAAGAGGCCCTGGCCGACGCCGACCCGCACCACTTCCGCGTCGCGGAGGCCCGCGCGCTGCTCGCCCGCGTCCACGGCGACGGTCGGCCATGACCACGGAGCCTGACCGGCCCCACGCGGCCGACGCCGCCCGATGCGCCAGTGCCAGTGACAGCGACAGCCCTAGCGACAGTGACAGTGACAGTGACAGTGACAGTGACAGTGACAAGGATCACACCCCTACCCCCGCCACTCTCCGTACGCCGCGCCACCCCGCACGCCCCACGGCCGCCTGGCCGAAAACCGCCCCCCGCGCACGACGGGGCGCCGACGCGCGGCGCCCGTCCCTCGTCCGCCTCGGTGCGGTCGGCGGCCCACCGACCGCACCGAAGGTCACGCGAGCCGAGCGCCAGGCCGAGTGGCCGAGTGTGTTCGGTTCCCGGCGGCCGAACTCTCCCGAATGCGGGGGGAGGGCCGGGAATCCGCATATAGCGCGAGACCTCGGACCGCGGGATCACGTTGAGTGATACGCGCTTTCGCGCCGGGCGCCGGGTTCGTCCGATCCCCTTTTCAGCGTTGCCTTGATCGGCTTGAGTGTGCAGGTCTCTTTTCGGAGAGCCGGCCGGTCAATGACGCATGGCGATCATGCGTGAGCAGATACCGTGGGGTGATTTGCCGTGGCGGACGACAAGGTTCTTGACGCCCAGAAATGGGTCAATGCGACATACGGAAACGTGGCGGGCTACGTACGATGTCCGGAAAACGGCAAAACCGGCTGGCCTACCATGAACTCCCTGATCATGGGTTTGCAGCACGAGTTGGGCATTTCTCCGGTGGTGGCCAGTTTCGGCCCCACCACGATGAACAAGGTCAAGGCCCTCGGCGACATCGGGTTCGGCTGGAACAAGAACTCCAACATCGTGCGGATAATTCAGCACGGTCTCTTCTGCAAGGGTTACTGGGGCGCGAACGGATTCGGTGAATTCGGCGCGGTCACCACGGAGGCGGTCAAGGCGCTCCGCGTCAACATGGGGCTCCCGGACGGCGGTATCGGCACCGCGGGCGGCACCGTCACCCCGCAGATTCTCCGGTGCATCCTCAACATGGACGCGTACGTCGTCGTGGCCGGCGGAACGGAGAAGATCCGGAACATCCAGCAGTGGCTCAACAGCCGCTACTGGCAGCGGGACGCCTACTCGATCGGCCCGTGCGACGGCATCTACTCCCGGGACGTGCAGAAGTCCCTGGTGATCGCCATCCAGTACGAGCTGGGGCTCACCCCCAACGGCAACTTCGGCCCCGGCACCCAGGCCGGCCTGCGGAACCGTACCGTGCGGGAGGGCGACTCCGGCATCTTCGTCGAGCTCTTCACGGCCGCCTGCGTCTTCAACGAGCCGGTGATCATACGCGGCCTCGACGACCAGGAGGTCCGCACGACCTTCAAGAGCACCTTCGACGCGAAGACCCGGCAGTTCGTCGAGATCTTCCAGGAGTTCTCCCAGCTCTACAAGAAGGGTGATTCCTTCTACGGCGTGGGCGAGTACGACACCTGGTCGCAGTTGCTGGTGTCCATGGGCAACGCGGACCGGGCGGCGACCGGTTCGGACACGCGGTTCGAGATCACCGCCGCACGCGGGCGCTGGCTGTACGACAACGGTTACCGCCTGGTCGGCCGCTACCTCTACGACCCGCCGGGCTCGACGCTCGACAAGGAGATCAAGCCCGGCGAGCTGCAGACCATCTTCGACTCCGGTCTGCGGGTCTTCCCCATCTACCAGGACAACGCGCGCCAGCTCTCCGACTTCACCTACTCCCAGGGCTTCCAGCACGCCCTCAACGCGCACGAACTGGCCACCAAATACGGCTTCAACCGGGGCACCACGATCTACTTCGCGGTCGACTACGACGCTCAGCAGGGGGAGATAGACGGCTACCCGCAGGGCATCGTCACCTATTTCAACGGCATCGTCGCCGGCCTCGCCAGCAAGGGAAGAAAGTATTTCCACGGGGTCTACGGCTCCCGCAACGTGTGCATCAACGTCACCGCCAAGACCGGTGCGCGTTTCTCCTTCGTCTCCGGCATGTCCTGGGGCTTTTCCGGGAACCTCGGCTACCCCCTGCCCGCCAACTGGGCGATCAACCAGATCAAGGAATTCAAGGTCACCAACGGCGCGGACACCTTCGACCTGGACCGGGACGTCTGGCGTCGCAACGCCGAGCCGGGCGTCGGTTCGGTGAACAACACGGGCGGGCCCGCCGACGGTTACATCGCCTACGTCCAGCGGCTGTACGACCACGCCGTCGCGTACAAGTCGTCGAACAACGTCGGCACCAACGCCAGCCGGCTGGTGATGGAGTACATCCGCCACCTGAAGTACCGCGGTGTGAAGTGGTGGTGGCTGGCGGACAGCTACGACGACGGTTTCGTCGAGTACTGCGACTCCCGCGGCATGTCGGTCCAGGACTCCTTCACCGACCCCATCACGGGCTACCAGCTCGACGCGACCCACCTGATGGCCACGGCCAACGGCTTCCTGGAGAACGCCGACCCGTCCGACAAGAAGGAGTCCACCGGCGGCGACATCGCCGGCTGGGGCGGGGACATCATGACCTTCTGGGCGGACTGGCGGAACTCGGTGGACGAGTACGCCTCGCCGCTCACGTTCTGCCAGGCCAAGCTGGCCATCCCCGGCACCGTCTCCAGTTTCGGCTACACGGACATGCTTGAGGATGTCGACGGTTACCTGCTGGCCAAGCACGTCGCGGGCGGCGGGAACATCGTCGACTGGATGAAGGCGCACTACAACAACGGAGGTGGCCTGACCCGCTTCCGCAGCCACTTCGACAAGCGCTGGGGGAACGCCACCGACGCGCGCGCGTGTTGCTGGGACGTGCTCGCCGGGCCCTCCGACTTCACCGTCAACGCGGCCCGGCTCGCGCTCATCACCGGCGCGGGCGCCGCCCTGCCGGCGGACTTCGTCCTCCTGCCGGGCAACACGGAGAAGCTCGCCCTGTTCTGCCAGGGGTTCACCGACCGCCAGCTCTCCCTCATCGGCCTGGAGAACAGCCTGGCCGCCCAGTACAAGAAGAATCTGGCCACCTACCGCAAGCAGGCCGCGCAGCGGGCGGCGGCCCGGTAGACCGATAGACCGGCGAGATCCTGCAGGGTTGTCCCATGGCCGTCATTCTCATTCCGATACTCCTGCCCCTCCTGGCCGGACTGTGGTTCTGGAGCCGTCCGCTGTTCGCCGGCACCTGGCGCCGCAGCCCCGCCTGGTTCACCTGGAGCGCCGTGCTCCTGCTGCTGGGCGCCGGCATCACCTACCTCCTCGGCTCCCTCGCCGGGGCGTCGCTGGACCCGGAGGAGGCCTGCCACCGAGCGGGCGAGACCTACGACCGGGCGTACCGCACGGCGAACTTCGAGGAGTACACCCGCTGGTTCCCACTGCACGACAAGTGCCACGCGGGCTACGACCTGGTACCGGCCTGGGTCAACCCTGTCTTCGCCACGCTCCCCGTACTGGCGCTCATCTGCCTGGCCTACGCCGTGGGCCTGGCCGTCGTCCGACGCCGCACCAAGAAGAAGGGCACCTGATGAACGATCTGAGCAGACGCCGCGTGCTCGCCACCGCCGGCGCCGTGGCCGGAGCCGCCGCCCTTGGCCTCCCGGCCCTCACCCCGACCGCGACCGCCGCCCCGCTCCGCCCGGACCAGGCGGCGACCACCTGGCGCGGCTCTCGCTCGGCCAACGGCTGGAAGATCCTCGGCCAGGCCGAAACGCACCCCATCGAGGGCAGCGGCCACTCCGTCCGCCTGGCGGGCGGCGAAGCCGCGACCCTCCTGCTGCACGTCGCCCGCCGGTTCCACTACGAGATCGACGAGCTCCGCGCGGACGACGTGACGGGCCACCGCACCTCCCGCACCGTCCGTCGGCCCCACGAGTCCAACTACCTTTCGGGCACGGCGATCGCGATCCGGCCGCACGCCTACCCGCTGGGTGTGCGGGGCGGGCTGTACCCGCACGAGCTGGTCGTGGTGCGGGACATCCTGGCCGAGCTGGACGGCGCCGTCGCCTGGGGCGGCGACTTCGACGTGCCGCAGGAGTCGCACTTCGAGGTCGCCCTGGGCCCGACCCACCCCAAGGTGCGGGGCGTGGCCCGCAAGCTCCGCACCTGGCGGGACACCCCGGGCCTGGGCGCCGGAACGGTCGACGCCTTCGAGCCGGGACGCCGCGAGGACGCCGAGGCGTTCGTACGCCGCAGCGGCCACTGAGGGTTTCGGTTCGGGGTGATGGTGTTTCGGTGGGGGGTGTGTGCCTGTGGTGGGTGTGTGTCCGGGGTGAGTGTGTGTCCGGGGTGAGTGTGTGACCGGGGCAGGTGTGTGACCGGGGTGTGCGGTATCCCGACAGGCACGGCCTGAGCGGCGGGCGGCGGGCTCGGCGGGCTCGGCGGGCGGCGGGCTCTGTGGGCTCGACACCCACCCCCGCAAACACCTGCCAGATCACCGAACAGCCCGGCGCCCGCGGCAGATCGCCCCGCGCGGCACACCGCCCACCGCCCACCGCCACCTCGCTTGTGCGGGCCGTCAGTGCCCGCTCGGGTGGACGGTGGTGTCGGGGAGTTCCAGGCCGGTGCAGCCGCGGCGCTCGGCCTGGTCCGCCGCGAACCGGTTGAGGAGGTCCCGCACCTCGCTCATTGGCAGCGCCGACCGGGAGCTGCCCCGGGCGTGGCTGTCGGCAAGGAAGTTGGCGGCCTCCCGGCCGCATCGGGCCTTGGCCCGGCCGAAGTGCGGGCCGAGCATCGCGTCGCGGGGGCTGCGCCCCTCAGGGATGCGCACATTGGCCGCGAACAGCATCTCGAAGGGCTCGTCCGTCCAGTCGCCGTACCAGCCGGTGAGGTCCACGGCGGACTGGCCCGTCCCGGAGTCGATCAGCGAGCAACTGGTGATCGGGGCCCGCGCGTCCGTGGGCGCGACCACCCGCCACTCCTTGCCGGACGGGCTGTCGGGCAGCCTGGCTCCGGCCAGCCAGCCGCACATCGTGTCCTTCGTCTGGCTCAAGGTCAGCTTCCGGGCGGGTTCGACATCGTCCGGCAGCGGCAGCGGGGCGGCCCCGCAGCCGATCTCGGCGCTGGCGCCGTTGGCGATGCGCACGGCCGTGCGCAGGGACTGGGGCGAGGGGTCGTCCTCGACCGCGTGGACGTACACGGTGGTCACCAGGCGTTGCGTGCGGCCCCGGGAGTCGCGGCCGAGCTTGGGGCACTCCTGAATGATCACGGGACCGAACTGGCCGTAGAAACCGGGGACGGACCGGGGAAAAGCGTAGTGGGGCTTGCTCGGAATGGTGAACTCCAGGGCCATCGGGTCCGCCACCGCACCCACGCCGGTCTGTGCCTCGATCTTGAGGACGAAATGCCGCCCGTCGTTCTCGTTCACTCCGCATCTGAGCAGGCTGCTTCCGGAGCCGAAGGTGTCCTTGCCGGCCCGCAGCCGTTCGTTCGGCAGCAGATCGGCGAGTTCGCCGCCCGACAGGTTGCCCCCGCACAGCGTCGCGGCGTACCACCACGGCTGCCACACCGGCTTGGCCCACCAGCCGACGCCCGCGAGAACGGCGAGCACCACCGCCACGATCCCGAGCGTCTTCTTGCCGGGCAGCCACCGCCGCCCCCCTGTCCCCGTTGCCATGACCCGCAAGCTCCCCTCTTCCCAGGACATCCCCCAACGGGCGCAGCTTACGTGGCATGTGCACGCGGTGAGGCGTGGGGTGCGGGCGGTGAGGCGCGGGGTGGGGGCGGGGCCGGGAGCCCTTGTGGCCGAGGCGAGTTCCGCGCTCCGTGGACGCCCGCGTCCCCCTGAGCGTCACTGTCACGGCCGACCAGTCGGTAGGGCGACTCCCCGCCGTTCGAGCCGATGCTGGAGGCGACCCGCATGCCGCGGAATCCGCGGTCGGCATGTCGCCGACGGTGAACCGGACGGCCCCGCCCGCCTCGTGCCCGCCGAAGACGGGTGCGGCTCAAGAGCGCGCCGACGGGCGCTGTCTCATCCCGTCGGCTTCAGGACATGGCCGCAGACGGTACAGACCAGGCCCAGGGCCAGGACGACCCATGAGGAGGTGAGCAGGCTCGCGACCTGGAGCAAGAGGCCCAGCCCCCACAGCCGGGGGTTGCGCACGATACGGCGTAACGGTCGGCCGGGCACACGGTTGCGGGTGAAGGCGTAGATGCCCAGCGGGCCCACGCACACCAACGCGGCGGCGGCCACGCCCCAGCTGAACAAGACCAGCGAACCGTATGACATGGCACTCCCCCGCCCGGATTGTCCTGCACCGGACACTACGCCTGGCCAGGAGGGCCTTGCCAGGAGGGCCTTGCCAGGAGGGCCTTGCCAGGAGGGCCTTGCCCGGTGGGTCGGCGGTCGCACTCCCACGGGCGAGGGGGCTCGGCCGAGGGAACCGATCGCGGACTCCATGTGCTGTCCGAGCCGCGTCCTGGTCCCAAGGGGCCGACCAGCACCCCGCCGACAAGGCCGCACCAGGGGAGGCGCCCTGTTTCCCATTCGTCCGGGACCGGTATCTCCGCCGTACCGAGGGCACAGCTCACGGGCCCGCGCCGGCCGCGGGTGCCTCGGTCGCCCCGGGCGGCGCCGTCGGCCACGGCGCGGCTCCCGTCCGCCCGCTTGGCGGCCAAGCCGTCAGAAGCTGCGATCGCGCCGGACGTGGTGCGGGATGAGGTCCAGGAATGCGTGCAGGGCGCGGGTCGGTGGGCGGGTTGCCGAGGCGACGACGCTGAGGGTCCAGGAGAGGTGGGTGCCGGTGAGGGGGATCGTCCGGACCGTGCCGCCGGTGTGTTGGGCGAGGTCCGGGGGCAGGAGTGCGATGCCGAGGCCGTGGGCCACGTAGTCCGCGATGGTGGTGATGTCCGATACCTCGATCAGGACCCGGCGGGGCAGGTCCGCCTTGGCGAAGGCGTCGTCGACGAGGTCGCGTTGCCCGAAGCCCGTGGGCATGTCGACGAAGGTCTCCGCGGCGATGTCCCGCAGCCGCACGCTCGTCCGGTCCGCCAGGGGGTGGCCGGCCGGGACCAGGAGCTGGACGTCGTATTTCTTGACGGGCCTGGCCTTGAGGTGCTCGTCCGTGACGGCGGCGCCCACGAACGCCACGTCCACATGGCTTTCCTTGATCCGTTCGAGGAGTCCCGCCGTTCCCCGCGGGGACGTCTCGGTGCGCAGCCGCACTCCTGGGTACCGGCGGTGGAAGTCGCCCGCGAGAGCGGGGACGTCGATCACGGTGAGGCCGCTGAGCACGCCCACGGTCAGGCTGCCGCGCAGCCCCGTGGCCACCGGTTCCACCGCTGCCCGGGCCCGTTCCAGTGCCTCCAGGGCGGTGCGTGCCTCGGGCAGGAAGACCGCACCGGCTTCCGTCAGCCGGACCGAGCGCGTCGAGCGGGTGAGCAGCTCGATCTTCAGGTCGCTCTCCAGCGCCTTGATCCCGGCCGAGAGCGTCGACTGGGTGACGTGCAGCCGTTGAGCGGCCCGCGTGAAGTTCAGCTCCTCGGCGACCGCGATGAAGTACTCCAGCCGTCTTTGATCCACTCTGGTCCACCGCCTCTCATTCATCGATGTTGCCGATTGAGCTTTCGAAAATCTTCGTTGGACACGATAACCAGTCGGTGTGACGGTTGTCGTGCGGGCCACCCCACCGCCGGAACTCCGCTCCGGCCCCGGGCCCCGCCCCCGTCCACCTCCAGGAAAGAGGAACCTCATGCATGTCCTGCTGACCGGCGGCACCGGCTACATCGGAGCCGCCGTTCTCGACCGCCTCGTCTCCACGGGCCACCGGGTGACCGCTCTCGTCCGCGATCCCGGCAAGGCCGAGCAGGTCCGGGCCCGGGGTGCCGAGCCGGCCGTCGCCGACCTGTCCGACAGCGAGGCCGTTCACGACCTCGCGGCGGCGAGCGACGGGGTGATCCACCTGGCCTCCCCCGGTGACGGGACGAGCGCGGCCGTCGACGAGATCGCGGTCACCGCCATCCTGCGTGCGCTGCGGCACACGGACCGGCCGTTCGTCCACACCACGGGCGTCTGGGTGCACGGCAGCGGAACGGCGATCAACGAGACGAGTCCCATGAACCCGCCGCGGCTGGCCGCCTGGCGCATACCGCTCGCCGAACGCGTACGGGAGGCCGAAGGCGTCCGCACCTCGGTCATCGCGCCCGCCGTCGTGTACGGACGCGGCGGCGGACTGGTCAACCTCGTCGCCGCCGGTGCCCGGACCGAGGGGAGCGACCCGGCCCTGACCATGATCGGGCCCGGCGACCAGCACTGGAGCACCATTCACGTGGACGACCTGGCCGCGCTGTACACGCTCGCGCTGGAGAAGGCCCCGGCCGGCTCGTACTTCCTCGGCGCCAGTGGGGTGAACCCGACCGTCCGCGAGATCACGGAGGCGGTGAGCCGTTCGCTGGGGCTGTCCGGGCACGTCGAGCCCGAGCCCGTCGTCCAGACCCTCACCCGCCTCGACCTGCTCGGCGAGGCGCTCCTGCTCGACCAGCAGGCCACGGGTGACACGGCGCGACGGGTGCTCGGCTGGTCGCCCGAGCACCCGTCGATCCTCGACGAGATCGCGGGGACGCGTTTCTCAACCGCCCTCTGATTCCTTCGAGGCCGCACTCCCACGTGGGGCGGCTCTCGCACGTGTGCTCCGGGCCGCCTCGCCCGGCGACCCGGGGCACCGTGTCCCCTTTCCCGAGGAAATGAAATGAAATGAGCACTTCCACCGCTTCTCCGGCATCAGGTCCACGACACGCCGGGACGGATACGCGACGCCCGGGCCCCGGCCGTCCGGGCGCGGCGCGCCGCGGTTCCCTGTTCGTCCTGGCGGCCGTCGTCACCGGCATGGTGGTTCCCGTCCAGGCGCGGCTGAACGGTGAGCTGAGTCATCGTCTCGACGACGGGATCGCCGCGGCGGCCATCAGCTTCTCGGGCGGGTTCGTCCTCCTGACGGTGCTCGCGGCCTTCTCCCCGCGGATGCGGGGCGCGCTGCGGGCGTTGGGTGCCGCCGTCCGGGAGGGGCGGCTCCCCCGCCGGTATCTGCCGGCGGGTGTGCTCGGGGGCACGTTCGCGCTGGCCCAGTCGACCGCCGCGCTGGTCACCGGCATCGCGGTGTTCACCGTGTCGGCCATCGCGGGCCAGACGCTCGGCGGGCTCATCGTGGACGCCCGCGGCATCGGGGGCGGCGTGAAACAGCGTCCCGGCGGGCCCCGGCTTCTGGGAGCCGCCGTCATTCTCGTGGCCGCCGTCATATCCGCCCTCCCCCGCCTCGCCGACGCCCCCGCGCCCGCCACCGTGGTCCTGCCCGCACTGGCCGCCCTCGCCGCCGGTTTCCTGCTGGGCCTCCAGCAGGCGCTGAACGGGGCCTCCGCCGCGGCCTCGGGCTCACCGCTCGCCGCGACCTGGCTCAACTTCTTCGTCGGCGCGGTGTTCCTCGTGATCGTCTGGTGCGTCAAGGCGCTTGTCGACGGGCCGTCGGGGCACGCGCTTCCCGCCGACTGGTGGGTGTATCTCGGCGGGCTGTGCGGTGGGGTGTTCATCGGCGCGTCCGCGTTCCTGGTGCGGCGGATCGGGGTCCTGCTGCTGAGCATGGCCTCGATCGCGGGGCAGTTGGCCGGCTCGATCGCCTTGGATCTCCTCGTCCCCTCCGGCGCCCTCTCCCCGTCCCCTCTGACGCTCCTCGGGGCGTTGATGACCTTCGCCGCTGTCGGGATCGCTTCCCGGCGCTCCCGTGGCGGCGATCGCGACAGCGGCAGCCCCCGCGCGCACCGGGCGCGGTCCTGAGCGGCTTACCGCGTTCGTTCTCTCCCGTCCACGGGACGAGCCAGAGCGGCAAGAGCAGCCAGATCAGCAAGAGAAGTAGAAGAAGCAAGAGCAGCAAGACAAGCAAGAGCAGCAAGGCAGTGCCGCGCATGGCGCACGTACGGAACGCGTACGTCATGCGCACGGCATGCGTACGGCGACGCGTACGCCACGAAAGGAAAACCACAGGTGACCCCCAACAGCCACCCGCTCCCCAACGACCGCGTCCTGATCAAGGGCGCGTACCTGATGACCCAGGACGAACAACTCGGCAACTTCGTCGGTGACATCCTGATCACCGACGGCAGGATCGCGGAGATCGGCCGGGCGCTGCACGACGACCACGCTCGCGTCGTCGACGGGACGGGGAACGCCGTCCTTCCCGGGTTCATCGACACCCACCGGCACAACTGGCAGGGCGCACTGCGCAGCCTCGGTCCCGCCTGGACCTACCAGGAATACCGCAGCCAGGTACAGATCGGCCTGGGGCAGCACTTCGAGCCCCGGGACGTGCACATCGGGAACCTGGCGGCGGACCTGCTGTCCCTCGACGCCGGCGTCACGACCGTACGGGACGAGTCCCACATCAGTAACAGCCCCGAGCACTCGGACGCGGCGATCGCCGCTCACTGGGAGTCGGGAATCCGCGCCGTCTTCGATCACGGCTGGCCGTCGACGGAAGCCGAGCAGTGGCAGTTCGGCAGCGCGCGCACGCATCCGGACGACATCCGGCGGATCCGCGAAGAGGTGCTGTCCGACGACTCGGCGCGCGTCACGCTCAACGCCATGCTGCGCGGCCCGGAACTGTCCACCCCCGAGGTCGCCGCCCAGGACATCCGCCTCGCCCGTGACCTCGGCCTGCGGATCAGCATGCATGTCGGACTCGGCGAGTGGGGGGCCGAACAGCAGGCCATCCGGCAGCTCGCCGAGTCCGGGCTGCTCGGCTCGGACATGACGTTCATCCACTGCTGCACCTCGACGGACGAGGAGCTCAGGATGCTCGCCGCGCACGGCGCCACCGCGTCCGTGGCCAGTGCGCTGGAGGTCTTCATGCCCGGCCTCGGCCAGCCCGCGACCAACCGGCTGCTGGCCGCCGGCATCCGCCCGAGCCTGAGCGTCGACACCGAGACGATCGTCAGCGGTGACATGTTCGGGGTCATGCGGGCCGCCCTGGCCTATCAGCAGCTCGTCATCGCCGGAGCGGCCGGGCCCATGGACCGCGTTCCGGACCTGCCGGTCTTCGACGCGGCCGACCTGCTCGCCTTCGCGACCATCGAAGGCGCGCGGGCCTGCGGCATCGACGACCGCACCGGCAGCCTGACGCCCGGCAAGGAGGCCGACCTCATCATGATCCGGCTCCAGGACACCAACCTCCTGCCCGCCACCGACGTGGCCGCCGCGATCGTCGCGGGAGGCCACGCCGGGAACGTGGACCTGGTGATGGTGGCCGGTGAGATCGTCAAGGCGGACGGGGCCCTGACGGGCGGCCACGCCGTCCTTGAGGAGGCGGCGGCCTCCCGCGACCGGCTCTTCCACGCGGCCGGCTTGCCTCTGCCCGCCTGAGGCGCGCCTGTCGTCTCTTATCGGAGGCTGCTTTCGGAGGGCTGCCTTTGGAGGGCTGTTTTCCGAGGGCTGCCTTCGGGGGGCTGCCTTCGGAGACGCCATTGTCTCCCTCGGAGGGCTGCCTTCGGAGACGCCGTTGTCTCCTATCGGAGGCCTTCGGGACGCGGTACCGGGAGCCGGACGGCGCTCAAGCGAACGGTGACCATGCCGGCTCACGGGCCGGGGCCCGCGCCCGTGTCCTCGTTCTCCCCGGCGCTCGGCACGGCGCGCATACCGGAGGGGGGGGGGGGGGCCGCGCGGGGGCGGGCGGGGGGCCCGGAGTTGGGGTCGGGGGTGGGGGGGGGGGCGGAGACGC
>NZ_JBEXNM010000075.1:0-43358 GCF_040611095.1 Streptomyces sp. NPDC003077 | reverse complement strand
CTGGGCGAGCGTGGAGCGGGAGGACGCGCAGGCGCTGGCCGGCACGCTGGGGCTGAGCGCCGAGGAACTGGACGTCGTCGTGCCGAAGCTGTCCGTGTGGCGGCGGCAGCGGCGCGAGCGGAACGCCGTGGACGGCTGGTCCTACCGCATGACCTGGCAGCCGGTGGGCCGGATGCTGGCGGGGGAGCGGCCGGGGACCTGGCTGTTCGCCGCTCCCGAGGGGAGCGAGTGGGCCGCGTCGGTCGGGGAGGCGCTGACCGCGCAGGGCGTGCGGCTGGTCCCGGTGCCGGTCGGGACGAACGCCGACCGGCCGACGTTGGCCCGTCTTCTGACGGAGGCCGCGCAGGCGGTACGGGCTGGGGACGAGGCACGAGACGTGGACGGGGAGACTGACGCTGAAGCCGCCGCGCTCGCGGGCGTCATCTCTCTCCTCCCCGACGACGAGACGACCGCTTCCGACGCCCCCACCCTCACCCAGGGCCTCGCCCGCACCGTCCTGCTCACCCAGGCGCTGGGCGACGCCGGGCTCGACCTGCCGCTGTGGTGCGTCACCCACGGCGCGGTGGCCACCGGCCGCCCCGACGACGAGCCGGTGCGCCCGGAGCAGGCGCAGGTCTGGGGCTTCGGCCGGGCCGCCGCCCTGGAGTACCCGGGCCGGTGGGGCGGGCTGATCGACCTGCCCGCGACGATCGACGACCGGACGGCCGGTCGCCTCGTCGCCGCCCTCACCCAGCCCGCGGGGGCCCGCGAGGGCCAGCCCGCCGCGGCCCGCGAGGACCAGCTCGCCATCCGCGCCTCCGGCGTCTTCGCCGCCCGGCTCGTCCGCGCCCCGCGCGGCACCGCCGCGCCCTGGACGCCGCGCGGCACCGTACTGATCACCGGCGGCACGGGCGCGCTCGGCGGCCACCTCGCCCGCGACCTCGCCGAAGCCGGTGCCGAGCACCTGGTCCTGACCGGCCGCCGGGGCCCGGACGCCCCCGGCGCCGCCGAGCTGAAGGCCGAACTGGAGGCCCTGGGCGCCCGGGTCACCCTGGCCGCCTGCGACATCGCCGACCGCGACGCCGTGGCCGCGCTCCTCGCCGAGCACTCCTTCACCGCCGTCGTGCACGCCGCCGGAGCCGGGCAGTTCGGCCCGCTGGACGAGCTGACGGCCGCCGACTTCGCCCGCACCCTGCGCGCGAAGGTCGAGGGCGCCCGCCACCTGGACGAGCTGCTGGGCGACCGCGAGCTGGACGCCTTCGTCCTCTTCTCGTCCATCGCCGGCGTGTGGGGCAGCGGCATGCAGTCCGCCTACGCGGCGGCCAACGCCCACCTGGACGCGCTCGCCGCCCGGCGCCGGGCGCGCGGCCTCGCCGCGACCGCCCTCGCCTGGGGCCCGTGGGCCGACGGCGGCATGGTCACCGACGACGACGAGGCGCAGCTCCGCCGACGCGGCGTCCGCACCCTGCCGCCGCGCCTGGCCGCGTCCGTGGTCCGGCGCGCGGTGGGCGACGGCGGTGCGGTGGGTGGAGGCAGTGGGGCGAGCGACGGCGGTACGGCGAGTGCCGGGCACCGGCCCGCCGCCCTGGTCGTCGCCGACATCGAGTGGGAACGGTTCATCGAGCCGTTCACTCTGGCCCGTCCGAGCACGCTGTTCTCCGAGCTGCCCGAGGCCCGGCAGGTGCAGGAGTCGGCAAGCACGGGCGACGCGTCTCCGCTGATGGCCCGGCTGTCCGGCCTCTCCGAGGCCGAGCGCGCGGCGGCGCTGCGGGAACTCGTCCAGGCGCACGTCGCCGCCGTCCTCGGCCACGCCAACGCGTCCGACATCGAGCCGGAACGGGCCTTCAAGGACCTCGGCTTCGACTCCCTCACCGCCGTCGAACTCCGCAACAAGGTCAACGCGGCGACCGGCCTCACCCTGCCCCCCACCCTCGTCTTCGACCACCCCAACGTGGCCGCGCTGGCCGCCTTCCTGGATGAGGAACTGCTCGGGGCCACGCCCGCCGGGGCCCACGCGCTTTCCGTGCGCACCGCCCATGACGACGACGAGGACCCGATCGCCATCGTCGCGATGAGCTGCCGCCTGCCCGGCGGCGTCGACTCGCCCGAGGCCCTGTGGGACCTCGTCCGCTCCGGCGGCGACGCGATCTCCGGCTTCCCCGAGAACCGCGGCTGGGACATCGACGGCCTCTACGACCCCGACCCCGAACGCGTCGGCACCACCTACACCCGCGACGGCGGCTTCCTGCACGACGCCACCGACTTCGACGCCGCCTTCTTCGGCATCTCGCCGCGCGAGGCGCTGGCCATGGACCCGCAGCAGCGCGTCTTCCTCGAATCCTCCTGGGAGGCGTTCGAACGGGCGGGGCTGACCCCGGCCGCGCTGCGCGGCAGCCGCACCGGCGTGTTCGTCGGCATGGCCTACCAGGGCTACGGCGCCGACGTGCGACAGACCCCGGAGGGCGTCGAGGGCCACCGCCTGGTCGGCGGCGCGTCCAGCGTCGTGTCCGGCCGCGTCGCCTACACCTTCGGTCTTGAGGGCCCGGCGGTCACCATCGACACCGCCTGCTCGTCCTCCCTCGTCGCCCTGCACCTGGCCATCCAGTCGATCCGCAACGGCGAGTGCGAGATGGCGCTCGCCGGCGGCGTGACGGTGATGGCCACGCCCAACGTCTTCGTGGAGTTCAGCCGTCAGCGCGGCCTGTCCCCGGACGGCCGGTGCCGGGCGTTCGGCGCGGACGCGGACGGGACCGGCTGGTCCGAGGGCGTCGGCGTGGTGCTCGTGGAGCGGCTGAGCGATGCCCGGCGCAATGGTCATGAGGTGCTGGCGGTCGTCCGTGGCTCCGCCGTCAATCAGGACGGCGCGTCGAACGGTCTGACGGCGCCGAACGGTCCGGCTCAGCAGCGTGTCATTCGGGCGGCGCTGGCGTCGGGTGGGTTGTCGGCTGCCGACGTGGACGTGGTGGAGGGCCACGGCACGGGGACGACGCTGGGTGACCCGATCGAGGCCCAGGCGCTGCTGGCGACGTACGGCCGGGAGCGGGACGCGGACCAGCCGCTCTGGCTCGGCTCCCTGAAGTCCAACATCGGACACACGCAGGCGGCGGCCGGTGTCGCGGGCATCATCAAGATGATCATGGCGATGCGCCACGGTGAACTGCCGCCGACGCTGCATGCGGAGGAGCCGACGCCGCATGTGGACTGGTCGGCGGGCGCGGTGCGGCTGCTGACGGAGGCGGTGGAGTGGCCGGAGGCGGACCGTCCGCGTCGGGCCGCGATCTCTTCGTTCGGTGTCAGTGGCACTAACGCGCACACGATCATCGAGCAGGCGCCGGAGGAGGACGTTCCTGCAGCGGTTGAGCAGCAGCCGGTGTCGTCGGCCGGGCCGCTCCCGTGGGTCCTCTCCGGCAAGGACGAGGCCGCCCTGCGCGCCCAGGCCGAACGCCTGGCCCAGCACCTCGACACCCTCCCCGACTGGCACCCCGCCGACATCGGGCACTCCCTCGCCACCCGCGCCCCCTTCGAGGAGCGCGCCGTGCTGGTCGCCGCCGACCGGGACGAGCTGCTGGAGGGGCTGCGTCACTTGGCGGCGGGGGAGACCTCGGCGTCGGGTGTGGTGGTCGGCCGTTCGTCCGGGGGCAAGGTCGGGTTCCTGTTCTCGGGGCAGGGTTCGCAGCGGGTCGGGATGGGGCGGGAGCTGTATGCCGCGTACCCGGCCTTCGCCGAGGCGTACGACGAGGTGTGCGCGCACCTGGACGTGGCCGTGGATGTGGAGGACCTGACGCCGACGGGGGTGACGCAGCCGGCGTTGTTCGCCATTGAGGTGGCGTTGTTCCGGTTGCTGGAGTCCTGGGGTATCCGGCCGGATTACGTGGCCGGGCACTCGGTCGGTGAGATCGCTGCCGCCCACGTGGCGGGGGTCCTCACCCTGGCCGACGCCGCGAAGCTCGTCTCCGCTCGTGCCTCCCTGATGCAGGCGCTGCCCTCCGGTGGCGCGATGATCGCGATTCAGGCGACGGAGGACGAGGTCCTGCCGCACCTGACCGATGAGGTGGGCATCGCGGCGCTCAACGGCCCGCAGTCGGTGGTCATCTCCGGGGTGGAAGCGGCTGTTACGGCGATCGCGGAGGTGTTCACCGCCCAGGGCCGGAAGACCTCCCTTCTGAAGGTCAGCCACGCGTTCCACTCGCCGTTGATGGACCCGATGCTGGACGAGTTCGCGGCCGTCGTCCGTGGACTGTCCTACGCCGAGCCGACCATCCCCGTCGTCTCCAACGTCACGGGCGCACTCGCCGAGCCCTACACCGCCGACTACTGGGTCCGGCACGTCCGCGAGGCCGTCCGTTTCGCCGACGGCATCCAGACCCTCCACGACCTCGGCGTCATCACCTTCGTCGAGATCGGCCCCGGCGGCGTCCTCACCGCCATGGCGCAGGGCTGCCTGCCCGACGCCGACATCCTCGCCGTCCCCGCCCTCCGTACCGACCGCCCCGAGCCGCAGGCCGTGACCACGGCTCTCGCCCACCTGCACGCCCACGGCACCCCCGTCGACTGGGCGCCCTTCTTCCCGGGCGCGCGCCGCGTCGCGCTGCCGACGTACGCCTTCCAGCGCAAGCGCTACTGGCTGGAGGGGCAGGACGACGCGGCGGCCGTCGCGGTGAGCGGGGCGGACGCGGCGGAGTCCGGGTTCTGGGAGTCCGTGGAGAGGGAGGACGTCGAATCGCTCGCCGAGGCGCTGGGCGTGGGGGCGGACGAGTCGCTGGCCGCGATCATGCCCCGGCTCTCCGCCTGGCGCCGGCAGCGGCGCGAGGACTCGGTGGTGGACGGCTGGCGGTACCGCGTCACCTGGAAGCCGCTCGGGACGCTGCCCGAGGGCGGCGACCCGGGGACGTGGCTGCTGGCCATTCCCGCTACCGAAGAACGGAACGAGTGGGTCGCCTCCGTCGAGACCGCGCTGACCGAACGCGGCCTGCACGTGGTGCCCTTCCCGGTCGAGCCGGGAGTGGACCGCCAGGCGCTGACCGACGCCCTGACGGCCGTCAAGGAGCGGCAGGGTGCCGAGCCGCCGGCCGGTGTCCTGTCCCTGCTGGCCGATGACGAGTCCCCGTCCCGCGACCACCCCTCCCTCCCGCAGGGCCTCGCCGCCACGCTGCTCCTCGTCCAGGCGCTGGAGGACGCGGACCTGGACGCGCCGCTGTGGTGCGCGACCCGCGGCGCGGTGACGACCGGCCGCGCCGACCGGCGCATCCGGCCGGGGCAGGCGCAGGTGTGGGGCTTCGGCCGGTCGGCGGCGCTGGAGTACCCGCGGCGTTGGGGTGGTCTGGTCGACCTCCCCGAAACCGACACGCTGGACGCCCGCGCGGCGGCCCGCCTCGTCGGCGTGCTCACCCAGACGAAGGGCGTACTCGCCCAGACGGAGGGCGTACTCCCCCAGCAGGCAGCGGGCGGGCGGCTCCCGGCCGGTGAGAGTGCCGTCCCCGAGGACCAGGTGGCCATCCGCACCTCCGGCGTCTTCGGCCGCCGGTTCGTGCGGGCCGGGGGCCGTACCAGCGACCGACCCTGGTCGCCGCGCGGCACGGTGCTGATCACGGGTGGTACGGGTGCGCTGGGCGGGCACGTCGCCCGCTGGCTGGCGGAGTCGGGTGCCGAGCACCTGGTGCTGACCAGCCGCCGGGGCGCGCAGGCCCCCGGCGCCGACGCACTCCGCGCCGAACTGGAGGAACTGGGCGCGCGGGTCACCCTCGCCGCCTGCGACGCGGCCGACCGGGACGCGCTCGCCGAGGTGCTGGACCGGCACCCGGTGGACGCCGTGGTCCACGCGGCCGGTGTGGGCGACCACGCCCTGATCGCGGACACCGACCCGGCCGCGTTCGCCGCCACCCTCGCCGCGAAGGTCGACGGCGCCCGCCACCTGGACGAGCTGCTGGGCGACCGCGAACTGGACGCCTTCGTCCTCTTCTCCTCCGGCGCCGGCATCTGGGGCGGCGCCAGCCAGGCCGCCTACGCGGCGGCCAACGCCTACCTCGACGCCCTCGCCGAACACCGCCGCGCCCACGGCCGGACCGCCCTTGCCGTCTCGTGGGGCGGCTGGGCGGACGGCGGCATGGCCGACGTCGGCGACGGCGAAGCCATGCTGCGCCGCCGCGGCCTGCCGCCGATGCGGCCCGCGCTGGCGATCTCCGCCCTGCGGCAGGCGCTGGGCGCCGACGAGACCGCCGTGACGGTGGCGGACTTCGACTGGGACCGCTTCGTCGGGCCGTTCACGATGGCCCGTCCGAGTGCGCTCTTCTCCGACCTGCCGGAGGTGCGCCGCGCGCTGGAGTCCACCGCGCCGAGCACCACCGGCACCGGCGGCTCACCGCTGGCGGAACGGCTGGCCGCCCTGACGGCCGCCGAGCAGGACCGGGCCCTGGTGGACCTCGTCCGCACCCACGCGGCGGCGGTCCTGGGCCACGACGGCACCGACGAGATGCGCGCCGACCGGGCCTTCAAGGACCTGGGCTTCGACTCCCTCACCGCCGTCGAACTCCGCAACAAGCTCACCGCCGACACCGGCCTGTCCCTGCCCACCACCCTAGTCTTCGACTACCCGCACCCGAAGGCGCTGGCCGCCTTCCTGCGGGAGGGCCTGCTGGGCTCGTCCGCCACCGAGGCCGGCCCGGCCCTCGCGCCCGTCGCCGCGGCGGACGACGACCCGATCGTCATCGTGGCGATGAGCTGCCGCCTGCCCGGCGGCGTCGACTCGCCCGAGGCCCTGTGGGACCTCGTCACCTCCGGTGGCGACGCGATCTCAGGGTTCCCCGACAACCGCGGCTGGGACCTGGCGAACCTCTACGACCCCGACCCGGGCGTCCCCGGCAAGACCTACGCCCGCGACGGCGGCTTCCTCTACGACGCGGGCGCCTTCGACGCCGGACTGTTCGGGATCTCGCCGCGCGAGGCGCTGGCGATGGACCCGCAGCAGCGGCTGCTGCTCGAAGCCTCCTGGGAGGCGTTCGAGCGGGCCGGCATCGACCCGTCCTCGCTGCACGGCAGCCGCACCGGCGTCTTCGTCGGCATGTCCTACCAGGGCTACGGCGCGGGCCTCCCGCAGGTCCCCGAAGGCGTCGAGGGCCACCTGCTCACGGGTGGCGCCGCGAGCGTCGTCTCCGGCCGGGTCGCCTACACCTTCGGTCTTGAGGGCCCGGCGGTGACGGTGGACACCGCGTGCTCCTCCTCGCTGGTCGCCCTGCACCTGGCCATCCAGTCGCTGCGCAACGGCGAGAGCACGATGGCCATCGCGGGCGGCGTCAACGTCATGGCCGTACCGGCCGCCTTCGTGGAGTTCAGCCGTCAGCGCGGTCTGTCGCCGGACGGCCGCTGCAAGGCGTATGGCGCCGACGCGGACGGCACGGGGTGGGCCGAGGGCGTCGGTGTGGTGTTGGTGGAGCGGCTGAGTGACGCTCGGCGACTCGGGCACGAGGTGCTGGCGGTCGTTCGTGGTTCGGCCGTCAATCAGGATGGTGCGTCGAACGGTCTGACGGCGCCGAACGGTCCGGCTCAGCAGCGTGTCATTCGCGCGGCGCTGGCGTCGGGTGGGTTGTCGGCGTCGGACGTGGACGTGGTGGAGGGCCACGGCACGGGGACGACGCTGGGTGATCCGATCGAGGCCCAGGCGCTGCTGGCGACGTACGGGCAGGAGCGGGACGCGGACCAGCCGCTGTGGCTGGGCTCCCTGAAGTCGAACATCGGGCATGCCCAGGCGGCGGCGGGCGTGGCCGGGATCATCAAGATGATCATGGCGATGCGGCACGGTGAGCTGCCGCGCACGCTGCACGCCGAGGAGCCGACGCCGCATGTGGACTGGTCGGCGGGCGCGGTGCGGCTGCTGACGGAGGCGATGGAGTGGCCGGAGGGCGATCGTCCGCGTCGGGCCGCGATCTCGTCGTTCGGTGTCAGTGGCACCAACGCGCACACGATCATCGAGCAGGCGCCGGTGGAGGACGCTGCTGCTGCGGTTGAGCAGCCGGTGTCGTCGGATGCGGTGGCGTCGGTGTCGGCCGGGGTGATCCCCTGGGTTCTCTCCGGCAAGTCCGAGGCGGCCCTGCGGGCCCAGGCGGAACGCCTGCTGAGCCACCTGGAGCGCCCGGCCGGGAACCCCGAGACCGGGGAGCCCCTGGCCGGAGACGAGGTGCCCGGCAACGACGCCGCCCGGCAGCCCTCACCCGCCGACCTCGCCTACTCCCTGGCCACCACCCGCGCCGCCCTCGACCACCGCGCCGCGGTGATCGGCGACGACCGGGACGCTCTCCTGGCCGGGCTGCGCGCACTGGTCGCGGGGACCCCCGCCTCGGACGTCGTCCTGGGCCGCGCCCACACCGGCCAGGTCGGCTTCCTCTTCTCGGGCCAGGGCTCGCAGCGGCTCGGCATGGGCCGCGAGCTGTACGCGGCGTACCCGGCCTTCGCCGAGGCGTTCGACCAGGCGTGCGCGCATCTGGACGGCCATCTGGAACGGCCGCTGCGCGATGTGGTGTTCGGCGCCCTTGACGGTGACGAGGCGGACAGCGGCGCTCTGGAAGGCCGGCTGAACGAGACCGGGTTCACGCAGCCGGCGTTGTTCGCCATTGAGGTGGCGTTGTTCCGGTTGCTGGAGTCGTGGGGGGTTCGGCCGGATTACGTGGCCGGGCACTCGGTGGGCGAGATCGCGGCGGCGCACGTCGCCGGGGTCCTGTCCCTGGCCGACGCCGCGAAGCTCGTCTCCGCGCGGGCTTCGCTGATGCAGGCCCTGCCCTCCGGCGGCGCGATGATCGCGATCCAGGCGACGGAGGACGAGGTCCTTCCGCACCTGACGGACGAGGTGGGGATCGCGGCGCTCAATGGCCCGCAGTCCGTGGTGATCTCGGGCGCCGAGGATGCTGTGGCAGCGGTGGCTGAGGTGTTCACCGCCCAGGGCCGCAAGACCTCCCGCCTGAAGGTCAGCCACGCGTTCCACTCGCCGCTGATGGACCCGATGCTGGACGAGTTCGCGGCCATCGCCCGCGATCTGTCCTACGCCGAGCCGACCATCCCGGTCGTCTCCAACGTCACGGGCGCGCTCGCCGAGCCCTACACCGCCGACTACTGGGTCCGCCACGTCCGCGAGGCCGTCCGTTTCGCCGACGGCATCCAGACGCTCCACGACCTGGGCGTGACGACCTTCATCGAGATCGGCCCCGGTGGCGTCCTGACCGCCCTCACCCAGTCCGTCATCCCGGACGCGGTGACCGTGCCCGTCCTGCGCACCGGCCGGGCGGAGCCCGAGGCGGTCACCGCCGCCGTGGCCCAGGCGCACGTGCACGGGGTGCCGGTGGACTGGTCCGGCTTCTTCGCCGGTCGTGGTGCCCGGCGGGCGGCGCTGCCGACGTACGCGTTCCAGCGGCAGGACTACTGGCTGCTGTCCGCCGCGCCCGATGGCGAGACGGCCGGGGAGGCCGTGGACACCGTCGACGCGGAGTTCTGGGAGACGGTGGAGCGTGAGGACCTGGAGTCCTTCGCCGCCGCTCTCGACCTCCCGGCCGAGCAGCTCGACGCGGTGCTCCCGCGCCTGTCCGCCTGGCGGCGGCAGCGGCGCGAGGAGTCCGCGGTGGACGGCTGGCACTACCGCGAGACCTGGAAGCCGCTGACCGGCCAGGGGGCCGACGGGACGCTCTCCGGCACGTGGCTGCTGGCGGTCACCGACGAACTCGTCGAGAGCGACTGGGTGGAGACGGTTCAGGCCGGCCTCACCACGGGTGACGCGCGCCTGCTGACCGTCGTCCTGAACCCGGCCGCCGACCGGGACACTCTCGGACGCCAACTCCGGGACGCGGCGGCAAACGCCCCGCGGAACCCGGAGGACGACGCCCGGACTCCGATCCCGCCGCTCACCGGCGTGATCTCCCTCCTCGGCGCGGACGAACGCCCGCACCCGGAGCACCCGGCGGCCTCCGTCGGCACCGTCCTGTCCCTCCTGCTGGTGCAGGCGCTCGGGGACACGGACATCGACGCCCCGCTGTGGGCGCTGACCAAGGGCGCCATGGCCACCGGCCGCGCCGACGAGCAGCCGAGCGCCGCCCAGCACGCGGTGTGGGGCCTGGGACGGGTGGCCGCACTGGAGCACTCGGCGCGTTGGGGCGGTCTGATCGACCTGCCGCAGACGATCGACGACCGGGCGGTCCGCCGCCTGTCCACCTTCCTTGGCCAGATGGCCGACGATCAGCCCGGCGCCGGACACCCGGCCACCACGGCCCCGACCGTCCCCGCCGAGGACCAGATCGCCATCCGCGCCCAAGGCGTGTACGGGCGCCGGCTGTCCCGCGTCACGACCACCCGCCGTACCGGCGGCGGCGACCGCCCGTGGTCGCCGCGTGGCACGGTGCTGATTACGGGTGGTACGGGTGCGCTGGGCGGGCACGTCGCCCGCTGGCTGGCGGAGTCGGGTGCCGAGCACCTGGTGCTGACCAGCCGCCGGGGCGCCGACGCGCCCGGCGCGGCCGAATTGCGCGCCGAACTGGAGGCCCTGGGCGCCCGGGTGACCGTGGCCGCCTGCGATGTCGCGGACCGCGAAGCCCTGGCGTCACTGCTCGACGGGCACCCGGACATCCGCGCGGTCGTCCACACCGCCGGTGTGGACCAGCTCGACCCGCTGCCCACCATGACGCCGGGCGCCTTCGCCGACGTCCTGTCCGCCAAGGTCGCGGGCGCCGTCCACCTGGACGAACTGCTGGGAGACCGTGAGCTGGACGCGTTCGTCCTCTTCTCGTCCATCGCGGGCGTCTGGGGCAGCGGCCACCAGGCCGCCTACGCGGCGGCGAACGCGGCCCTCGACGGCCTCGCCGCCCGCCGCCGGGCCCGTGGCCTGCCCGCCACGGCGGTGGCCTGGGGCCCGTGGGGCGACGGCGGCATGGCCGAGGGCGACGGCGCGGCGGAACGCCTGCGGCGCCGCGGCCTGATCCCGATGCCCGCGCACCTCGCGGTGTCGGCGCTGCGGCGGGCGCTGGAGTCCGGCGAGCCCACCACGACCGTCGCCGACGTCGACTGGGCGCGCTTCCTGCCGCCGTTCACCTTCGGCCGCCCGAGCCCGCTGCTCGGCGACCTCGCGGAGGCGCAGCGGACGAAGGAGGACCCGGCGGCCGGGTCCCACGGCACCGGAACAACGGCTGTGGCGGCCTCCCCGCTCGCCGAGCGTCTGGCCGGCCAGTCCGAGGCGGCACAGCTCACCGCGCTCGTGGACCTCGTACGCGGCCACGCCGCCGCCGTCCTCGGTCACCGCGACACCACGGACGTGGAGGCCGACCGGGCGTTCAAGGACCTGGGCTTCGACTCCCTCACCGCCGTCGAACTGCGGAACGTGCTGAACGCCGACACCGGCCTCAGCCTCCCGCCGACCCTGGTCTTCGACTACCCGAACGCCCACGCCGTCGCCCGGCTCCTGCGCACGGAACTCACCGGTCACCTGCCCGACGCCCCGACGGCCACCGGCCCCGTCGCCGCTCCCGTGGAGGACGAGCCCCTGGCCATCGTCGGGATGGCGTGCCGCTTCCCGGGCGGCGTGGGCTCGCCCGAGGACCTGTGGGAGCTGGTGCGGTCCGGGACGGACGCGGTCGGGGAGTTCCCGGACGACCGGGGCTGGGACGTAGACAGTGTCTACGACCCCGATCCGGACGCCGTGGGGAAGACCTACACCCGACGGGGCGGATTCCTCTACGAGGCCGGGCAGTTCGACGCCGGGTTCTTCGGGATCTCGCCGCGCGAGGCGGTCGCGATGGACCCGCAGCAGCGGCTGCTGCTGGAGACGAGCTGGGAGGCGTTCGAACGGGCCGGGCTGGACGCGGAAGCGGTCCGCGGCAGCCACACCGGCGTCTTCGTCGGCTCCGGCTACCAGGACTACGCGACCCACGCCCTCCAGGCCATCGACGACTCCGACGGCTTCTTCGGCACCGGCAACTCGGCCAGCGTGATGTCCGGCCGCATCGCCTACACCTTCGGGCTTGAGGGCCCGGCGGTGACGGTGGACACCGCGTGCTCGTCCTCGCTGGTCGCCCTGCACTGGGCGGCCCAGGCGCTGCGCAACGGCGAGTGCTCCATGGCACTGGCCGGCGGCGTGATGGTCATGTCCACCCCGCGCGCTTTCGTGGAGTTCAGCCGTCAGCGCGGGCTCTCCGCCGACGGACGCTGCAAGGCGTTCGCGGCCGGGGCGGACGGCACGGGCTGGGCCGAGGGCGTCGGCATGCTCCTCGTCGAGCGGCTGAGCGACGCCCGCCGCAACGGTCACCAGATCCTGGCGGTCGTCCGCGGCTCCGCCGTCAACCAGGACGGCGCGTCCAACGGCCTCACGGCCCCGAACGGCCCCGCCCAGCAACGCGTCATCCGCGCGGCCCTGGCGAACGCCGGTGTCTCGGCCGCCGAGGTGGACGCGGTCGAGGCGCACGGCACGGGCACGACGCTGGGCGACCCGATCGAGGCGCAGGCCGTACTCGCCACCTACGGCCAGGAGCGGGAACCGGGCCACCCGCTGTGGCTCGGCTCCCTGAAGTCCAACATCGGGCACGCCCAAGCGGCGGCCGGTGTCGGCGGCATCATCAAGATGGTCATGGCCATGCGCCACGGCGTCCTCCCGCAGACCCTGCACGTGGACGAGCCGACGCCGCACGTGGACTGGTCCGCGGGTGAGGTGAAGCTCCTGACGGAGCCCATCCCCTGGCCGGAGACCGGCCACCCGCGCCGGGCCGCCGTCTCCTCCTTCGGCGTCAGCGGAACGAACGCGCATGTGGTCCTGGAGCAGGCCCCCGCCGATACCCCGGCGGAAGCCACCGAGCCGGTCCCGGCCGCCGCCCCCGCCGTTCCTGCCGCGCTGCCGTGGGTGCTGTCCGGGAAGACGGACGCGGCGCTGCGTGCTCAGGCGGGGCGGTTGCTGCAGCACCTGAGTGGCCGTGAGGTGTCCCCGGTGGACGTCGGTTTCTCGCTGGCGGTCTCGCGTGCCGCGCTGCGGTCGCGGGCTGCTGTGGTGGGCGAGTCCAGGGATGAGCTGCTGGACGGGCTGCGTCACTTGGCGGCGGGGGAGACCTCGTCGGCCGGTGTGGTGGTCGGGCGTCCGTCCGGGGGCAAGGTCGGGTTCCTGTTCTCCGGGCAGGGTTCGCAGCGGGTCGGGATGGGGCGGGAGTTGTATGCCGCCTATCCGGCGTTCGCCGCCGCGTATGACGAGGTGTGCGCGCATCTGGACGTGGCCGTGGATGTGGACGCGGACGATCTGAGCCAGACCGGGTTCACGCAGCCGGCGCTGTTCGCCATCGAGGTGGCGTTGTTCCGGTTGCTGGAGTCGTGGGGGGTTCGGCCGGATTATGTGGCCGGGCACTCGGTGGGTGAGATCGCCGCCGCCCACGTGGCGGGGGTCCTCACCCTGGCCGACGCCGCGAAGCTCGTCTCCGCTCGTGCCTCCCTGATGCAGGCGCTGCCGTCCGGTGGCGCGATGATCGCGATCCAGGCGACGGAGGACGAGGTCCTGCCGCACCTGACCGATGAGGTGGGCATCGCGGCGCTCAACGGCCCGCAGTCGGTGGTCATTTCGGGTGCCGAGGACGCTGCGGCAGCGGTGGCGGAGGTGTTCACCGCTCAGGGCCGTAAGACCTCCCGCCTGAAGGTCAGCCACGCGTTCCACTCGCCGCTGATGGACCCGATGCTGGACGAGTTCGCGGCCGTAGCACGCGGCCTGTCGTACGCCGAGCCGACCATCCCCGTCGTCTCCAACGTGACAGGAGAACTGGCCGAGCCCTACACCGCCGACTACTGGGTCCGCCACGTCCGCGAGGCCGTCCGTTTCGCCGACGGCATCCAGACCCTGCACGACCTGGGCGTATCGACCTTCGTGGAGATCGGCCCGGGTGGGGTCCTGACCGCCATGGCGCAGGGCTGCCTGCCCGACGCCGACGCGCTCACCGTCCCCGCCCTCCGCACCGACCGCCCCGAGCCCCAGGCTCTGACCACGGCCCTCGCCCAGCTCCACACGCACGGCGTCTCGCCGGACTGGCAGGCCTTCTTCCCTGCCGCCGCCCAGCGCGTCGACCTGCCCACCTACGCGTTCCAGCACGAGCGCTACTGGGTGGACGTGACGGCAGCGAAGCAGACGGCCGCCACCAGCACCGACCCGGTGGACGCCGAGTTCTGGGCCACGGTCGAACGCGAAGACCTGGAAGGCCTGACCGGCACGCTGGACATCCGGCCCGACGACGCCCTGAGCGACGTCCTCCCGCGCCTGTCCGCCTGGCGGCGGCAGCGCAAGGAGCAGGCGGCCACCGACGCGTGGCGCTACCAGATCACCTGGAAGCGACTCGCCGACCGGACCGCCGCCGGAGTGGAGTCGGGCCAGCCGGGTACCTGGCTCGTCCCGCTGAGCGCCGGCACGCAAGACGACGCGTGGGTGACCGCGTGCCTGAAGGCCCTCGAAACACAGGGAAGCGCGAGCGGTCTCACCCTCGTCCCCGTCCCGATCGCCCCGGACACCACCCGTCAGGAGCTGGCCGCCCAGCTCACCGCCGCCGCCTCCGGCGCCCCCGTCGCCGGGGTGCTGTCCCTCCTGGCGGCCGACGCCGCGCCCGGCAGCGAAGCCGGACCGGTGCCGACGCGCGGGACGGCTCTGACGCTGCTGCTCGTCCAGGCGCTGGGCGACGCGGGCCTCGACGCACCGCTGTGGTGCGCGACCGGCAACGCCGTCCAGGTGGGCTCCGCCGATGTCCCGGCCGGGCCGGGGCAGTCCCTGGTGTGGGGGCTGGGCCGGGTGGTCGCACTGGAGCACGCGGCGCGTTGGGGCGGTCTGGTCGACCTGCCCGAGGTCGTGGACGAGCGGGTGGCGCGCCGACTCGTGGCGGTGCTGTCGCAGTCGGACGAGGACCAGGTCGCGGTGCGTGCCGACGGCACCTTCGTGCGTCGCCTCGGGCGCGCCGGTGACGTGCCGGCGAAGCGTTCGTGGTCGCCGCGCGGCACGGTGCTGATCACCGGTGGTACGGGTGCGCTGGGCGGGCATGTCGCCCGCTGGCTGGCGGGGTCGGGTGCCGAGCACCTCGTCCTCACCAGCCGCCGGGGCGCCGACGCGCCGGGCGCGGCCGAACTGCGCGCCGAACTGGAGGCCCAGGGCGCACGCGTCACCCTGGCGGCCTGCGACGTCGCCGACCGGGAAGCGCTCGCCGCGCTGCTCGACCGGCACCCGGACATCCGCGCGGTCGTGCACGCCGCCGGTACCGCCGAGGCCGGGATGCTCATGGAGACGAACGCCGAGGAGTTCGCCGCGACGGTCGCCGCCAAGGCGGCGGGCGCCGCGCACCTGGACGAGCTGCTGGGGGACCGGGAGTTGGACGCCTTCGTCCTCTTCTCCTCCATCTCCGGCGTCTGGGGCGGTGGCGGACAGGCCGCGTACTCCGCGGCGAACGCCTACCTCGACGGGCTGGCGCGGCACCGCCGGGCCCGCGGCCTGGCGGCCACCGCCGTGGCCTGGGGCCCGTGGGGCGGCGGCGGCATGGTCGCGGACGCCGGGGACGAGGACCGGCTGCGGCTGCGCGGCCTGACCGCCCTCGAACCGGCGCGGGCGCTCTCCGCGCTGCGTCGCGCGCTGGAGGCCGGGGACACGCAGGTCACCGTGGCGGACGTGGACTGGGCGCGGTTCATCGTGCCGTTCACGATCAGCCGCCCGAGCGCGCTGCTGGGCGACCTGCCGGAGGTGGCGGCGGCGTTCGCCGACGAGCCGGCCACCGGGGAGGCCGCCGACACCGAGCAGCCGACCCTGCTCGCGAAGCTGTCCGCCCTGCCCTCGGACGAGGAACGGCGGCGGCTGCTCGTGGACACGGTGCGCGCGAACGCCGCGGCCGTCCTCGGCCACGCCGACGTCACCGCCGTGGAACCCGACCTCCCCTTCCGCGACCTGGGCTTCGACTCCCTGACCGCGGTGGAGCTGCGCAACAAGCTCACCGCCGACACCGGCCTGACCCTGCCCGCCACGCTGGTCTTCGACCACCCGACCCCGCTCGCCATCGCCCGCTACCTCGCGGACGAGCTCGGCGGCGGCGCCGGAACGCCGGAGGTCTCGGTGTTCAGCGAGCTGGACCGGCTGGAGACGGTGATCTCCACGGCCACCGCCGACGAGGAGACGGTCCGGGCCAGGGTCCGCACCCGCCTGCAGGAACTGCTGTCGCTGGTGAACGCCGGCGGCACGCGGGCGGTCGGCGACGACGGGGCCGAAGCGGCCGACGACGCCCGGCGCAAGCGCGACGCGCAGCGGGAGTTGGAGGACGCCACGGTCGACGACATCTTCGATCTGATCGACAAAGATCTAGAAATCTCCTAGTTCCCGGCCCTCTAGCGTGAAGAACAGCCGAGGACGGATGGGGCGCATGAGCAGCAACGAAGACAAGCTTCTTGAGTACCTGAAGCGCGTGACGGGGGATCTTCGCCAGACCCGGGAGCGCTTGCGCGAGGTGGAGAGCAAGGACCAGGAACCCATCGCCATCGTCGGGATGGCGTGCCGCTACCCGGGCGGCGTGGGGTCCCCGGAGGACCTGTGGGAGCTGGTTGCGTCCGGCCGGGACGCGATCGGCGAGTTCCCGGAGGACCGGGGCTGGGACATAGACAGTGTCTACGACCCGGACCCGGACGCCGCGGGCAAGACCTACACCCGGCGCGGCGGATTCCTCTACGAGGCGGGGGACTTCGACCCCGACTTCTTCGGGATCTCGCCGCGCGAGGCGGTCGCGATGGACCCGCAGCAGCGGCTCCTGCTGGAAGCGTCCTGGGAGGCGTTCGAACGGGCCGGGCTGGACGCGGAAGCCGTGCGCGGCAGCCGCACCGGCGTCTTCGTCGGCTCCGGCTACCAGGACTACGTCAACCTCCTGCTGGGCGTCGCGGGCGAGTCGGGCGACTCCGACGGCCACCTCGGCACCGGCAACTCGGCCAGCGTGATGTCCGGCCGCATCGCCTACACCTTCGGGCTTGAGGGCCCGGCGGTGACGGTGGACACGGCGTGCTCGTCCTCGCTGGTCGCCCTGCACTGGGCGATCCAGGCGCTGCGCAACGGCGAGTGCTCCATGGCGCTCGCCGGCGGCGTCCAGGTGATGGCCACCCCGACCCCGTTCGTCGAGTTCAGTCGGCAGCGGGGCCTGGCGGCGGACGGCCGCTGCAAGGCCTTCGGGGCCGGGGCGGACGGCACGGGCTGGGCCGAGGGCGTCGGCATGATCCTGGTCGAGCGGCTGTCCGACGCCGAACGCCACGGACACGAGGTGCTGGCGGTCGTCCGCGGCTCCGCCGTCAACCAGGACGGCGCGTCCAACGGCCTGACGGCCCCCAACGGCCCGGCCCAGCAGCGCGTCATCCGCGCCGCGCTCGCCTCGGCCGGCATCTCACCGGCCCAGGTGGACGCGGTGGAGGCGCACGGCACGGGCACGACGCTGGGCGACCCGATCGAGGCCCAGGCGCTGCTCGCCACCTACGGCCAGGAGCGGGAACCGGACCGCCCGCTGTGGCTCGGCTCCCTGAAGTCCAACATCGGCCACACCCAGGCCGCCGCCGGTGTCGGCGGCATCATCAAAATGGTCATGGCCATGCGCCACGGCGTCCTCCCGCAGACCCTGCACGCGGAGGAACCCACCCCGCACGTCAACTGGTCCGCGGGCGACGTACGGCTCCTGACGGAGCCCATCCCCTGGCCGGAGACCGACCGCCCCCGCCGGGCCGCCATCTCCTCCTTCGGCGTCAGCGGCACCAACGCCCACGTGATCGTGGAACAGGCCCCGGCGAAGGAAGAGGCCACCGAGCCGGTCCCGGCCCCTGCCGCCCCTGCCGCCCTTCCGTGGGTGCTGTCCGGGAAGACGGACGCGGCGCTGCGGGCCCAGGCGGGGCGGTTGTTGCAGCACCTGAACGGCCGCGAGGTCTCCCCCGTGGACGTCGGTTTCTCGCTGGCGGTCTCGCGTGCCGCGCTGCGGTCGCGGGCTGCTGTGGTGGGCGAGTCCCGGGACGAGCTCATGGACGGGCTGCGTCACTTGGCGGCGGGGGAGGCCTCGTCGGCCGGTGTGGTGGTCGGTCGTTCGTCCGGGGGCAAGGTCGGGTTCCTGTTCTCGGGGCAGGGTTCGCAGCGGGTCGGGATGGGCCGGGAGCTGTATGCCGCCTATCCGGCGTTCGCCGCCGCGTACGACGAGGTGTGCGCGCACCTGGACGTGGCCGTGGACGGGGATGATCTGTCGCAGACGGGGGTGACGCAGCCGGCGTTGTTCGCCATCGAGGTGGCGCTGTTCCGGCTGCTGGAGTCCTGGGGTATCCGGCCGGATTACGTGGCCGGGCACTCCGTGGGCGAGATTGCCGCCGCGCATGTGGCGGGGGTCCTCACCCTGGCCGACGCCGCGAAGCTCGTCTCCGCGCGTGCCTCGCTGATGCAGGCGCTGCCGTCCGGTGGCGCGATGATCGCGATTCAGGCGACGGAGGACGAGGTCCTGCCGCACCTGACGGACGAGGTGGGCATCGCGGCGCTCAACGGCCCCCGCTCGGTGGTCGTCTCGGGCGACGAGGCGGGCGTCACGGCGGTGGCCGAGCACTTCTCCGCCCAGGGCCGGAAGACGTCCCGTCTGAAGGTCAGCCACGCGTTCCACTCGCCGCTGATGGACCCGATGCTCGACGAGTTCGCGGCCGTGGCGCGCGGCCTGTCCTACGCCGAGCCGACGATCCCGGTCGTATCGAACGTGACAGGAGAACTGGCCGAGCCCTACACCGCCGACTACTGGGTCCGCCACGTCCGCGAGGCCGTCCGTTTCGCCGACGGCATCCAGACCCTGCACCACCTCGGCGTGACGACCTTCGTGGAGATCGGCCCCGGCGGCGTCCTCACCGCCCTCACCCGGGACTGCCTCCCGGAGGCCGAGCCGCTCACCGTCCCGACCCTCCGTACCGACCGCCCCGAGCCGCAGGCCCTGACCACGGCGCTCGCCCAGCTCCACGTCCACGGCGTCTCGCCGGACTGGCGGGCCTTCTTCCCTGCCGCAGCCCAGCGCGTCGACCTGCCCACCTACGCGTTCCAGCACGAGCGCTACTGGGTGGATGTCACCGCGGCCAAGCCGGAAGCCTCCGCCACCGACCCGATCGAGGCCGAGTTCTGGGCCACGGTCGAACGCGAAGACCTGGAAGCGCTGGCCGGCACGCTGGACATCCGGCCCGACGACGCCCTGAGCGACGTCCTCCCGCGCCTGTCCGCCTGGCGGCGGCAGCGCAAGGAGCAGGCGGCCACCGACGCGTGGCGCTACCAGATCACCTGGAAGCGGGTGAACGGGCTGCCACCCGGCACCCCCACCGGCACGTGGCTGCTGGCCGTTCCGGAGGCGGACGCTGAAGAAGGGAACGGCCACGCCCTCGTCGAAGCCATCCGCGCCGGTCTCGAAGCCCGAGGCATCGCCCTCGTCACCGTCCCGGTAGGCCGACACACCGACCGCGCCGAGCTGACCCGCCGCCTGACCGACGCCGTACAGGCTGTGGAAGCCGGGGAAGCCGCACCGAACGGTCCCGTCACCACCGTCCTCTCCCTCCTCCTCCACGACCGCCCGCTCCTGCCCACCCTCGTCCTCCTCCAGGCACTCGGCGACGCCGGACTGGAGGCGCCGCTGTGGTGCCTGACCGAGGGCGCCGTGGCGGTGGAGCGCGACGAGACGGTGCGCCGGCCGCGGCACGCGCAGGTGTGGGGCATGGGGCGGACCGCGGCGCTGGAGTTCCCGCACCGCTGGGGCGGGTTGATCGACCTGCCCGAGGAGCTGGACGACACCACGGTCGACCGGCTCGTCGGCATCGTCGGCCCGGCCCGTTCGGAGCGGTGGACCGAGGACCAGCTCGCCGTGCGCGCGTCCGGCGTCTTCGCCCGGCGTCTCGCGCACGCGCCCGCCCGGCAGGCCACCCGCCAGTGGAAGCCGCGCGGCACGGTGCTGGTCACCGGCGGTACGGGCGCGCTGGGCGGGCACGTCGCCCGCTGGCTGGCCCGCAATGGCGCCGAGCACCTGGTGCTGACCAGCCGCCGGGGCGCGGACGCGCCCGGGGCGGCCGAGCTGCGGGCGGAGCTGGAGGAGCTGGGCGCGCGGGTGACGCTCGCCGCGTGCGACGTGTCCCGGCGCGAGGAGGTGGCGGCGCTGCTGGACGCGCACGCGTTCACCGCCGTCGTGCACACCGCCGGTGTCGCCGACTCCGGAGTGCTGGCCGAGGCCACGCCCGAAGCCTTCGCCACCGCGCAGGCCGCCAAGGCGGACGGCGCCGAGCACCTGGACGAATTGCTCGGGGACCGCGAGCTGGACGCCTTCGTCCTCTTCTCGTCCGTCTCCGGCGTGTGGGGGAGCGGTGGGCTGGCGGCGTACGCCGCGGGCAACGCGTACCTGGACGCCCTGGCCGGGCACCGGCGCGGGCGCGGGCGCACCGCGACGGCCGTCGCCTGGGGCCCGTGGGCCGACGGCGGCATGGTCGAGGACGGGGACGAGGAGGAGCACCTGCGCCGCCTCGGCCTGCTGGCCATGGCCCCGCACCTGGCGGTGGACGCGCTCCAGCGGGCGCTGGACCGGGACGAGTCGGTGCTCGCGTTCGCGGACATGGACTGGCCGCGCTTCCACCGGCCGTTCGTCCTGAACCGGCCCAGTCCGCTGCTGTCGGACCTGCCCGAGCTGCGGGACCAGGCGGTGGCGGAGAGCGGGGCGGGCGACGGCGCCTCGGCGGTGCTCGCCGGGCTGCGCGGCAAGCCGTCCGAGGAGCAGGAACGCGTCCTGACGCGGCTGGTGCGCGGCCACGCGGCGGCGGTGCTGGGGCACCGCGGGGCCGAGGCCGTGGAGGCCGACCGGCCGTTCAAGGAGCTGGGCTTCGACTCGCTGACCGCCGTGGAGCTGCGCGACCGCATCCAGGGCGAGACCGGCCTGAAGCTGCCCGCGACGCTGGTCTTCGACCACCCGACGGCGACCGACCTCGCCCGCTACCTGCGCGCCGGTCTGAGCGGTGAGGACGCGGACGAGGAGGAGGCCGCCGCCCTGGCGGCCCCCGCCACCGCGTCCCAGGACGACCCGATCGTGATCATCGGCATGGCCTGCCGCTACCCGGGCGGCGTCCGTTCGCCCGAGGACCTGTGGGAGATGGTCGCCTCCGGGCGGGACGCCATCGCGCAGTTCCCGACCGACCGCGGCTGGGACATCGACGCGCTCTACCACCCGGACCCGGACCACTCCGGCACCACCTACACCACGCAGGGCGGGTTCCTGCACGACGCCGCCGAGTTCGACCCGGCGCTGTTCGGGATCAGCCCGCGCGAGGCGGTGGCGATGGACCCTCAGCAGCGCCTGCTGCTGGAGACGGCCTGGGAGACCTTCGAGCGGGCCGGTATCGACCCGGGCGCGGTGCGCGGCACCGACACCGGCGTGTTCGTCGGCTCCGGCTACCAGGACTACGTCAGCCGTCCGCTGGACGTGCCGGACGGCGTGGAGGGCTACCTGTCGCCGGGCAACTCGGCGAGCGTGATCGCCGGTCGGCTCTCGTACGTCTTCGGGCTCCAGGGCCCGGCGGTGATGGTGGACACGGCGTGCTCGTCGTCGCTGACGGCGCTGCACCTGGCCGTGCAGGCGCTGCGCAACGGCGAGTGCTCGATGGCGGTGGCCGGCGGCGTGATGGTGATGTCCACCCCGTCCGCGTTCACCCTCTCCAGCCGTCAGCGGGCGCTGGCGCCCGACGGGCGCTGCAAGGCGTTCTCGTCGTCGGCGGACGGCACCGGGTTCTCCGAGGGCGTCGGCCTGCTGCTCGTCGAGCGGCTGTCGGACGCGCGCCGCAACGGGCACCAGGTGCTGGCCGTGGTCCGGGGCAGCGCCCTGAACCAGGACGGCGCCTCCAACGGCCTGACCGCGCCCAGCGGCCGGGCGCAGCGCCAGGTGATCCGGCGCGCGCTGGCCGACGCCGGGATCACCTCGGCCGAGGTGGACGTGGTGGAGGCGCACGGCACCGGCACCCAGCTCGGCGACCCCATCGAGGCCCGCGCCCTGATCGCCACGTACGGCAAGGAGCGGGACGCGGACCGGCCGCTGTGGCTGGGTTCGCTGAAGTCCAACATCGGGCACACGCAGGCCGCCGCCGGGGTCGGCGGTGTGATCAAGATGGTGATGGCGCTGCGCAACGGCGTCCTGCCGCGCACCCTGCACATCGAGGAGCCCACCGAGGACGTCGAGTGGGACGCCGGAACGGTGCGCCTGCTGACCGAGCCGGTGCCGTGGCCGGAGCAGGACCGGCCGCGCCGGGCCGCCGTGTCCTCGTTCGGCATGAGCGGCACCAACGCGCACACGATCATCGAGCAGGCGCCGGACGAGGAGCCTTCCGCGGCTCCCGCCACCGCCACCGAGCCCGGTGACGCCCTCCCCTGGATCGTGTCCGCCAAGTCCGCCAAGGCACTGCGCGAGCAGGCCCGGCGGCTGCTGAACCGGCTGGACGGGTGCGCCGGGGCCGACCTGCCGCAGGTCGGCCGGGCGCTGGCCACCGCGCGGGCGCGGCTGGAGCACCGGGCGGTGGTCGTCGGGCAGCGGCACGAGGACTTCCGGGACGCCCTCGCGGCCCTCGCCGAGGGCGCGCCGTCGGACGCGGTGGTGCAGGGCGTCACCGGTTCGTACGGGTCGGCGGTGTTCGTCTTCCCGGGCCACGGCGCGCAGTGGACCGGGATGGCCCGGGAGCTGATGGAGAGCTCGCCGGTCTTCGCGGAGGAGGTCCGGGCCTGCGTGGCGGCGTTCGCGCCGTACCTGGACTGGTCGCTGACGGACGTGCTGCGCGGTGAGCCGGGCGCGCCGGAGCTCTCCGTGGTGGAGGTCGCCCAGCCCGCGCTGTTCACCGTCATGGTGGCGCTGGCCGCGCTGTGGCGCTCCTACGGGGTGACCCCGGCCGCCGTCGTCGGCCACTCGCAGGGCGAGGTCGCCGCCGCGTACGTGGCGGGCGCGCTGTCGCTGGACGACGCGGCGCGCATCGTGGCGCTGCGCAGCCAGACGCTGACCGCGCTGATCGGCAAGGGCGCCATGCTGGCCGTCGCGCTGCCCGCCGCCGAGGCCGAACGCCGACTGGAGCCGTACGCGGGACGGCTCTCGATCGCCGCCGTCAACGGACCGGCGACCCTCACCGTCTCCGGCGATCCGGATGCCATCGAGGAGCTGGAAGCGGAGCTGCGTGCCGAGGGCGTCCGCGTCCGCCGGGTGCGCGGCGCGACCGGCGCGGGGCACTCCCCGCAGGTCGAGGCGCTGCGCGCGGAGCTGCTGGAGAAGCTGGCCCCGGTGACGCCGCGCGCCGCCGAGATCCCGTTCTACTCCACCGTCACCGCCGGGCCGCTGGACACCACCGGCCTGGACGCCGACTACTGGTACCGCAACGCCCGCCAGACCGTCCGCTTCGAGGAGACCGTCCGGGCGCTGCTGGCCGACGGGCACGGCGTGTTCGTCGAGGCGAGCCCGCACCCGCTGCTGGTCGGCGCGGTGCAGGAGATCGCCGAGGCGGCCGGCGCCGAGGCGCTGACCGCCGGGTCGCTGCGCCGCGAGCGCGGCGGCACCGGGCAGTTCCTGCGCGCGGTGGCCGAACTGCACGTCGCGGGCGTGCCGGTGGACTGGACCCCGCCGTTCGCCGGGCTGCCGGTGCGGCACGTGGACCTGCCGACGTACGCGTTCCAGCGGCGGCGGTACTGGCTGGCGGACGCCCCGCCGGTCACGGCGGGCGAGGACCCGGCCGCCGCCCGCTTCTGGGACCTGGTGGAGCGGGCGGACCTGCCCGCGCTCGCCCAGGAACTGGGGACGGAGAGCGTGGACGCGCTCGTCCCGGCGCTGCCCGCGCTCGCCTCCTGGCGGCGCGACGCCCGGGAGCGGGCCGCCGTCGACGACTGGCGCTACCGGATCACCTTCCGGCACCTGCCCGACGACTCCGCGCCGCGCCTGGACGGGCTGTGGCTGGCCGTCGTGCCCGCCGGGCTCGCCGACCACGCCTGGGCCGCCGCCGCCGTCGGCGCGCTCAGCGCCCACCGCGCCGAGGTGCGGGTGGTGGAACTCGCCGCCGAGGACGACCGCGTCACCGCCGCGCAGCTCCTGGCCGCCGAGTGCGGCGAGGACCGGCCCGCGGGCGTGCTGTCCCTGCTCGGCCTGTTCCCCGGCACCCACCCCGACCACCCCGGGCTCTCCGCCGCCCTGGCCGCCTCCACGGTGCTGCTCCAGGCGCTCGGCGACCTGGGGGAGACCGCCGAACAGGCCCCGCTGTGGTGCGCGACGTGGGGCGCCGTCGGCGTGGACCGCGCCGACGCGCCGCACGACCCGGCGCAGGCGCAGCTGTGGGGCCTGGGCATCACCGCGGCCCTCGAACTGCCCCGCCGCTGGGGCGGTCTGGTGGACCTGCCGCAGGACCCGGACGAGCACGCCCTGCGCCGCCTGGCCGGGCTGCTGGCCCAGCGCGAGGAGGACCAGCTCGCCATCCGCGGCTCCGGCGTCTTCGCCCGCCGCATGGTCCGCGCCCGGCGCACCCGTACGGAGCCGGTGCGGCCCTGGCAGCCGCGCGGTACCGTCCTGGTCACCGGCGGCACCGGCGGCGTGGGCCGGCACCTGGCCCGCTGGCTGGCCCGGTCCGGCGCCGAGCACCTGGTGCTCACCAGCCGCCGGGGTGCCGACGCGCCCGGCGCCGCCGACCTGAAGGCCGAACTGGAGGCCCTGGGCGCCGAGGTCACCCTCGCCGCCTGCGACCTGGCCGACCGGGACGCCGTCGCGGACCTGCTGGGCCGCATCGAGGACCGGCACCCGCTGACCGCCGTGCTGCACGCCGCGGGCACCGCCCGCTCCTCCGTGCTGGACCGGGCGGACCTGGCGGAGTTCGCCGAGACCACCGCCGCCAAGGTGGCCGGCGCCGCCCACCTGGACGCGCTGCTCGCCGACCGCGACCTGGACGCGTTCGTCCTGTTCGCCTCCGGCGCCGGCGTCTGGGGCAGCGGCGGACAGGCCTGCTACGCCGCCGCCAACGCCTACCTGGACGCGCTGGCCCTGCACCGCCGCGCCCGCGGGCTGCCCGCCACGTCGGTGGCCTGGGGCGGCTGGTCGGGCGGCGGCATGGTCGACGACGCCGTACGCGAACGCGGCCTCAAGCGCGGCCTGGGCTTCATGGAGCCGGAGGCGGCCATCGGTGCCCTGCACCAGGCCGTCGAGGACGACGAGGGCGCGCTGACCGTCGCCCCCATCGACTGGGAACGCTTCGTGCCCGCCTTCACGGTGGGCCGCCCCAGCGCCCTGCTGGCCGACCTGCCCGACGTCCAGCGGCTGGCCGAGCGCCAGGAGACGCCCGAGGAGTCCGGCGCCGCCGACGCGACGCTCGCCGCCGAGCTGGCGGGGCTTTCCGAGGACGACCAGCGGGCCCGGCTGCTGGAGTTCATCCGTGCGCAGGCCGCCGTGGTGCTCGGCTACGCCTCCGCCGAGGACGTGCCGCCCGGCACGCCGTTCCTGGAACTCGGCTTCGACTCGCTGACCGCCATCGACCTGCGCCGCCGGCTCTCCACCGCCATCGGCCGCACCCTGCCCCCGGGCGTGGCCTTCGACCAGCCCACCCCGACCCGGCTCGCCGCCCACCTGCGCACGTTGCTGGTCGGCAGCGGGACGGCCGGCGAGGCGCAGGACCAGCCCGCCGACCTCCTCGTCCAGCTCTACCAGCACGCCGGCGAGACCGGCCGCGCCGCCGAGGCCATGGGCATGCTCGTCCGCGTGGGCGCCTTCCGGCCCGTCTTCGAACGGCCCGAGGAAGCGGGCGACCTCCCCGGCCCCGTGCGCATGGCCGAAGGCGACCCCGACGCCCCGGCGCTGGTGTGCTTCTCGCCGTACGTGGTGCCCTCCGGGCCCCTCCAGTACGCGCGGCTGGCCGCGCCGTTCCGCGGCGAACGGGACATGTGGGCGCTGACCAACCCCGGTTACGGGACCGGCGAACGCGTCCCCGCCGACGTGGACGCCGTCCTGCGGCTGCACGCCCGCACCGTCGCCGACCTCGTGGGCGAACGGCCGTACGTGCTGCTCGGCTACTCCTCCGGCGGCTGGATCGCGCACGGCGTGGCCGCCCAACTGGAGGCGCTGGGCGCGGGACCGGCCGGGATCGTCATGGTCGACAGCTTCAGCCTCAAGGTGCCCTTCGACCCGGGCATCATCAACGCCATGGGACGGGCCCAGGCCGAGCGCATGGACTTCCTGCGCGCCGGCGGCGAGCAACTCACCGCCATGGGCCACTACATGGGCCTGTTCAACGCCTGGGACGCGCCCTCGGTGTCCGCGCCGTCGCTGCTCGTCCGGGCCAGCGAGCCGCTGCTGACCGACGCCCCCGGGGGCAAGGGGCACGCGGCGCCGCCCGAGCACGTCGGGCAGACCCTCCTCGTCCCCGGCAACCACTACTCGATGATGGAGGACCACGCCGGCACCACCGCGGCGGCGGTGCGGTCCTGGCTCACGGACCTGCCCACGGCCCCCGGCGGCCCGAGTGAGCCCGGGGCTTCGGGCGACGCCCGCCCCACCCCCTCCCGCGACTCCCAGGAAGAGACCTCCGCATGACCGCGACCAACCCCGCGACCAGCACCTGGCTGCGCTCCTACCACCCGGCCCCCCAGGCCCGGCACCGGCTGGTCTGCTTCCCGCACGCCGGCGGCTCCGCCACCTTCTTCCACCCCGTCTCCGCCCGGCTCGCCCCGGAGATCGAGGTGCTGTCCCTCCAGTACCCCGGCCGCCAGGACCGGCGCCACGAAACGGCCATCCCCGACATCGCCGGCCTCGCCGACCGCGTCGCCGCCGAAATCGGCGCCCTGACCGGCCCCCGCCCGGTCTTCTTCGGGCACAGCATGGGCGCCGTCCTCGCCTTCGAGGTGGCACACCGCCTCGAACAGGACGACCGCGGCCCGCTCGCCCTGGTCCTCTCCGGCCGCCGCGCCCCCTCCACCCACCGCGTGGAGAACGTCCACCAGCGGGACGACGAGGGCGTCATCACCGAACTGAAGCTGCTCAGCGGCACCAACGCCGCGCTCCTGGGCGACGAGGAGATCCTGCGGATGATCCTCCCGGCGATCCGCAGCGACTACCGGGCCATCGAGACCTACACCTGCCCCGAGGACCGCGCCGTCGCCTGCCCCGTCACCGTCTTCACCGGCGACGCCGACCCGCGCACCACGCTGGACGAGGCACGGGCGTGGGAGCGCCACACCCGCGGGACGTTCGACCTTGAGGTCTTCCCCGGCGGCCACTTCTACCTCGGCGACCGGCCCGCGGAGGTCACCGACGCCATCGCCCGCCGGGTCCGCGCCGCCGCCCCGGCTCCCACCGCCCACCGCTGACCCACCGACCATCTGAGGAGCACCCCCAATGACCAAGTCGCTGTACGAGATCGGCGAGGTGCCGCCACTCGGCGAGGTTCCCCGCCAGATGTACGCCTCGGTGATCCGCCAGGACCGTTTCGGCGAGCCCAAGCAGGCGTTCCGCACCGAGGTCGTCGACGTGCCCGCCGTCGGCCCCGGTCAGGTCCTGGTCTACGTCATGGCGGCCGGCATCAACTACAACAACGTGTGGTCCTCCCTGGGCCGCCCCATCGACGTCATCGGCCTGCGGCAGCGCGCCGGCGAGCCCGAGGACTACCACGTCGGCGGCTCGGAGGGGTCGGGCGTGGTCTGGGCCGTCGGCGAGGGCGTCAAGGGCCTGTCCGTGGGCGACCACGTGGTGCTCTCCGGCGGCCAGTGGGACGAGACCGCCGAGGACATCCGCCTGGGCGCCCACACGATGGTCTCCACCAGCGCCCGCGCCTGGGGCTACGAGAACAACCACGGCTCCTTCGCCCAGTTCTGCCTGGTCGACGACTACCAGTGCCACCCCAAGCCGGCCCGGCTCACCTGGGAGGAGGCGGCCTGCTTCATGCTCTCCGGCCCGACCGCCTACCACCAGCTCTTCGGCTGGCAGGGCAACACGGTGCGCCCCGGCGACCCCGTGCTGATCTGGGGCGGCGCCGGCGGCCTCGGCTCCATGGCCATCCAGCTCGTCAAGATGGTCGGCGGCCTGCCCATCGCCGTCATCTCCGACGAGGCCCGCGCGGAGTACTGCCGCCGCCTCGGCGCGGTCGGCACCATCAACCGCCGCGAGTACGACCACTGGGGCCGCCTCCCCGACACCGACGACGCCGAGGGCATGGCGCACTTCCACCGCAACGCCCGCCGCATCGGCCAGAAGATCTGGGACATCCTCGGCGAACGCCGCTCGCCCGCCATCGTGCTGGAGCACAGCGGCCAGGCCACCCTGCCGACCTCCATCTACCTGTGCGCCAACGGCGGCATGGTCGTCATCTGCGGCGGCACCTCCGGGTACAACGGCGACGTGGACCTGCGCCACCTGTGGATGCGCTCCAAGCGCCTCCAGGGCTCCCACTTCGCCAACTTCCGCGAGGTGCGCGAGATCGTCCGGCTGGTCGACGCGGGGATCGTCGACCCCTGCCTGTCCGCCTGCGAGGGCTTCGAGGACATCGGCGACCTGCACCAGCGCATGCACGACAACGTGCACCCCGCCGGCAACATGTCCGTCCTCATCAACGCCCCCCGGCGCGGGCTGACCGACATGCCCGGCACGGAGCCGCTGGCGGCCTGACGCCCCCTCCGGCGACCCGCCCGGCACACAGCCCGCGGCGGCCCGACGCCCCCGGCCGCCTCCCCACCCTGTCCCCCCTGTCCCCCCTCTTCTTCCTACGGAGCGACATGACCGACGCCGCCACCGGCGCACCCCCCGTCCCCCGGACCCGAAGCTGCCCCTTCCTCCCGCCGGACGGGCTGGCCGACATCCGCGCCGCCGCCCCGGTGACCCGCGCCACCTTCCCCAGCGGCGACGAGGCGTGGCTGCTGACCGGCTACGAGCAGGTGCGCGCGATGCTGCGGCACCCCGGGTTCAGCGTCCTGGTCCCGCGCGCGCTGAACACCAAGGACGGCGTGGTGGCCGAACGCCCCGGCCGCGGCAGCCTGCTGTGGCAGGACCCGCCCGAGCACACCGGCGACCGCAGACTCCTCGCCAAGGAGTTCACCGTCCGCCGCATGCAGCAGCTCCGGCCGAACATCCAGCGCATCGTCGACGACCACCTGGACGCCATGGAGGCCAAGGGCGGCCCGATCGACCTGGTCCAGGCCCTCGCCGTGCCCGTCCCGTCGATGGTCATCTCCGACCTGTTCGGCGTCCCCGTGGACCGCCGCCCGGAGTTCCAGGACATCGCCGAGGCCATGATGCGCGTCGACCAGGACGCCGAGGCCACCCACGCCGCCGGCCTCCGCCTGGGCGGCCTGCTCTACCAACTGGTGCAGGAACGCCGCGCCGCCCCGGGCGACGACCTGATCTCCGCCCTCATCACCATGGACGACCCTGAGGGCGGCCAGTTGGACGACATGTTCCTGATGAACGCCGCGGGCACCCTGCTGATCGCCGCGCACGACACCACCGCGTGCATGATCGGCATGGGCGCGGCGCTGCTGCTGGACCGCCCCGACCAACTCGCCCTGCTGCGCCAGGACCCCTCCCTGATCGGCAACGCCGTCGAGGAACTGCTGCGCTACCTCACCATCGGCCAGTACGGCGCCGAGCGCGTCGCCACCGAGGACGTGGAACTCGGCGGCGTCACGATCCGCAAGGGCGAGCAGGTCATCGCCCACGTCCTCGCCGCCGACTTCGACCCGGCGTTCGTCCCCGACCCCGAGCGCTTCGACATCACCCGCCGGCCCTCGCCGCACCTGGCCTTCGGCTTCGGCGCCCACCAGTGCATCGGCCAGCAACTCGCCCGGATCGAGCTCCAGATCGTCTTCGAGACCCTGTTCCGGCGCTTCCCGACGCTGCAACTCGCCGTCCCCACCGACCAGCTCCGCTTCCGCGACGACATGGTCTTCTACGGCGTGCACGAGCTCCCGGTCACCTGGTGAACCCCTCGCCCGCGTAAGTAGCCTGACGGCACGGCGGTCACGCGCGTGCCGTCAGCCAGGCGCGCCCCGCGCGGCGAACCCTCCCCCGCACGTCCGGACACCCCCGCCGTACGCGGCCCCCACCCGCGTACGCGTCCCTCCGCACATTTCCACTCCTCCCACACCGCCGTGGGAGCACCACGAAAGGCACGGTGCGAGAAACATGACGACACCTTCCATGGGCAGACGGCGTTTCCTGGGCATGGCCGCGCTGACCGCCGCGGCGGCCACCGGCGCCACCACGATCTCCCTGGACTCCGCCGCGGCCCGCGCCCGCAGCCCCCGGGGCGCCGCCGCGGACGACGGCCGCACCTTCGTCCCCGCCCTCGTCGTCGGCACCGGCTACGGCTCCGCGGTGACGGCCCTGCGGCTGGGCGAGGCGGGCGTCTCGACCCTGATGCTGGAGATGGGCCAGCTCTGGGACAAGCCCGGCCCGGACGGCAAGATCTTCAACAAGATGACGAGCCCCGACCGGCGCTCCACCTGGTTCAAGACCCGCACCCAGGCGCCGCTGGCCACCTTCCTGTGGCTGGACGTCGCCAACCGCGACATCGAGCCGTACGCGGGCGTCCTGGACAAGGTCAACCTCGGCCAGATGTCCGTCTACGTCGGCCGCGGCGTGGGCGGCGGCTCGCTGGTCAACGGCGGCATGGCGGTGACCCCGCTGCGCTCCTACTTCCAGGAGATGATGCCGCAGGTCGACGCGGGCCCGATGTACGACCGCTACTTCCCGCGCGCCAACGCGATGCTCAAGGTCAACAACATCGGCAAGGACTTCTTCGAGAGCACCGAGTACTACCAGTTCGCCCGGGTCTCCCGGTCGGCCGCCGACAAGGCGGGCCTGCGCACCGCCTTCGTCCCCAACGTCTACGACTTCGCGTACATGGAGAAGGAGGCGGCGGGGACGGCGCCCAAGTCCGCCCTGGACACCGAGGTCATCTACGGCAACAACCACGGCAAGAACAGCCTGGACAAGACCTACCTCGCCGCCGCCCTGGGCACCGGCAAGGTCACCATCTCCACCCTCCACCGGGTCACCGCCATCCGCCAGGAGAAGGACGGCACCTACGTCGTCTCCGCCGAGCAGATCGACCCGCTCGGCAAGGTCCTGGCCCGCAAGGAGATCGGCTGTCGCCACCTCTTCCTCGGCGGCGGCAGCCTCGGCACCACCGAACTCCTGCTGCGCGCCCGCGAGACCGGCACGCTGTCCGGCCTGAACGAGGCGGTCGGCGCCGGCTGGGGCGGCAACGGCAATATCATGACCGGCCGCGCCAACCACGTGTGGAACCCCACCGGCAGCAAGCAGTCCGCGATCCCGGTGCTGGCCATCGACGACTGGGCCAACCCCACCCACCCGGTCTTCGCCGAGATCGCCCCCATGCCCGCCGGCCTGGAGACCTGGGTCAGCCTCTACCTCGCCATCACCAAGAACCCCGAGCGAGGCCGCTTCACCTACGACAAGGCCACCGACAAGCTCGGCCTGAACTGGACCCGCGACCAGAACACCCCCTCCGTGGAGGCCGCGCGTTCCCTGTTCGACCGGGTCAACAAGGCCAACGTCACGATGTACCGCTACGACCTCTTCGGCGACACCCGCAACTTCGCCGACGACTTCACCTACCACCCCCTCGGCGGCTGCGTCCTGGGCCAGGCCACCGACCTCTACGGCCGCGTCAAGGGCTACCAGAACCTCTACGTCACCGACGGCTCCCTGATCCCCGGCTCCCTCGGTGTCAACCCGTTCGTCACGATCACCGCGCTCGCGGAGCGCAATGTGGAACGGGTGATCGCGGAGGACGTGAAGAAGTAAGAGGACGTGAAGAAGTAAGGGGCGGGCAAGAGGTGAAGAAGGGCTGATGGGGGCGCGGGGGAGTGGCGGCCGACCGCTTTCCAGTGGTGGCCGAACGCTTCCCCGCGCCGTCCCGGGCACCCGCTCCGGCGTGGCGTGCCGGGCCCTCGCTCCCCGCGCGTCGTTCTCGTGGCCCCGCCGGACGTGAAGGACATCCGGCGGCCCCACCGGAACCGCCCCGGTACGTACACGGCACTTGGGCCGGGCCCTTCGAGGACCCGGCCCAAGTGCCGTTCGGTTTCCTATCACGGCCTGTCACGGCCTATCGCGGCCGATGACGGTCGAGTCCGACCGAGTCCGACCGAGTGTGACCGAGGCCGACCGACTACGGCCGGACGAGGACGATCGAGTTGATCGGTGTCATGTCTTTGTCGATGAAAGTGCCGGGGTAGAGGTAGCCCTCGCAGCCCGTTCCGTTGTACCCCGTGCAGGTGCGGGCGGTGGCGCCCCCGGTCTGGTTGTTCGCGACGTAGTGCTGTCCGTACTGGTTGCTGAGGTTGTGGGCTCCGTAGCTGTAGAAGACGAGCGACGGGCGGTCGCCGTTCCACCCGGCGTTCTGCGGGTAGACGCAGACGGCTCCGGACGGACACCCGTGCCAGCTCCCCGCGGCCTGGGCGGCGCCCGCGTTGAGCATGCCGGTCGTGGCCAGAGCCCCCACGGCGAACGTGAGCGCTGCAGCCTTTTTCATCGTGCGCATGTGTTGCCCCGTTTCCTGGTTGTGTTCCGTGCGGCGACGAATGCCCCCGGCTGGTCGTGTGCCACGGGCGTCGCTGCCGCACCAGGAATTCTGCCCGAAGTGATGTGACCACAACAACCACGCCTGCACAGAAGCCACCTGACGGGCCACCGGCCGGCTGCGTGTCGGGCGCGGCAGCGAGTGGGCGTGGTCCACGACCGGACCGAGGCCCCTTGGGGGACCCCGGCGTGTGGGCGGACGGTGCCGCCTCGCGGAGGGTCACCGACCGCGCTGCGGACCGCGCTCCGGCCGGTGAGGGCACGGCCGTGCCGTCGGCAATCGCCGTACCGTCGACAATGGCCGTACCGTCGGCGGGGCGTCGTCTCCGTCCGCGGCACGGCCGCTCACCGGCTGTCGCCCGGGCGGTAGACGCTGAGGTCGCCGTGGGCCGACAGAACGGCGGCCAGGTCACCGGGCTTGTGCCGCAGGGTGGCGTCCAGAAAGGCGAGCGTGGTCGCGGCGACGACGCGCGGGCTCTCGGTGCGGCCCAGGGAGCCGACTATCGAGGGCACAGGCGGCAGGTACAGGGGGCTGTCCATGAAGGTGAGGTGCGCGGCGCCGGGGAGGGTGAGCCGATGGCTCGTCGCGGTGTTGAGCTTGAGGACCTTGGTCAGGCGGGGCAGGTAGTCCGGGTCGGTATCCGGGGTGATGGCCTGGGTGAGCGCGAGCGCCGGCTGGTGGAGGGGGCGTGCGCTGGGGTCGTAGGGATAGCCGTCCAGATCGATGACGGCGTCGAACCGGCGGTCCTGGCGGGCTGCCTGCAGGGCGGCACCGCCCCCTATGGAGTGGCCGGTCACCGCGGCCCGGCCGGTGTCCAGACGCCCGGCCAGCGGGCCCGCGATCTCGCCCCGGTCCAGACGGCCCAGCTGGGTGAGGACGAAGCCGAGATCGGCGGCGCGAACCGTCGACCAGCCGATCCCCAGCTTCTCGTCCCTGTCCGGGTCGCCGGTGGAGGCGACCTTGGCGTGGATCGTTCGGCCGTCGGCGAGAACGACGGCGGCGGAGTCGTACGGGTGGTCGAGGGCGGCGACCACATAGCCATGACTGGCCAATTCCTCCGCCCAGGCGGTGTTCTGGGTGCGCACTCCGCCCAGCCCGGGTGAGAACAGCACCACCGGGAACCGTTCGCTCCCGCCGGCCACCGGAGCGTCGAAGACGGAATGGGTACGGGCCCGCGGGACGCCGTCGACGAGGAAGCCGGGCAGGCCGACATGGCGGGCGAGGGCGTCGGAGACGGTGCGCGCCTCGTGCTCCGTGCGTCCGAGGTACCGGGCCCGCGGCACGCTCGCGGGGCTCTCCAGCGCGGGATACCAGAGCTGGACCACGACCGTGCGCCGGTCGTGCGGGTCGGCGGTGGCGGTCTCGGGGCGGTGCGGGTCGGTCCACTGCACCACGCGGGTGCCGACCGCGAAGCGGCCCGACGGTTCGGGGAACACGGGTACGGGGAAGGCCCAGGCGGCCACCGGGCCCGCGGCGATCAGGCCGACGCAGGCCACCGACCCCGGCAACGCCAGCCACCACCGGGCCCGCCACGCCGTCCGGCCGGTACGGCGCCGCAGCAGGGGAGCGAGGGCGAACGGCGACGCGATGGCAGCGCCCGCCAGTACCGGCAGCATCTGCCAGCGGATCCCCACCACACCCAGCACGATCGCGGACGGCACGAGAACCGCTCCCGCCGCGATCGTGACGCGCGGACGGGCGACGGGAGGAAGCCAGCGCGCCACCACCAACGCGATGGCACCCAGCAAGACAAGGAATTCCAAAGGGGACAGGTACAGCCCCGCGATGATCTCGGTCACCCGGCCATCGTCAGGGCGGGGCACGCGGTGCCGCATCGATCCCGGGTCGCCCTCACATGCGCTCGGAGTCGCCATCCGAGGCATGTCGCCGGTGCGACCGGAGTCGCATCGGGGCCTCTCGCCCGTGCGACCGGAGTCGCAAGCGAGCACGCCGGGCGCGGGCCGCTTTGCGACCGCGGAAGGAAGCGGGACTCCGCCTGTGGTCGTACCTCGGCGCGGTGCCATCAGACGGTGGACTCATGTGCCGCGCGGGCCCGCGTCCTACCGTGACAGGGCCGCGGTTCACGCCGGGGAGCGCGGGGTGTGCTGGTGTGCCCTCCTGCCCTCCTGGCACGCGACCCGGCTCCGGCCGTACGCGGTGGCGGCCCTGGCCGGGGACCGCCGTGTCCCCTGGCCGGGGGCCGCCGTGGCCTCTCGCCGGGGGCCACCATGACGCCGAATCGACAGGGACGTGTGATGACTGAGGCGGTCGCAGAGCCGGGCCGTGCCCACCCGGCGCGTCACCGGGGCCGCGTACGGCGGACGAGGACGGCCGTGCGTCGGACGAGGACGGCCACGGGGCGGACGCGGACGGCCGTGCGGCTGGCAAGATCCGTGCGGCGGACGCGGACGGCCGTGCGGCGAACGAGGACGGCCATGCGGCGGACGAAAACAGCCACGGGGCAGACGAGGACGGCCGTACGGCTGGCGAGATCCGTGCGGCGAACGAGGACAGCCATACGGCGAACGAAAACAGCCACGCGGCGGACGCGGACGGCCGTACGGCTGGCAAGATCCGTGCGGCGAACGAGGACAGCCATACGGCGAACGAAAACAGCCGTGCGGCAGACGAGGACAGCCGTACGGCTGGCAGGATCCGCCCACCTGGCCTCCGTGCGAGCGGCGCGACTGGGGAGGGCCGCCCGGCGCTGGGGCCTCCGGCTGCCGCCCATGGTGCGGGGCTCGCTGTTGCCGGCGTTGCTCCTGCTCCACGTCATGGCCACGCGCGCCCCGAGGGAGCTGCCGGTGGCCGTGGCCCTCACCGCCGCCCTCGCGCTGCCCCTGCTGTGGCGGCGCCGGGCCCCGCTGGCGGTGTTCGGCGCCGTGGCAGCCGCGGCCTTCGTCCAGTGGCTGATGGACGTCCAACTGCCGGCGGACGTCGCCTTGCTGGTGGCTCTCTACACGGTGGCCGCGAACACGGGTCGGCGCGGCACGCTGGTCGCCGGTGCCGTCGTGGAGGCAGGCGCCCTGCTGGCCTGTCTGCGCTGGGCGGAGGAAGGCGCGTTCGTGGCCCTCTTCGTCGCGGTGACCGCGATGGTCGTCGCCGCCGCCGTCCTGGGGGTGAACGCGCGGACCACGCGCGCCTATCTCACGGCCGTGGAGGAACGGGCCGCACGCCTGGAGCGACAACAGGACCAGCAGGCCCGGCTGGCCGTCGCCGAGGAGAGGACACGTATCACCCGGGAGATGCACGACATCGTCACCCACAACCTGTCCGTCATGGTCGCGCTCACCGACGCCGCCGTCTACGCGCAGCACCGGTCGCCCGACAAGGCCACCACCGCGATGCTCCAGATCTCCGAGACGGGCCGGCAGGCCCTGACCGACATGCGGCGCTCGTTGGGCATCCTGCGGACCGACGAACCGGACGCGGAGCGCCATCCGATGCCCGGCATCGCCCAACTGGAGGCCCTCGCCGACCAGATGCGCGCCGCCGGACTGCCGACCCGCCTGGAGGTCCAGGGCGGCCACGCGCACATTCCCGCCACCGCGCAACTGACCGTCTACCGCCTGGTACAGGAAGCCTTGACCAACGCCCTCAAGCACACGCCCACCGGCACACACGCCAAGGTCCGGGTGCTGTGCTCGGCCGAGACCGTCGCGGTGGACGTCACCGACAGCGGCCCCCGCCCGCCACGCCCCGGCGCCACACCATCCGGCCACGGCATCCCCGGCATGCGCGAGCGCGCGGCTGCCTACGGGGGGAAGCTGCGGGCCGGACCGCTCCCGGGCGGCGGCTGGGGAGTCCACACCCGCCTCTTCCTCGACAGCGGCGGGGCGGCGACCGTATGACGATCCGCATCCTGATCGCCGACGACGAAGCGCTCCTCCGGATGGCCTTCGGCACCGTCCTGGAGGCCCAACCCGACATGGCACCGGTCGGCGAGGCCGCGGACGGTGCCCAGGCCGTACGCCTCGCCCGCAAGCTGCGCCCCGATGTCGTCCTCATGGACGTCCGGATGCCCGGGACCGACGGGATCGAGGCGACCCGGCAGGTCATCCAAGCCTCCCCGCGGAGCAGAGTGCTGATCCTCACCACCTTCGACCTCGACGAGTACGCCTTCGCCGGACTCAAGGCCGGAGCCTCGGGCTTCCTGCTGAAGAACACCAGGCCCGAGGAGTTGCTCACCGCGATACGCAGCGTGGCCGCGGGCGACGCGGTGGTCTCCCCGCGGATCACCCGCCGCCTGCTGGAGAACCTCCGCCCGCACATCCCCGACGGCGGCGGCGTTGCCCGCGACGAGCGGCTGAACCGGCTCAGCACCCGTGAGCGCGAGGTGCTCGTCCAGGTGGGCCGCGGCCTGTCCAACATCGAGATCGCGGCCACTCTGTACCTCGCGGAGGCGACCGTGAAGTCCCATCTGGGGCGCATCCTGCACAAGCTCGAACTCCGCGACCGGATCCAGGCCGTGATCTTCGCCTACGAAAGCCGCCTCATCCACCCGGCATGACGCCGTCGCCCGGAGCCACCCGGTAACTTCCCACCTTCCGCGCCGGACGGCCACGGGCTAGTGTTCGAGCACCAAGCGACCCCTGAGGAGCCACGGCATGCCCGGTCGTCCGAGCACGCGTTGACGCCGTAGGCCGTGATCGGCCCGTCATCGCGTGCCGCCCTTGACGCGCGGCACAGCGAGCCTTCCCCCGCCCGCACCATTGGTGCGCGCCCGGCCGCACTGTTGGTGTGTGCACGCCCGCACTGTTGGTGTGTGCACGCCCGCACCGTTGGTGTGCCCGGCCCCCGCACCGTCGGTGGCCCGGCGCACGCCGGGACGGCGGGCCTCGTCCGCGACAACCCAAGGGGTCCCTGTGCCGTCCGCTCCTCCCTCCGCCGCGCCCGATTCCGGTCGTCCGGGACCGCCCAACCTGTGGCGGGACGGTGATTTCCGCAGGCTCTGGCTGGGGCAGACGGCCTCGCAACTCGGCGAGCACGCCGGGCTGGTGATCCTGCCGCTGATCGCCGTGCTGACACTCGACTCCGACGCCGGCCAGGTGGGCGCGCTCCGCGCGGTGGGGCTGGCGCCGCTGCTGCTCCTTCCGCTCTTCGTCGGCGCGTGGGTGGACCGGTGGCGGACCCGCACGGTGATGGTGCTGGCGGACCTCGGCCGGGCCCTGGCGCTGGGCGGCGTGGCCGTCGCCGCACTCCTCGGCGGGCTCGGGCCGCCGGTGCTGCTCGTGGCCGCCTTCGCCGTCGGGACGCTGTCCGTGTTCTTCGACGTGGCCTATCAGGCGTCTCTCGTACGGCTGGTGCGGCGCGATCAGCTCGTACGGGGCAACAGCGCGCTGGAGGGCAGCCGTTCCGCGGCCCAGATCGGCGGTCCCGCCCTCGGCGGCATGGTGGTTTCGCTGCTGTCGGCGCCGACCGCCGCCGCCTCCGGCGCGCTGTGCTTCACCCTGTCCTTCCTGTCGATCCGGCGGATGCGCAGCCACGAGGCGGTACCACGGCGCTCGGGACGCCCCCCTCGCGTCTGGCGACGCATCCACGAAGGCCTCCGATTCGTCGCCGGCGACACCTCGCTACGGACGGTGGGCCTCGCCTCGGCGGCCTTCCAGTTCTCCTTCGCGGCCCTGATGACCGTCTACCTGCTCTTCCTGACCCGGGAACTGCGCCTGCCGGGCACCGCCGTCGGACTGGCGCTGGCGGCCACGGGATCCGGCGCACTCCTGGGCGCACTGCTCGCCGCCCGCCTTCCCCGCCGGTTCGGCCACGGCCGGGTGCTGGTGATCGCGGCGGCGCTCGGCGACGGCGTGCTGCTGTGCGTGCCCGCGCTGCACGGACCGTCTGTGACGACGATCACGGCCCTCGTGGCGATCAACCTCGTGTTCGGTGCCGGCGGCCAACTGGTGAACGTCACGACCATGGCCGTCCGGCAGGCCGTCACCCCGCACGCCCTACAGGGCCGGGCCGCCGCCACCATCACGTTCGCCGGCATGGGACTCACCCCACTTGGCTCCCTGCTCGGCGGCCGACTCGCCGAAGGCTGGGGCCTGCGCACCGCCCTCCTGGCGACGGCCACCGCCATGCTGTTGTCCCCCCTGCTGATGGCCCTGTCCCCACTCGCCCACCTGGGCCGTGCGCTCCCGAACCCGGAGGACGAGCCGCCGTCGGCCGTTCGCCATCCATAGGACGAGCCGCCGTCAGCCGTTCGCCATCCGGAGGACGAGCCGCCGTCGGCCGTTCGTCCGGAAGTCGGCGCGACGGACCTCCGCGACATCGGTCCGGCCGGACGTTCCCGGCCGCGAGAGCCGGTTCCTGCTCACCGCCGCACCAGCGCCGCTGTCACCGCCGCACCAACGTCGCGATCACCGCGTCCAGATGCCGCCCCGCCTCCTTTCCACTCCGGCGTACGTCCTCCGGAAAGGCGGTCCATTCGCAGCCGCCTCCCACCGGGCGTACGAAAACGGTGAAGACGGCGGTGCGGGTGCCAGGGAATTCCCAGTCGAAGGCGTCCTGAGCGATTTCCGTGCGGCCCGTTGCCACTGCCTTCACCAACGCGCCCACTGCTCCTTTCGCTTCCTCCTTCGTTATTGCGTCGTCCCTTGGCGGAGCAGCACGGCGACCTGCCGTACGACATCGGGACGTGCGTTTCCCAGACGTACGAGGGGTGTTCCGCAGACGGCCGAGGGCAGGTCGAGACCGAGGGACGGCAGCACGAGCCCCGCGCCGAACAGCGCTTGCCGCAACGTGGCCAGCGCGTGTTCCACATGCGCGAAGGGGTCGGACTGCTCGGGGACGGAGGGCAGGGCGGGCGCGGGTTTGAGCACGTCACAAAGGCGGCGGGCGGTGTCGTGGGGAATGGGGTCAACGGCGATATGGGGCCGTCCCCCGATGGGGGTACCTGCACGCATGGGCAGGTGAAAGCCGCGGGCGGACAGGGATGTCTGCAGGTCGTCGGCCATTTGGGCGGCAATTCGCCGAGCTTCTTTCCTGCGCTCGTCTACGTCGTGCGTCATGCGCGTGGTCCCTCCACCATTGATCGCTACTGATTGCATTCGCAGCATTGCCCTCTGTGCGTACGATCGGTAGGGGGTCGGTCCTGAATCCCGAATCGTTCAGGTTGGGAAGTGAACCCGTGGCCAATGGAATTGACCCGACGGAGTCCATGCGCACCTTGTTCGGCCACCGGCTCAGGCTTTTGCGCAAGGCCGCCGGAATGACCCAGGAAGAGCTGGGAGCCAGGGTGTGCGTGCACAGCACACGCATTACCCAGATCGAGCGCGCGACAGCCACGATGCCCACACTGGCCCTCACGCGGCTACTTGATGAAGCGGTGGGTGCGGGCGGCCTGTTGGTGGACCTGTGGCCGCACATGTATCGGGAGAATTTCCCTGACTGGTCGCGCGCGTTCATGGAACACGCCGCACACGCAGTGGCGATCAAAGAATATGCGGCGCACACGGTTCCTGGTCTGCTGCAGACGGCCGATTACGCGCGTGCCGTACTGCGCGTCGGCCGAACCCTACGGTCACCGGAGCAGATCGAGGAACGCCTGGCCGCACGCATGGACAGGCAGGAGCGCCTGGCCTCGCCGGACAAACCCGAGCTGTGGGCCGTCCTCGATGAAGCGGTGCTTCTGCGCCCGGTCGGCAATGTGCCCGTCATGCACTCCCAACTCGCGCACCTGGCTCAGGCGGCCGAGGACAAGTCCATCACCTTGCAAGTGCTTCCGTTCAGCCAAGGGGAACACCAATGCATGGGCGGCTCCCTCACCGTTCTCACGCTTCCGAACGGTTCCCGCGTCGCCTATACAGAAGGGGCTGACTACGGCCAACTCATCGAAGATCCGGAAGAAGTCAAGAGCTATGTGGCGGCATACGACCACCTGCGGGCGCTGGCTCTACCCCCGGTGATGTCGCTCGGCATGATCCGTTCCGTGATGGAGGGCAGCTACCGTGCCTCGCTCGTCCCGTCCCAACCTGAGCGCCGTTACCTGGCGCGTCAGCAGCTACAGCAACCAGGAGGGTGGCAACTGCGTCGAGATCGCTGCCGGCATCCCCGGCGCCGTCCCCGTCCGTGACAGCAAGAACCCCACCGGCCCCGTCCTGGTCTTCTCCCCCGCCGCCTTCGGCGCGTTCATCGCCGCACTACAGCACCACGAACTCTGATATCGCGCAGTTTGACGGGCCCCTGCCGCATCTTCGCCGAAGGTGGCAGGGGCCCACCCATGCGCCGGTCCCGTCATCCGCGTTCCCCGCCTGTTGGCGATCAGAGCGCCGCCGCGGCCTGCTGGATCACTGACCTCACCGCCGCACCAACGTCTCGATCACCGCGTCCAGATGCCGCCCGGCCTCCGCCCCGGTCGGCAGGGCGGCGCCGGCTCCCGCGGCGTGGTGGAGCTGGGCGTGGCCGAGGTAGCTCGTGTAGGCCATCAGGGCGCGGTGGCGGGCGGGCTCGGCGGGGAAGCCGAGCTCGCGGAAGAGTGCGGTCAGGTAGGCGATCCGCCGTTCGGTGACCCGGCCGAGCACCTCGGCGACCTGGGGGTGTGCCGCCGTGGCGAGCAGGGTCACTTCCAGGGGGTCCTCGGCCACCCGGCTCGTGCCCTGCGCGAAGAGCGTGCGCAGCCGCCGCGCCGGGTCCGGCTCGGCTTCCAGGGCGGCGATGACGGCCTCGGTGTGGACCTCCTCCCAGCGCCGCAAGGCCGCTTCGACGAGCGCCTCGCGGTCGCGGAAGTGCCAGTAGAAGCTGCCCTTGGTCGTGCCCAGGCGGGCGGCGAGCGGTTCGACGGAGACGGCCGCGAGTCCGCCTTCGCCGATGGCCGTGAGCGCCGCGTCCGTCCAGTCCTGGGCCGTCAAACGCCGTCGGCGTCCGCGGGGTTGGGGGGTCGGCGAGGGGTGCTCCTGCTTGCCTGTCACTCTCCATACGCTACCGTATGGTCCACGAACATACGCTGGCGTATGGAGTGGTGACCATGGCACAGATCCGCAACGTCCACACCCGCCTCATCGCGGCGCCCGCCGAGACGGTCGGCGCCTTCCTCGAACGTCTGTCGGCCGCCGACGATCCCCTCTGGCCGACCCCGGTCTGGCCCCCGATGCTCTTCGACCGGCCGCTCGGCGTCGGCGCCGAGGGCGGACACGGCTTCATCCGCTACCGCGTCAGCGCCCACGAGCCCGGGCGCCGGGTGCGCTTCACCTTCGCCCCCCCGGAGAACGGTTTCCACGAACTGACCGTCGAGCCGGTGGGCCCCGACCGCTGCCGAGTGCGCCACACCCTCCACCAGACCCGGAACGTGGCGCATTGGCTGATATGGGCGGCGGTCATCGGCCCCCTCCACGACGTCGTGGTCGAGGAAGTCCTGGACAACGTCGAGCGCCTGGCCACCGGAGAGCCGGAGCGGCCCGTCCGCTGGTCCCCGAGGGTCCGCGCGCTGCACTGGCTGCTGCACCGGTTCATGGAGGCGGGGCCGACCGCGACGAGCCTCCCCGGCGACGCCCGGCTCGTCCGCACCGCCTTCGCCCGCCCCGACTACACCGACGCCTGGCGGATGCCGCTGCGCCCGGGCATGCCCCGCGAACCGGAGGCCTGGGGCGCCGCCCTGTCCGGCCGGGTCCTCCCCGTCCTGGCCCGCACGGACGACGAGGTCCTGCTCGGCAAGGACGCCCGCCACCTCGACTACCGGGCATCACTCCACGTGGACGAAGGCAAGCGCGTCACCTTCAGCACCGTCGTCAAGACCCACAGCGCGTGGGGCAGGGCCTACTTCGCCGTCGTGCGGCGGGTACACCCGGTCGCCGCGCGCGCCGTGCTGCGCCGGACCCACCGGAAACTGATGCTGTCCGCCCCGAACGCCGCGGCCCGGGCGATGAGTCGTACGCCGTAAGGACGGCGTAAGGGCGGCGTAAGGACGGTGTACGTGGGGCGTGTGGGGCCTGTGCGCGGCGCGCCGCTCGGTTCCTGGGCGGAACTTGCCCGGCCGGCCGATATCGGTGAAATCCGCGGGTCCGCACGCACACGCGGGTAGCCGCGCCGATCGATCCGCTCCGTGTCCCCGACAGCACCGACGCCCCCCGACGCACCGATGCCCCCCGGCGTGGCGGCACCATCCACCCGCGCGACACCCCCCGTTGCCAGCCGGTTTGCCCGACGGCCGCGCCGCTGTCGCCGTCACTGCCACGCGGTCACAGGGGTCACAGGGGGGGCGACGGCGAAAGCCGCAGGGCAACGACGGACGTCCGATATTCGTACATATCTGACTGGATACATGACCGGAATCGCGCGGCGGTCGCCACGGTCCCACTTCTAGGCTGCCGTCACCCGGTGACACTCACGTCACCAACGGGAGGAGACCCCAATGCGTGCAATCACCCGTCGCATGGCCGCGCTGGGCGCCGCCGTCGCGACACTGACGATGCTGACCGCCGGCACCGCCAACGCCCGCACTGCCGGCACCACCAATGCCCAGGTCACCGAAACAGTCAAGACCCAGGTGGCAGGCGACCCGTGGGCCAACTGCCCGTACGGCGCCGTCTGCATCTACCCGCAGAACCAGGACCCCGCCGTCTCCCCGTCGCACGTCTTCTACAGCTACGGAGCACACAACCTCTCGAACCAGTACGGACGGCACTGGGTGCTCAACAACCAGTACGGCGGCGCCTATGCGCATCTGTGCACCGGCTACAACGGCGCCGGCTGCAACTACGACATCGCCCCGCAGAACGGTGTCTACGCCGACCTGACACCGATCAACTCCATCACTCTCACCCAGGGCTAGATCCCGGACCGAGCGCCGCTCCGGCCGCCGCCCGCACCACGCGGCGGCC
>NZ_JBEXNM010000074.1:0-43593 GCF_040611095.1 Streptomyces sp. NPDC003077 | reverse complement strand
CCCGGCCCCCACGCCCACGGCTACCTGGGCACGACCGACATCACCGCCCTCAACCCCTCCTTCGCCGGCCCGGCCGGGGAGATCGTCTCCACCCCCCGCGACATGGACAGGCTCCGACCGCGCTGACATCCGGGAACTGCTGCTACCCGGGTGTGCCGTTGACCGACGCTCGGTGGGCGCGGGTCGAGCCGTTGCTGCCGGACCGGGCACCGAGGCGGGGTGGTCGCCGGCACGATCGCGTTCACGCGTGGGTCACTGACTGCACCTGGAAGCGGGTGTTCACCACGCTGATAGCCCGGACCGATACCGAGCAAGAACCGACGTGGGCTGTCCCGGTGGATACCGCGATCGTGCGGGCTCACCGGCACGCGGCCGGGGTCCGCAAAAACGGGCCCCAGCCGACGAACCAACCGATCACGCCATCGGCCGGTCCCGTGGCGGACCGACCATGATGATCCACCTCGCAGCCGATGCCCGCTGCCGGCCCCTGAGGTTCGTCCTCACCGCCGGGCAGGCCGGGGACGCACCCGCTTCCCAGGCGGTCATGTCCCGCCTGCGCGTTTCCCGGCAGCGTGGCCGCCCGCGCACGAGGCCGGAGGTGGTGCTGGTGGACAAGGCCGACTCCTCCCACGCGGTACGTGACCACCTGCGCAAGCGCGGCATCCGGCGGTGATCCGGTCCCGGCGGACCAGTGTGGGCACAGACTGCGGCGGGGCAGCCGGGGCGGCCGGCCACCGATCTTGATCGCGAGAGCTGCAAGCAGCGCAACACCATCGAGCGGCGCATCAGCGTCACCGAGAACATCATCGCTGTCCGCGTCCTTCAGCGAGGCTGGAACCTGCGGCTTCTCACGGCGTCTCAGACTGTGTCAGAGAGGGCAGTCTCACGAGCCTGCCCTTATCCTTGATCGACCTCTGGCACTCTCGCCTCAGTGAGCATCGCGAAGAAGGCCGCGATGGGACCGGTGCGCTGGGACCGGTCCGTCGTGAAGACCAGCCGTTGAGCTGCCCTGGACAGACCCACGAAGAAGGTCGATGTCCCTTCACGCGGGTCGCTCCCGAGCGCCCACCACTGTCTGCCGTGAATACCGAGGAAGAACACGGTGTGGTACTCGAGGCCCTTGCTGCGGTGGGTGGTGAGCAAGACGACGGCATCGGCGGACTCGAATTCGTCGAGTACCCCACCCCAGTCCTCTGACCCGTCAAGCACCGTCTCAAGGCGTGCCTCGAATGCTTCGATGACGAGATCGAACTCCTCACCGGGTGCCGTGGCCTTGACGTAGCGGCGCAGGGCCGCGCTGTCCACGAGGTCGAGCACCTTTCGGACGGCGTCGGCCGCAGACGTGGTCGACGGAGGGTGGGCCTGAAGCCAGGCACGGAGCCGGGTGGTCAGGTCGCTCAAGTCCTCGCCGACACGCTGCTGGGCTCTCTCGTCATCGGTTGCGCCGTGTACACGCTCCAGAGTCGCCGATACCTCCTGCCACAATGCTGCGAGGCCACGAGGCTGGTGCGCCAGCCGGAGCAGCCCCACGAACAGGCGGGTCGTCTCGCTCTTGAGCAGGTCTTGGAGGGCCATCTTGCCGAGCCGAGCGTCGTCGTTGCGGACTCGGATTCCGTGCGCGGCGAGGCGAGCCCGAAACAGAGGCTCGAAGTCTTTGACTTTCTGCCGTGCGATGAGCGCGAAGTCTGCTGGAGTACGGTCCGAGCTGGCAATGTCCCGGGCGATCCAGTCGGCGATGAACCGCGCCTCCCTATCTCCGCCCGAGAATGCCCACAGCACGGCCGGCTCGTGCCCGTCCTCGGCAGTTGCCTTCGGGGTGGGCCGCACTGAGGCCGGATCGAGTTTGTTGGCGATCACGTGCTGGAGTTCGACCAGGGCGTCGCTGGAGCGAAAGTTCCACGCCAGCGGGTAGGTGGTGGCGTCGAAAGTGCTTGTGAAGCGCTGGACGGCCTCGGGCATAGCGCCGGCCCAGCCCATGATCCGCTGCTTGCTGTCCCCAACCGTTGTCACCGCGGTCTCCTCGCCGAAAACGGACGTGAGGAAGGAGAACTGCGCGCTGGTCGTGTCCTGGAATTCATCGACGAACACGATGGGGTAGGTCATCCGTAGGGCGCGTCGAAGCTTCGGCACCGCACGGACCAGCAGCTCGGCGAGCCGGTTGAGCATGACGAAGTCGACTTCCGCCCTTCCCGGCCGCAGGTAGCGGGCGCGCCACCACTCGCGTACGGCGTAGGAGACGGGGTCGACGTCATCGTCCGTCGGCACGCTCTCGGGCAAGTTCCATCGCCCGACGATGTCGGAGACGAAGCGTCCGGACTGAAATCCGAGTTGCCCGGCCAGCGTCTGCGGGGCCGAGAAGGCGACGGTGTTGAGGAAGGTGTTCACTTCGGAGTTGGGTGCGTTGCGGATGTCGTACCCGTGGCTCATCCGCCAGTCCGGCGGAAGGGCCAGCGCGAACCGATCCACCAGCCCCTTGGTGAACGCGTCGAAGGTCATGGAGGCGAAGCGGCTGGCGTGCTCCGGAGCGCGGGCGGCGACCCGGCGGCCGAGGTTAGCGGCCGCATCCCGCTTGAAGGAGATCGCCAGAATGTGCTGCGGCCACGGGCACAGCCCGGTCTGCAGAAGGTAGGCAGCGCGTTGAGCAAGGAACTCCGTCTTGCCCGCGCCCGGGCCGGCCACGACCGCTACATTGCCGGTGTCCCGGAGAGCCGCCCACGCGGTTGGTTCCAGATCCTCGATTCCTGCCGGGGCCCAATCTTCCACCGGAACCACGGTCGTTGGCCGCTGCGTTGGAGCACCTGCCAGGAGCCGGCGGTCGGAGGCGCTCACAGTGAGACCACCTTTCGAATGTGCTCCACGAGGGCCACAAGCACCTCTGGCGCGTTCAATCGGAGCTCCTCGTCACTGAGGCGGCCGAGCGCGCTCAGGTGGGTACTCGGTTTCGAACGCGACAGGAACAGGTACCGGTACCAGCCCAGCCGCTCAGCCCGTTCCTTGTTCCAGTAGCCCGGCCTGGTCCCCTTCTCCCCCAGAACCGTAGTTGTGGGATCACTAGAATCCGGCCCACGCTGGCCGCCTTCGAGGTGTCTGTAGGCTTTATCGAACGCGCACAGCATGGCGTAGTCGAGGTCAAGCGGCTCGGAGTAGAAGACGGCGAACTTTCGCAGGTGCTGCAGGATCGGCCCGACGTCCTGGAGGAGAAGGTCGTCGTGGATCTCGCTTACCTCGTCGTAGCCGGTAAGCCCTTCCAGGGGATTGAGCCCGTTCTCCAAAAGACGGTTGCAGGCGTCACGGAGCCGCGCCGGGCCCGCGCCAGCCTTGCCGTAGTCGAGGTCTAGCAGGGTGGCGTGGGGGATGTCTAGGTCGCGGAGCAGCTTCCACATGTGGTTGGTGTGCCTGCCGTCGAGCGGCACCATCGCTACGAAGGACGGGTCCAGCTGCACACCGTGGGCCTGGGCGATCCGGGGAATGACGAGCTGCTCGGTGTCGCCTTCGCCCAGCACTACGAACTTGGCGAAGTACAGCTCCGGGTGGGCACGCACTGCCTCCCGCAGGTACTTGCCCGCTTCGGTGGTGTCGTCGGGGAGGGCGATCTCGCGGACGGATGCCGTATCGGCGGCTGGCTCCGTACGGAAGTATCGAACGTTTTCGGGGCGGATACGGGTCATCACGCTGGATGAGTGGCTTGAGAGGATCGTCTGTGTCGTTGTAGTACCGCTCAGATCTTGCAGTTGGCCGACGATCCGAGACAGGAAGAACGGCGAAAGGTTGTTCTCGGGTTCCTCGACCGCGATCAGGGTCAAGTGCGGCAGGTGAGCAGCTTGCAGAGTGAAGTCGTCATCATGCTGGCCGGCGTAGACGGCGGCCTCGACGTCGATGGCTGCTGCCGTCAAGGCGAGATGCAGCAGCGACCGCTGCCCGTCGCTCAGCATGCGGGCTGGTCTGGGCTGAGCGTTGTGGTCGGGCTCGAAGACAAGCTCGGAATCGCGGACCAGCTGGTTGAAGTCGCCGTCGAGCAGCCGCAGCTTGGGGTCCGAATGCATTCGTGCGTCGTGCAGTTCCTGCCACCGGGCCGTCAGTGCACCTTCGACCGCTTGGACCACGGGCTCCTCGGAGAACTTTTCGGCAAGTTCAGCCGCATGGCCACTGACGAGGTCCCGCAGGCCAGTTGACCACTGCGCAGCTCGCCACAGTCGACTGCGGAGAAAGGCCGTTACCTGGCGCACGCCGTCACGGGAGGCCGGGATGTAGATCATCTGGATACGGCTACGCTCCGCAGCGCTGAGCTGCACATAGTCGTCCTCGCTGTACTCCTCGGCAAGGGTGTTGACGATCACGCGTGACTCGGTGATCGCCCCCTCCACCGTGCCGTCATCGACCCATTCGGCCCGGAGTGCAATTCGGACTTTCAGGTCACCAACCTCTTCGGCAGCCATGCGCCGGAAGAACTCCGGGACCGCTCGGAACGTGCTAGCTGGCTGCTGGCGCTCCGCATCCTCCGCGGCATCCCCGTCGTCGCCTTCTTCGACCTCATCGTTCTCCCCGCTGCCGTCGAGTTCGGGGAAGGCGAGCACCGCTTCGATCGTGAGTGCGCGGCTGGCGGGCAGGTCGACCTCGTCCACGGGCACATGAAAGTCGTCCACCCGTACGGACCGTTCTTGGCCGGATATCCCGAACAACCGCAGCAGTGCCTCGCAGGCCGCGGTTTTGCCCGAACCGTTGGCACCAATGAAGGCAGTCATGCCCCGGTCCAGGCGGACTGAAGTGCGTCCCGGCCCGTAGCACTTGAAGTTCTCCAGCACAAGCTTCTCGATGAACATTCGTCACTTCCCGGTACAACGACGTCTTCATGAACGGCAACCGCGCACATGACGGTATCGAACCCGTTCGATCTCAGGGCCATATCGATCAAAATCGGCGCCGGTCCTGTCTGGGGCGACACCAGGAATCGCGGCTGACGAGGGCCGTGGTGGAGGCGCGGCTGCCCTACCTCGTGTCAGATCCAGCTGACCTGGCGCCGACTCGCTCCGTAGAGCGAACACAGACTGTGCAGCCAGTCTCGGATTCGTAGTCAAACGGCCGTTGACTGGCCAGCTGTCGTGAGATTCGGCCACAGCGTCTGCGATCTGACAAGATGGCCATGGACACTAGTTCGTATCCTTTCGCAACGCAGTTAGTCGTGTGCGAGTCGCTGACCTGGGTCGACTAAGGGCTGTCCCGTAACTGCTGGGCACGGGTGAGGTGATCTTGCTGTGTCTGGTGTGATCAAGGCGTCGGAGCCGTCCTGGACAGCCCTGTTCACCGGGCTGAGCCCTCCGCAGTTCGGCAAGCTGATCACCGCGCTGCGGCGCGAGGGCGCCGACCCGGTGCGCAAGGGCCGGCCGTGGAGTCTGCCGCTGGAGGACCGGGTGCTGCTGGTCGCCGCGTACTGGCGCACCAACCTCACCTGCGTCGGCTGGCCCCGCTGTTCGGGGTGCCCAAGTCGGCTGCGAACCGCATCATCGACCACCTCAGCCCCTCACTTGCGCTCCAGCAACGCAAGCGGTTCCGCAAGCACACCGTGCTGATCGTGGACGGCACCTTGGGGCCCCACCCACGATCACGGCCTCGCCGAGCAGTCGAAGAACTACCGATACTCGACCAATCACCAGGTCGTCATCGACGCCGACACCCGGCTCATCGTCGCCGTCGGCCGGCCGCTGCCCGGCAATCGCCACGACTGCAAGGCATGGGAACTGTCCGGCGCAAAGGACGCCGTCGGCAGGACGACCGTGATCGCGGACGGCGGCTGCCGGGGCACCGGCCTGGTCATTCCGCACCGTCGCGAACGCGGCCAGGCCCGAACTCCCGGCCTGGAAAGAGGAGAGCGCACCGCCTCCCACCGCAAGGTCCGCACCCGCGTCGAGCATGTATTTGCCCGAATGAAGGGCTGGAAGATCCTTCGTGACTGCCGCCTGAAGGGCGACGGCGTCCACCACGCCATGCTCGGCATCGCCCGCCTACACAACCTCGCCCTCGTAGGGTGACGGGAAACAGGAAGGCCATCCAGCACGCCGCAGATCATTTACGGGACAACCCTTAGATTCACTGTCAGAAAATCCGAAACGGCTGAGTTCGCTGTCAAACGCCTCGATTGGATGACAAAGGACACCAGTTCGCCGGGGGCAGACAGGAAAGATTCCGTAAGGACTGGCCAACATTCCATTCGGATGTCAACGTAGACACCTTCCCAGGAAAATGCCAGGTCAGAGAGGTGATGCCTGTGACTGTGGAGGTGCCCACCCCCGGGTTCTCCAGGAGCGCCGATGCTTTGCGGCTGCGCGGGTGGCGGCTGGGGGCAGGACAACCGACTTTGGTAACCGACCTTTTCACGTCCGAATTCTTCAACCTGGTCGTGGACGACCGAGGTGATGTACACGTGAATTCGCAGGATGGCCGTTTTTACCTCGGCTGGTTTCCGGGCGGGCGCCCAGGCACCGATGGTGAGGGCTGGAAACTCGCCGTCACCGGGACCGCCAAGATTCCCGGATACAGCGTTTCCTTCCACACCGAGACCCCGGCGGAGATTGTCGCCGCCACCGTGACCCGCATCCTGACCACCTCTCGCCCGATGTGAGAGGGCATCGAGGACACGGCCGTGCGACCCCGATGTCGCGTACGACACGTACTGTGCCTCTGCCTGACACCGAGTTGCCCGCCTTCGATAGCGCAAGGAGGATGCCCTGGAGCCGTACGCGCCGGAGATGACCGTCGGAGAGGTCGTCGACCTCTTGACAGGATGCGACCGCGGTACGCCAGTCCGGCTGGCCATCAACCCGTTCTTTCCCATGGCTCACAAGCTGGGCGGCGTGGTCATCGCCCGGGACGAGAAAGGAACCCCGGCGGTCTTCATCGCGGAGGCCAAGGACGCTGAGCAGCTCGGGCACCTGCCGCCCGACGTCGCCGTCCAGCTCACCTGGCAGGCTCCGGCCGAGGCCCCCTCGTACCGCCGCCGCAAGGCCGCCCGGGCGACGGCGGACACTGAACGCTCACGAACCACGGAGGTGTCCTGAACCCCCACCATCCCAATGATCCTTTTCACCACGACTCGCCGGAGCCGGTGTATTGGGTGGCCCCGCGCCATCTGGCCGGTGATGATGGCGTTCTCGCCGAGCGGATCGGTGATCTGCTCACCTGGATGGGCTGGCGCATGTGGCCGACGTCCCGCCACACCCTGCTGTACGTGAGCCCGGACGGGCTGTGCGGCGCCGAGTGGATTCTCGCCGGCTACCCGTTCGAACTCGGGGGACTGCCGGTGGCCTGGCAGCTTTCCGCCCGTCCGCACCCGTCCAGCGTCATGACGGAGTGGAACGCGTACTTCACCACCGGCGTTCCGCACGAGGTGCTCGCCGATCTCCTCGTCGCGCTCGACGCCCGCGAGCTGCCGGCGGCCGGGTTCGCCGAGGCCGAGACGGTTGTCTCCGCGCTCGTCGCCCGGGGCTGGATCAGGGATGTGGACCGTCCTCGTACGACCGCCACGGACCCCGGTCTCTCCACCAGCGTGTCACTGGAGACGCTTCCGCCGCTCATCCAGGACGCCGACCCGCGGCCTGAGCTGATGGGCTGGCAGGCATGGGCGGAACCCGTTCTCGGCGCCCCGTATCTGTGGTGCGCCAGCTTCAGCGCCAGCGTCCCGCACGACCTGGTCGCGGTCTTCGCTTCCTCGCTCGCTTCATCGGTTCCGGTGCCGCGCCGTACGCTGCCGGATGGTATGGAGGGCCGGCTCACGGTGTATCGCCGCAGCTGAGGTCCTGGGGCGTCCGCGCTGGAGACACGCATCGGGATCAGCGCACTATCGCTTGCCTCTACGCGGCCGAGGGGGCCTCGCCTGTCCGCACGCGTAGCCGGGCCCGGAATCCGTTCCTCCCTCCGCCCCTCTCGGTGATCTGCTCATCGCTGTTCCTTCGATACGGCTGCGCCCCCTACTGCAAATCCAGTAGGGGGCGCAGCCGTGAGGTGCGGAGGTCAGCGGGCGGCGGTCTGGGCCTTGCCGAGTGTCTTCTCCAGGTGGAAGTCCACGAGTCCTGAGGACCTCGCGACGACCGCCAAGACGTTTCCGGCGCGGACCGCGGTCTGCTTCACGACGCTGCGCCGCCCGCCGACGGAGTAGGTGATCACTCGGCTCCATTGTCCGCCGCCTACGTTCGGGGCGGTCGTCTGCTGGGTGCCCATGTCGATGACAGCGCTGTCGGACACCACCTGGTATATGGGGCAGGAGACCATCGCGTCGAAGATCTTGCTGATGTTCCTGGAGAGCTTCTCTCGGGTGTCGCTGTACAGCTCCTCGGTCAACTCAGAGCTGCTGCCGCCGGCGTATATGAAGGGCGCCTTCGTTTTGCGGGGAAAGCGGAGGCTGCCGCCGGTCGCTGCGTCGCCGCAGAGCTGTTCCAGCGTCGGGCAGCCGGTCACGGTGACGTCGTCGTGACGCGCAGGGCGTGCGGGCTTGCGGGTGCAGCCTGCCAGAGCCAGGGCAGTGAGGGTGCCCAGGCCAAGGGCGGTCGTGGTGTGAAGGTGGCTGCGAGGCCCCTGAGTGACTGTGGAGCGGACGGTCTGATTGGACCGGCCCTCCGGGGGCCGGTGATGAGTAGGGGTCTCGGAATCAGTGGCCGAGGTGCCGCAAGCCCTCTTCGAGGGTGGCGTGGAACCCGTCGACCGGGCCAGAGTTGCGGTTGTACCAAGCTGCGTCCAGCCTGGGTTCCTGCGTCTCGTGGCCGGCCCGGCAGCGCAGCCATACCGAGTCGTCGCGCATGCTGAAGATGATCCAGTCCCGGTACGCGCCGCACTCGGGGCACGAGCGGACCTCGCCGTCGATGATGAGCGGCTGCTCCCAGCGCATCATCAGGCCGGACACCTCCTGTCGCGAGGGCACCCGCAAGTCCGGCGGCAAGAAGTCCGGCGCTGCTGCTTCCGGTGCGGCCGGGGCCGGGGTGTTCGGTCCGGCCATGTCGGGCAGCGGCTGCGTCGGGTGCATCCGCAGCAGCGCGTAGCCCGCGCGCTGGGCGTCGCGGAACTCACGGTGGGCACGAGCGCGTCGGAACACCGGAACTCCTCTGGTCGTCTGGCAGGCCACAGGGAGCGTGCACCATGGCCCTGACCTGCTGCAACTCTCAGAGTCCATAATCATCTGGGCCTGCGCGACCGGTCGTGGCGGCTGGTCGAGGGGGAGGCGGTGCGCCCTGTCGAGCCAGCCGTGGCAGCGTTGTGGTGTTCGGGCATCGTCGAGGCGTCCGCGGGCAGGTCGGCCATGCGGCGCAGCCGCCACACCAGAACGTCGCTGACGGACTCCGCGGTGGTCAGCTCGCGCCGACCGGCGGCCTCGGCCAGCAGCGCCGACGGGTCGTGGCCGGCGTTCTCCGCGTCGGCGAGGGTGGCCGCCAGGGCGTACCAACCCGGCTCGGCCAGGATCTGCTCGGCCAGTTCGGGTACCGCCGTGCGCAGATGGGCGGACTGCCGGTGCCGCAGGGGCTGCGGGAGGCGTCGGCCCCGCTGGTACAGGACGCCCATGGGCACGGGGGCGGCGGTTCGGTAGGCGGCGCGCAGGTGGTCGGCGGCCTTCAGGGCGGCGGCGGCCTGCTGGGTGTGTTCCTTCTTCGCGTGCCAGTGCGCGGCGGCGGTGACGAGGAAGAACGCCATGTCGATCAGCATCGCCGTGGTGGCGCCGTCCTCTCCACGGCCCAGTGCCGGGCCGCTGTGGACGAGATCGCGGGCGGCCTGCCGCAGGGCGCGGTCGTGGCCGCGTTCCGCACGGACGTGGGAGCGCGAGGCCCGCTCGAAGGCGAAGGCCGCCTCGCGCAGCTGCTGCCGGGTGTGGGCGGCGGAGGTCTTGGCGAGCGCGTCCAGGATTTCGCCGGCCGCCGCGATGTGCGCGGCGGCCTGGGGGTCGGGACCGCGGTCGAGGATGAGCACGGCCTGCCAGACGGCGGCGGTGGCACGGCGGCGAGCCGTGGCGGGCCCGCTGGGGGAGCGGCGGGCAGGGGAGCCCGGCGGGACTTCGTCGTTGGTGCTCGGCCGCGGGGTGCCGGACCAGCGCTCGCGGATACGGGGCAGGGAGAGGTCGGGGGCGAGTTTGGAACCCGAGTAGAAGACGGGTTCGCTGTCCTTGTTGCGGTCGTCGGGCAGCGCGACGGTGTAGCCGAGCAGATCGCCGGAGGGAGCGACGCGCCGGCGGACCAGCAATCCGCCGGCGGTCAGCCGGTCGAAGAACTCTGTCTCGCTCTCGGCCCCGGCCACCGCCCGGCGTACGGACTCCCGCAGTTCTTCGCGGGGGGTGCGCTCCCGCTTGTGGCGTTCGGCCTTGTGACGCTCGGCGCTGGTGGGTCGCTGAGCGGCGGTGCCGTCACCGGCGTTGAGGCGCCGCAGTCCCAGCTCGGCTTCCAGGAGCCGGGCTTCGGCCTGTACGCGGCGCGCGTCGAAGCGGAGGTCCGGCTTGTAGCCGTCCTCCCGGACCATGGTGGCGACGATGTGGATGTGGTCATCGGCGTGCCGGACGGCCGCCCAGCGGCACCCGGCCGCCTCGCCGGGGTCGTCGATCCCGGCCGCGGCCACCATGCGCCGCGCCACGTCCGCCCATTCGTCGTCGGTCAGGAGGCGGTCCTCGGCGGCATTGCGGACCGACAGGTGCCAGACGTGTTTGCGCGGCCGGTCGGCTTCGTCGATGTTGCCGAGAGGCTGGTCCAGGAGGTGCTGGCGTTGCTTGAGGGTGGCCTGCGGGTCGCGGCCGGGGTCGGGGGCGTTGCCGTCCCAGGACGCCACGAGGTGGGGGGCGACGTGTTCCTCGTACGTGCCGGGTCCGTAGAGGTAGTGCAGCAGGCCGATGGTGCGCGTGCCGCGCTTGTGGATCCTGGGGATCATGCTGGGGTGCTGTGTCCTACGGCTGGCTGAGCAGGCGGTCGGTGGCGTGCTGGACGCGGTGTACGGCACGGTGGACGGCGGCGATGACGGAGTCGAGTTCCGAAGGCCGGCCGCCGGAGTTGATGGCGCGGGTCACCTGGTTGAGGTTGTTGCCGACCTGTCCGAGGTGGCGGCGGGCGGCGAACAGCTCGGCCACCAGCTCCCGCTGGCCGGCGATGGCGGCGGTGGTGCTGTCGAGGTCGTGCGCGGCGGCCAGGCCGCTGCGGGCGAGGAACGCGGGCAGGGACGTACGGGCGCTCCGGGCGGCGGCGGTGAGGAGCGTCTTTTCGTCGTCGTTCAGGCGAACGCTGCAGACGTGCCGACGCTTGAGGCCTTCGCGTTTGGGCGAGCGTTTGCGCGAGTGGTTCTTGGCGTCGCGGCGCTTGTGCTGCGGCGCCTGCTTCTCCGGCTGCGGTCCGCCCTCGGCCGCTGCCTCCCGGACCAGTGCCCCCCGGCGCTGGTCCGCCCCCGCCACCCCTGGGGCGGGTTCCGGCCAAGGCACCTTCCCCGACGGGGAAGAGTGTCTTGGCCGATAACTTGCTCGCCCCACGGTCGAGTTGGGGGCCGGCTGGCCTGCGGTGGGGGCAGAGCGTGGGATCGGGTTCGTCATCGGGTGCGGTTCCTGGGAGTGCGGAGTCGGTGCTGGACTTCGGCGACAAAGGCAATCAGGGCGGCCGATCCGTCGAGGACGCGGACGCGGGCTTCGGGCTCGTCCTGGAGGAGCCACTGGCCGGTCGGCGCCAGGACGGCCGCGTGCAGGAGGTGGTGGCGGACGAGCACGTCCGCCCAGGCGTCGGCTTCGGCTGCGGTCGGCGCCGTCGTACGCGGGTGTCGGGGGGTGATGGCGTGTCCTCCGTCGTGGGGCGGTGACCCGGTACCAAGGCCGGGCCACCGCTTCTGAAGGGCGGGCGCACAGGCGGCTGACCTGCGCTTATGCGGGGATCAGCCGCACTCGGGGCAGGTGTCGATGTGGCGGTTCAGCGCCCTGGCCATGCTCCGCTTGACCGTGAAGGCGTTCTTCGCGCTGGTCTTCGCCGGCGTCGTGCCCTGGTGGCGCGCGGAGTGGTTGCTCAGGAAGCGGATGTCCCGCTCGTAGCCGGTCTTGATGCGCGTGAAGCGCGGGCACGTCTTCACCGTGCGCTCCTTGTCGTCGTGGCCGTCGTGGTGGTCCTGCTCGTCTCGCGGCGGAGGCGTTGCAGGACCGGGGTCAGGCGGTCGTTGCGGATGCCGATGTCGTGGGCGCGCATGATCTCCCTGAGCTGGGCGCGCGTGACCTCCGCGTTCCCGTCGCGCTCCAGCAGCGCGGGAACGTGGGGACGGAGCCGGGCGACGAGCTGGTCCACGGAGAGCTTCGCTGCCGACTGCGGTCCCCGGCTCGCCCGGGACCGGTCCCCGGTGGTCTTCGGGGTGGCCTTGGGGCCGACGCCCGTCTCTTCCTGGTTTCCGCCGTCGGGACCAGGGTGGGGACGGGGGCCTTCGGAGTCGGTCCCGAGGCCGGGCTGGGGACGGGACTCTTCGGGACCGGTCCCGGGGACTGTGTCGGGACGGCCGTCCACGGACTTGATCCCCAGGGCCGGGCGGGGGCGGTCCCCGCATGGTCCGGTCCCCTGGCGCGAGTCCGCCCCGTCCTGGTCCCCGTTGGCGAGGACGGGGCGGATGATCAGGGCCTGGTCCCCGTGGTCGGAGGCCTGGGCGCCGACGGTCCCGTCCGCGCTCGGACCGGGCGCGGGGACCGCGTCGCCGTGGTCCCTGTTCGGGATGGGGACCACCACGCGGTCCCCGTCCGCCAGGCGGTCCGTCACGTCTTCCGAGCTCGCACCGTCCACGCCGGAACGGTCCCCGACCGACGGGCGGCCGTCGGGACGGGGCGGTTCCGGACGTCGGTCCCCAACGCCCACCGGATCGGTTCGCGGCGAGGGCCCCGTTCGGTCCCCAGTTGCCCAGTGACCCGCACCGGTGTCGGGGACCGGGCGAAGCCGACGCGGGCGACGGTCCCAGCCGGTTGGCTCGGTGGAGACCGCACCGTCCCGCTTCGCCTCGGCGGTCCCCTGTTCGCCGGAGGCGGTCTGCGGATGGTGGCGGGTGATGAGGATGTACAGGTGGACGGCGCCGGCCAGAGCGAGCGGCGCGAGAGTGGACAGAGCCGCCACGACCATGTCGCCCAGGCGCAGCCCGTCGCTGGTGGTCTGCTGGTTCAGGCGCACCGCGTGCAGGGCGTTCGCCCAGATGCTCGCGGCGGTCGCGGTGCCGAAGAGCGTCCACACGTAGAGCCGGGCGCGCAGCGGAGCCGAGGAGAGGACCAGCAGGGCCCGTACGCCGTAGGCGATGAAGCCGTCGATCACGAGCGGGAAGAGGTAGGTCAGCAGTCCCCGGACGTGGATGGCGACGGCCATCTGCTGCAGGGCGTCGTAGCTCAGGGCGCAGCCGGCGGTCCCGAGGGTGATGATGGCGAGCCGGTCCCAGGCTCCGATGGGGGCGACGGTGAGGGGCGCGGTGGTGCGGTGGGTCATGCGGCCTTTCCGAGCGCGGTGATCAAGGCTTGGGTGTGCACCTGGCGGGTGACGGGTGAGGTAGAGGGCTCCTCGTTCTCGTCCTGGTCGCGCTCGTTGCCGGTGGTGCCGTCTTCGCCGTACAGGCCCCAGTAGCGGTCGCGGTCGTCCACGGCGTGGGCCGCTTTGCGCATCAGGTCGCGGGCCCAGTCGAGGTCGAGCCGCAGGGTGTAGGCGAGGCGTTGGGGGCTCCACCCCCGGACGTAGGCGTGGCGGGTGACGGCCTCGCGCTCGGCGTCGCTGAGGTGGATGTCGCGGCCCTGGAAGGCGGCGCGTACTCGGCTGTAGTCGAGGCGTTTGCTGACCTTCGCGTGCCAGGGGCGGCGTTCGGCTTCGGTCAGTCCGCCCCACAGGCCGTACCGGATCTCGTTGTCCAGGGCGTAGGCGAAGCAGTCCTTCTTGACCGGGCACCGGCCGCAGATGGACTTGGCCTCGGCGATGGCCTCGTGATCACGGGGCGCCGGGAAGAACAGCTCGTCGGAGTCGGCGGGGGTCATTCCGTGGCACAGACCGCGAGCATGCCAGCTGTGGTCGGCGATCCCCCGCAGGGCCGGGGGAGGGGTGTCGGTGGTGGTGATGTAGCGCATGGGATTCTCCGGATACGCCTCTTGCCGGGCGATGGCGCGGCGTCGGTGAACGGCGGTGTGGCGAGGCAGTGCTGGGGCGCGGCGGTGCCGCGACGGAGGCGAGGTCGGTTGCCGAAGGCGGGGATCAGCGGCGCAGGAAGCGGCGGTCCGGCCCGGTGAAGCGCACCGGCGTGCACATGCCGGACAGGCGGGAGAGCACGCGGTCGCCGACCTTGTCGCGTAGCACCGGCTGGCGCGGGTCCATGTCCGCGGTGCGCACCGGCGGGAGGTTGCTGGTGAAGATGGTCGGCAGGTGGTTCTGGGCCCGCCAGTTCACGAGCCGGAAGGTCAGTTCCTCCGTCCACTCCGAGCCCTTGGCGGCACCCAGATCGTCCAGAAGCAGCAGGGGGATCCGTACGATCCGGCGGAGCATGTGCTCCGGGTCCACGCCGCTCCTCGGGCGCATCTCGGCGTACAGATCGGCGGCGGTGGTCGCATGCCACTGCACGCCGCAGCCGGCGGCGGTCAGCGCCCGGATCGCCCCGTACGCCTGGTGGGTCTTTCCGGTTCCCGTGTCACCCCACAGCAGCAGGGACGGGCCGTGCGTGATCCGTCGGCGCCCCGCCGTGCCGTGGTGCGGGTTGAGTCCGCCGACGTGCGGCGCCACCGAGGCGTCCGCGATGGCGCGTACCCACGCCGCGACGTCCGGGTGCTCGGGCAGCGCGTCGCGGTAGTCGACCGGTATGCGCGTCTGGGCGGCTTCCAGCGCCGGAATGGGTTCCGGGGTGTCCGGGAGCGGGCGCTCCGGGTCAAGTCCGCGTTCGGCGATCTTCGCTGCCAGGCGGGCACGGAGTCGATCGGAGACCACGAGCTGAGGCTCGGCGTGTCGGACGCGGGTCACAGGGAACCTCCGAACGTGCTCGGCGCGGGGGCGGTCGGGTTCAGGTACGGGGTGTGGGACGAGACGGCGCCGGCCCACGGCCCCATAGCGGCGACGGAGGACGGTGCGGCGGTGGTCGGCGGCGACGCGGCGTTGACGACCTCGTTCACCAGGCTCGGCAGGACGCTCGGATGTAGTCCCTTGGTCCGCATGCGCTCCAGCGCCGTGCGGATGGTGTCCGGTTCGAAGCGTTCGTCCAGCAGGATCTTGATCTTGCGGCCCAGGATGCCGAGCACGTCCTTCGGGGGACGGCGCTTGCAGGCGCCGGCGTACTCGGCCACCAACTGCTGGGCGGATACCGGTTCCGGAGTAGGGGCGGTCGCGGGCGCCTCGCGCCCCGTAAGGAAAGATCCAGGATCCAAGATCCTAGATCCGGACGGTGAGGCTTCGGCGAGTTCTCCGTGAGCCTTCCGTGAATCCTCATGGAATGCCGCCTGACCTGCGGTTTCACGGGCCGGCGCTGAGACGCTCCCCGCGTTGTCGTCCGACAGCCCCGGCGGGACCATCCCCTGCGCGCAGCCGGATTTCTCAGCGCCCGCTCCTGCGGCGAAACCGGTGACTGACGGCTGGTCGAGTCCTCCGTGAGGACTCATTGACGCCTCACGGAGCACTTGGTGAGGACTCAGTGAAGCCGTCGTCCTGCTCCCTGACGCCGTGCGCCCGGTGGCCGGACATGCCTGCGCCTTGCACTTGCCGCATGCCTGCTCGCCCTGGTGAATCGGGCAACGCGGGACCCGCGACTCGGTGGGTCGGTTGATCTTCTGGTGGTGCTCCCAGGTCACGATGTGAAGCCAGGTACGCCCGTCACAACCGGTGTACCGGCAGATCAGCCCCGCGGCAGCCAGCTCTTCCAGGTCGCGGGCGACGTGCGTGGCGGTGTGCTCGGGCCGCAGTGCCCACAGTCGTCCCGTGATGATCGCGGGGTGGTCGCGGTGCCGGCCGGAGTCATCGGCCTGCGTCATCAGGCCGATGAAGGTCAGCATCGCGGTCACCGAACACTCGGCGAGGGATTCGGACTCGAACATCTCCGGCTTGACCGTGCGTATCCGTGCCATCAGACACCGTCCCGCTGAACGACCTGGGACAGCCCGCGGGCCTCCGGCCCTGAGTGACGGTGGGTGGAAAGGGCGGGGGCAACTGCGCGGGCCGCGGGTTTTGGCCTTTTGCGCGGGGCAGTCGACATGTAACACTCTCCTCGGCAATGAAGCCGCGCCGGTACGCCCCGTGGAAAGGGCCGGTGCGGTGGTGTGGATGAATCTCCGGCCTTCGCACAGGCAGGAGTGCATCGCCGTCGGCGTCTGGGAGTTGCACCTCTCAGGCGCCGACGTTGTTTTTCCGGGCTTACCCGGCCCGGCCGGTTCGCGTCTTCCGTATTTCGTTCCTCTGCTGCCTGTCACCGGGCCGTCTGCCGGGTGAGGACGACGAACATATGCGGACCCTGCGGCAAGATCCAGAACTAGCTAACGAACTCTCCACAAGCCGCAGAAGCAGCCCGCGGAACTCGACGCCGTGAGTCACCGCCGGCGGCCAAGTGGGAAGCGGGATGATCATCCCGAGCGCCCCGGAGATGATCTTCATGTGGTCCCCTGCGTCGTGCGTCACAACAAGCTGTTGAACTGGCTGGTGGGAATGGATTTAAGCCAAGCGTCGAGACCTCGTCAACGGCGGCCGAATGCTCATTCCGTCTCTGTAAGGGCTTCCGTGGAGGCGTGCCGCACACTTACCTACGCGACCGTAAGTCCCTTTTCGCGCAAGGGAGATGAGCGTTTCACGGGAAAGCCGCCAAAAGTTGATCATTTGGTTCAGGTGGTTACGGCCGGACGGAAACGAAAATCGGCAAACATTTGCCGATTCGGTAGTGCGGCAAGAATGCCCCCTGTATAGATGTCCGTTTCGTGCGCGATCGCGCCTAGATGTCCTGCGTCAATTTGTTGGGGGTTAAACCGTCTTCTCTAGCGGGAATTGTGTCCCGCGCCACAAGTGGTCAAGATCGCCTAAATCTTGCGTATGGTTCCTGCGGGAGATGGCAGGGCGGGGGCCGGCGAATGCGCCGACCCTCTTTTTTCATGCCCGAAAGCAGTTGTCTCCTGCGTAAAGCACGGGAAGAGGGAGGGCCTCATGATCGCCAAAGGGAACGAGCCCGACGGTAATGGCGCTGACGAAGAGAGGATCTCCTCCGAGGAGCGCCAGGGACAGCTCGCCGGGCAGTTCATGGGATTCGGTGGCCTGCTGAGAAGGTGGCGGAAGGCCGCCGGCGTTACGCAGCCCCCGGCCGCGAGAGCCCTGGGCATGGGCGTGCGTACCTACCGCAAGATCGAGCGTGGTGCGACACCGCCCCGCTTCACACGGGCTCAGTGTGATGCCCTGGCCACGCTGCTCAAGCTGGACCGGGACGAACGCCACGCGCTGCTGCTGTACAACGTGGGCACGTCCCTGGACCCGTCCACGACCGACAGCCACCCGGAGCTGCGTCGGGCGCTGCGCCTGCTCGTCGACCGGCAGATGCCGAGCCCGACCTACCTGTGCGACCGGTACTGGAACATCATCGCGTTCAACACGGCCATGGCCGAGTGGTGGCCCTGGGTCATGGAACCGCGCGCCAATCTCATGCGCTGGGCCCTGACCAACCAGGAAGCCCGCCCCCAGTACCACGACTGGGGCAAGCACGCCTCCGCGTACGTCAAGATGCTCAAGTTCGCCGAGGCCACCAACGAGGACGACGCCGAGCTTCGCCGGCTGATCGAGGACGTGAAGAAGGACCCCGACGTCCGGCACATCTGGGACACCGCCTCGGAGCTGGGCGAAACCCGCGACGGACACGTCTTCCGCATGAACGTCCCGGCCCTCGGCTGGGAGACCGTCGAGGTCGTCAGCCATGTCCTGTACCCGGCGAGCATGCCCGACTGCCGCTTCGTCGTCATCACCTGGGTCGAGGGAGACGAAGAAGACGACGAACGCGACGCCCTGGGCGGAGCCCGCAACGCGTGGGCCAACGTTTCGGCGGCCGGAAGGATCACGTCGGCGCGGGAGGAGGCCGGCGCACGCGCGAACCAAGCCGAGGCCGAGCGCCGCCGCCACGCGCACATGCTCACCGCTCGCCTCGTAGTGGACTCCGCTGAGGAGGCCGCCACCCTCGCCGGCGAGGACGCGGTCCCCCTGCCCGTCCTGAGCGGCTTGATCGGCCCGGATTGCCGACTGACTCTCGCGCCAGCTCACCGCACTGTCATCTGGGCAGCCGAGGAAGCACCGGGGGAGTGGGCCATCTCCGAGGTCGACGCCCAAGCGGTGATCGCCCGTGTGCCGCACGCGGCCCTCCTCGAAGAGGCCCGCGCCGAGCTGAAGCTCCTCACCCGCGCCGCACTGCCGGCCGGTTCGGGAGCTGCGGTCGAGCACATCCAGCAGTTGCTCCCCGAGCTCGAACAACGGGTCAACCTGCTGCGAGAAATCTGGCGGGACCTGTATGAGCAGGACAACGCCCTGCCGCCGGTACGCAGTTCGATCGACGGGTTCTGATTCAGCGTGCGCCAGCTCGGTGTGGTGAGCAGATGGGCATTGCACCGAGCTGCCGATGCCCGGGCCCTCATGGCGCCGTAGACAACAGCGGCAGGGACGCGGGTTCACCGCCGTCAGCGTCCCGTAGGACGGCACTTCTCTGCCCGGGCCCGGTGCGGTAGGCCGTACAGGCGAGCTGGCGGCGAAGGCGGCGTGGACCTGCTTGACGGCTCGGGGTTACGCCTTCAGCTTGTAGGTTCGGCGAGCGCCTGGTAGAGCAGCAGCGCGGACCACAAGCCGCTTGGTTTTTCAGCGTCGGCCGCCGGCGGAGGAAGGCGAGGAGCCGCGGCGCCAGCTGGAGGGCGCGCGGCTGCGGAACGTCTCTCCCGACAGCACGGCCTGCCGGTTGCGCTCGAACTCACCGGCCGCCCCGGCGGGCGAGCGTGTCTCGGGCGGGAAGACGCAGTCGCTGTGGGCCCAACCGGCGAAAACCTTCGTCACCAGCGTCTTGGCCGGGTACGGCTTCTCGCACATCGGGCAGGTCCCCGGATAGCGCGAGGGCGTGCCCGGCCCCGTTCGCTGCGGCGGGGCTTTCGGGGCCGCCCGGTCGACCGGAACGGGTGGCCCCGCCGAGCGCTGACCCGCCAGGGTGGCCCGTTGCAGGCAGGACTCATGGCAGGGCTTGCGCGACTTGCTCAGCTTCCACCGAGCGCCGCCGATCGACCGACGGCAGATGGCACACGGCCCGCTCGGCCGGTCTGATGAACTACCCCGTTCTGCCCGGGGCTTGGGGGTCTTCACGCAGCGGATCGTAGCGACGGGCTGGCCCGATCGGCACGGGTCCGAGAGTGTGTCACCCGTTCGGGGCGACGTTCGCCCCGCGCTCTCAAGGGCCTGCGGAACGTCCGTGTCAGGCGGGCCACCAGCCCCCTCCGTTCGGTACCAGGCGGCGATCACCGTACGGTGGACTCCTCGTCCGTCGCGTCGTCCTCGTCACAGGGGTCGCCGTCGCCGTACCAGGCCGGATCGCGCCGCGGACCGGGGCCGGACTTCCACTGCTCGCCGTGGACCAGGATCTCCCCCTCGGGCCACATCTCCCGTCCGGCGATCGCGACGATCTTGTCGGTGAGGTGGGTGGTCTTCTCAGACTCGGCGTCGAAGATTTCAGGCTGAGGAACAATGGTGAGCAGGTTTGGGGAAGGATCGGGCGACGGATGGGGACGAAGAGCGCCATCAGGGAAACGGGCCCGCAGCACTGCTCAGCTTCCGGCACCAGGTGTGTCGTCCCCGTCCTGGTCGGCGGCAGTGTGCCGGAGGCGGAGGCGGAGGTGGAGGGCGAAGACCCCGAGGGCTTCCTTGTCGGCCGGGTAAATGTTCCGGCAGGCGGCCAGCAGCTCGTCCCGATGCATGGTTTCACCGGCGATCGCGAAGTTGTCTTCGTTGTCCAGTAGCGATTCGAAGTCGGGGTATTCGACTTTGCCGGTGATGCGAGTGGCAACAGAGACGTCTCCGCAGCGGAACCAGAGGGTATCGCCCACGGCAATCCGGCGGATCTTGGGGTACCCGACGCGTACCTCGATGGTCTTGGCGCCGCTCTTGATCAACGCCAGGTTCTCCGCGCGGATGTTGAGTGAATGCGTGGCGGGGATGTCACCGGTGCCCAAGGCGGTCTCCTTCAGGTCTGCGACGGTGCGGAGGGATCAGTGGAGGTGGCCGACGCACTGATGCGTTCGCGCAGTTCCGCGACGGAGGAGTCCCGTGGGTAGCGGTGGCTCAGGACGGTGGCGAGGTCCGCGGCGCGGCTGCGGACGGATTCCACGACACGAGCGGAGTCGAGTGCCTGGTGGCCGAGTGCCACGGCGGCGTCCGGATCGCCGAGGTGGGCATGGGCCAGTCCCAGGTCGATGTGTGCGATCGCCTCGCGGCTGGGCGAGCGCGAGGCGGCGGGGGCCGACGCGAAGGCGGTCAGGGCCTGCTCGGCGTGCCGCTGCGCTGCCTGGGGCCGGCCGAGCCAGATGAAAGAGGTAGCCGGGTAGGAGGTCAGCGCGTATTCGGCCAGCGGTGCGACATCCATGCCGAAGCAACGTGGTGGCCGTGTCGGGAGCTGCTCGTAGGCGTCCTTGGCGACACGAAAGGCGGCATCGAAGCCGTCGGCGTCGCCACGGGCGGCACACGCCCGAGCGAGCTGGGCCTGCAATCGGACGGTGAGCGGGTGATCGGTCGGGGCCGCGGACAGGCCCTTCTCGGCGGCATTCCGGGCCTTGTCCGGCTGCTGCGCGTACAGGCTGATCGAGGCGGCGGCGTCCATGGCCCAGGCACACAACTCGTCGTGTCCGGCCTGCCGGGCATGGGCGAAGGCGTCGGTGGCGAAAGCGAGACCGGCCCGTGGGCTGCCCAGGTCGTGGGCGAGCCAGGCCAGCAGTTCGGAGAGCCATCCGGCGTATGCGTCCAGCTCGCGGCCTTGTCGGTTGGTGTGCCGGGCGGCGAGCAACCGGGCGACCTTGCGTCGGTAGTCCAGCACGGCGTCGAACAGGTCCCGGGGTGAGTGGAGCGAGTAGGCGTTGTTGAACTGTGCGGTGGCGTGGTCGAGGTGATCCAGCGTCCCCGCGCCGAGGGAGGTGGCCTCCGCTTGCTGAGTGAAGTCGAAAGCCTCGGCTGCGGCCTGGTCCAGCACGCGCGCCGTCAGGGCCGGGGAGGCCAGGGCGATCCCGGCGACCTTCACCATGTCGCGACGTTTCGTCGGTCCCACCTCCGCCGTTCCGGACGAGCCGTTGGCCGTGGCGCTGCCCGCTGCCGGGACGGGACTCGTCCCGGGCTCTTCCACCTTTCCATGCGGAGGTGAGCCGCGCGGCGAGTAGTCGCGGGCGAGGCCCAGGGCGACCGGATCGCTGGTGAACAGCCGACACAGCAGGTCCTGGTAGGTCAGGCTGGGCGGGTTGCCGGCCTCCCAGTCCTTCCACGAGCGCTCGGTCAATCCGATCTTGGGCAGCGACTCCTGTTGCACGAGCCGGTGTGCGGCGGCCACCGCCTCGGCGACGGTCCAGCCGAGCGCGAGGCGTACGCACTTGAGACGGTGGTGCCCACAGTGCGCCTCGATCTCGGTCGCGATGGCCATCACCAGCTCATGAGGGACCGCCGACGGGGAACCGGACCGGGCCAGCGCCCGTTCCCGCAGGCGTCGTCCGCAGGCGGCAACGTGCGGTTGCGAGGTGGTGGGAGTGCCCTTGTCCACCGCAGCCCCCTCTCGGCGCTTCTCCGGCCGCGACGTCCCGCGCACACGGTGCCGTGTGACATCCGCGGTCGCAAGGCGGCGCCGTTCGGGCGGTGCGCCCGCCCATTGGAGGCGGGCGGCTCTCACTACCGCGGTGGGCACGGGCGGAGCAGGCTGTTGTCCGGGCCGCGACCGCGGCCCTGCTCAGAGCCTCCCCGTTCCGGTGCCGACCGAACTCGGTGTCGTTCGTCTGTGGGAGGGGAGAGAAAGGCGGAACGCGATGGCGGCGGCAACGAGCAACGCGGCACCCGAACAGAGGTCGGCCGAGCCGGACGGCTTCGTGCTGGACATCACGCTGCTGGAGGTCGCGGACCCCGCGGGTCTGGTCAACATGACCGATGACAACTGCGGGTCCACGTGTGAGAAGACCACCTGCATCAGCGCTGCCTGATGCTCACGGGTGGCCGGCCGTCCGGGTGTCTTCCTCGCGTCGGCGGCGACGGTCGCCGTGCTCCAGCTATGACCGGGGAGAGCAGTGCGATCAACGTACGGCGGCGTGGCCGAATACCGTTCGCTCGGGTGGGCCGTGATCCGCTCCACACCTCATGCCGGACTGGGGCTGCCGCCGTGGCCCGACCTGTCCGCCGCGTCTTCGGAGCATGCGTTCCAGCAGGTGGGCTGGTTGCGTAGCGTCTGGTCGATCACTGCGGTGTCCGACGCCATCAGCCACGCCAGCTCGGACCTCGCCCGACAGGTCCACGCCGTGTGCGCCGCAGAGGCGCCGGCCGCTCGGGAGACGCGGCGCGCGGCGTTGTCCGTGGCGCGGTACCTGCTGCGGATGACCGGGCGTCCGACTCCTCGTGGCCTGTTCGCCGGGGTGGCGTACGCCCCCTTCGGGGGCCGGGCCGACCTGTGGTGGGGCTCGGAGCACCAGGGGGTGGCCAGGGCCGATGCCGAGTGGCTGGCCGAGGTCATCGCCCAGGTGGAGAGTCGACCGGACCTGCTGGAACGGCTGCTTGTGGTGGCCAACTCGACCATGACGGTGGTCGGTGACCACCTGGTGGTGCCGTATCAACCGCACCCGGAGGACCAGAGCGTGAAGGCCGTTGACGTCCACATCCGCTGTACCGCCCCGGTCCGCGCGGCGATCGAGGCGGCCCGCACCCCGATCCCGGCCGGGGAACTGATCCACAGGCTGCGGGGCGACTCCTCCCGCGTTCCGTACACGACGGCGACCGCGATACTGATCGGGCTCGTCCAGCAGCGCGCACTGATCACCAACGCGCACGCGCCCAGCACCGAACCGGACGCACTGCGGCACTTACTCCATGCGATCGGGAACACGGCGGACCCCCTCGTCACCGAACTTCAACAGGTCGACGCGCTGCTGAAACGCCATCAACGGGCCCTTGCTGATGAGGGCCGCAGGATCCGGGCCGACGCCGCCGCGGTGATGCGCCGCATCGCGCGGACACGGTGCCACCCGGTAACGGAGGACCTGCGGCTGGACGTGCAAGCCGTGCTTCCCCAGCAGATCGCGGACGAGGCCGGCCGCGCCGCCATGATCCTGGCCCGGCTCAGTAGCCGGCCCCACGGCTCCCGGGCGTGGTGCGACTACCACCGCCGCTTCTACGCCCGGTACGGGCCCGGTGCGCTGGTGCCCGTCCTGGAAGTCCTCTGCGATCGCGGTCTCGGCTGGCCCGATGGCTACCCCGGCACGTCACGGACCGCCTGCCGGCCGGAGCGATCGAGCCGGGACGCGGCTCTGCTCGCGCTGGTGCAGCGGGCCGTGCTGGACGGGCAACGGGAAGTGGTCCTCGACGACCGTCTGATTGCTGCCCTGGGGGCCGATGACGGTCGCGATGTCCGGCTTCCCGCTCACCTTGAACTGGCCGTCCGGGTCGAGGCGGCCGAGCTGTCCGCCGTACGACGCGACCGGTTCCGCCTGGTGGTGACCTCCGTTTCCCGCGCGGCCGGCGTCACGACGGGACGCTTCCTCAGCGTGCTGGACGCCGCCCACCGGGCCGAGGCCGTCAACAGCCTCGCCTCCCTGCCCGGAGACGACGCGGACACGGTCTGCGCCCAGCTCTCCTTCCCGCCGCTCAATTCCGCCACCGCCCATGTGACACGGGCCCCGCGCACCCTGCCCCTGGTGATCACCCTCGCCGAACACCGGGACACGACCGGCGCCGACATCCTCACCGTGGAGGACCTGGCAGTGGGCTGTGACAGCACCCGCTTGTACCTGGCGGCGCCTGACCTGGGCAAACGCGTAGAAGCATGGGGGATGCACGCGCTCAACCTGCGCACCTACAGTCCGCCGCTCGCCCGCTTCCTGACCGAACTGCCCCGCGCGCAGCACACCCAGGTGACCGACTTCGACTGGGGCGCGGCGGCCGACCTGCCGTTCCTGCCCCGGCTCCGCTACGGACGCACGATCCTTTCCCCTGCCCGGTGGCGGCTGGGCGCCGAGGAACTGCCCGGCCGGTCCGCCACCTGGGCGGACTGGGACAGCGCCCTGGCCGGGTGGTGCCGCCGCCGTCGCACGCCCCAGCGGGTCCACCTCACCGACGGCGACTGGCGCCTGCCCCTGGCCCTGAGCGATGCCGGACACCGGGTGCTGTTGCGCGAGCACCTGCACTCCTACCCCTATGCCGTACTGGAGGAAGCCCCGGCCGAAGACGCGGTGGGATGGTGCGGAGGACAGGCCCACGAGATCGTGATTCCCCTGGCCGTGCGCCGGCCGAAGGCACAGGCAACGCCGCCTGCGCCGGTCCGTGAGCGCCTGGTCACCGGCGCGCACGGCGACCTTCCCGGGCTGTCCCCGGTGCTCTTCGCCCAGCTCTACGGCGACGCCCGGCGCCAGGACGCCGTTCTCGCCGAACATCTGCCGACCCTCCTCGGGCAGTGGGACGGCGAGGAGCCGATCTGGTGGTTCCTCCGATCCCGCGAACACGAGCAGGACTGCCTCCGGCTCCGTATCCGGCTGCCCGCTGCTACCCCGGCCGCCTTCGGGGAGGCCGTCGGACGCGTCAGCTCGTGGGTGGCGGATCTGCGCCGGTGGGGGATGCTGCGCGAGGTGGCCTACGCGACCTCGTACCCGGACACCGGGCGCTGGGGGACTGAGGCCGCACGGGCTGCGGCCGAGGACGTGTTCGCCGCCGACTCCCGCGCGGTGCTTGCCCAGCTCGCGCAGCCGTCCCGGCCGCACCGGCAGGCACTCACCGCCGCCCACTTCACCGCGCTCGCCACCGCGTATACCGGCGGCACCCTCCCCGGCCTGCGGTGGCTCATCGAGCACGTACCGGCCGCCTCTCCCGACGCCGTCCCGCGGCTGGCGTTCGCCGACGCCGTACGGCTGGCCGATCCGCGCGACGGCTTCGCCGCGTTGCGACGCTCCCCGGGAGGCACGGCGATCGTGGATGCCTGGGAGGAACGGTCGACGGCGGTGACGGCCTACCGCCGCCACCTGCCCGGCCCGCACACCCGGGGCATCGACGCGGACGCGGCTCTCGGCGCCCTGCTGCACGCCCACTTCCTGCGGGCCTACGGCGTGGACCGGCAGGCGAAGGCGGTGTGCCTCTACCTCGCCCGAGCGGCGGCCCTGGCCTGCCTCGCGCGCACGAACGGAGGAGGACCGCCGTGACCTTGGAAGACGCCCTGGAGATCGCGGATCGCCTCGCGCGGCCGACAGACCCGGCCCTGCCGCACGGACGGGCGTGGTGGCCCCAGTCCCTGGCGCACGGCGTCCCGGGGATCGCGCTGCTGCACACCGAGCTGGCCGCGGCCGACCTGCGCCCGTGGCGACGCGTCCACGACTGGCTGACCCTCACCGCGACCCGACCCCTCACCACCGGCCCCAGTACGGGGCTGTTCTACGGGGCCCCGGCCGTCGCCTACGCGCTCGCGGCGGTCGCGACCGTTCATCCCGGCGCCTACCGGCAGGCTCTCCAGGCCCTTGACCAGCAGATCGCGGCCGACGCCCACCGCCGCGCCCAGGAGGGCGGCGACCGCATCCGGGCCGGGCGCCTGCCGGTACTGGCGGAGTTCGACCTGATCCGCGGCCTCGCCGGGCTCGGCACGTACCTGCTGCGTCGCCGGCCGGGCGGCGCCGCCGTGCGAGCGGTGCTCGACTACCTCGTCCAACTGACCAAACCCCTGACACGGGGCGGCACCGCGCTGCCGGGATGGTGGACGCCCACCGGGCCCGCCGGCCGCATGGACGAGGAGGAGTTCCCCGGCGGCCACGGCAACGCGGGCATGGCCCACGGCATCAGCGGCCCGCTCGCCCTGCTCGCCACCGCCACCCTGCACGAGGTCACGGTCCCGGGCCAGAAGGACGCCATCCACACGATCTGCGCGTGGCTGGACTCCTGGCGCCTCGACACACCCACCGGCCCTCGATGGCCGTACCTGATCACCCGGGACGAGCTGGACACCGGGCCGACGAACTCGCACCACCACAGCGGCGCGAACCGCCGACCCTCATGGTGCTACGGAACGGCGGGCCTGGCCCGCGCCCAACAACTCGCCGCCCAGGCCCACGAGGACCTCCCCCGCCAGTGCTCCGCCGAAGACGCCCTGCTCGGCGCCCTGAACGATCCCGCACAGCTCGCGATGACGAGCGACGCTTCCCTGTGCCACAGATACGCCGGCCTCGCGAGCATCACGGCCCGCGCGGCGACCGACGCCGACACCACCGCCGCGTCGGCCCTGCGGAAGCTGAGCCAGAACCTGCTGGCCGCAGCCCCGTACCCCGCACCTGATGCCGGTCCGGGACTGCTCGAAGGCAGCGCCGGAACGGCACTGTCCACCCTCACTCTGACCACGGACCAGCCGCCCGCCACGGGCTGGGACGCCTGCCTGCTGATCACCTGATCGCCCCGCGTCCACCCGAAGGGAACCTTTGATGCCGCCCGCGCCCGACTGGCACCAAATCACATGCGAGTTCACCGACCCCCACACGGCCGACCAGACAGCCGCCCACCACCTCGCCCCCGCCCTCAACACGGCAGAGGACCCCGGCGTCCGCCGGACCTGGTGGTTCCTGCGCAAGGCCCCCGGATGGCGACTGCGCTTCCAACCGGACGCCCCGCACACCTCCGCGGTCACCGAGCTGCTGGCCCGGCTCACCGCCGACGGCCACCTCGCGAGCTGGACGCGAGGCATCTACGAACCCGAAGCACTCGCCTTCGGCGGCGCGGCGGCGATGGACGCCGCCCACACCCTCTTCCACCACGACAGCCAGTGCATCCTGAACCGGACCGATCTCCGCCTGGGCCGGCGAGAGAGCACCGTCCTGCTGTTCAGCGCCATGCTGCGCGCAGCCGGACTGGACTGGTTCGAACAAGGGGACGTCTGGGCCAAGATCACCGCCCTGCGACCCGCCCCGCAGGCCCGGTCCTTGGCTCCCGAGCCGTCACTCGGCCGGGCCGTACGGCACCTGATGACCGCCGAGCCCCGCAGCGTGCCGGACCTCCTCCCGGACCCATGGCTCACCGCCTATGAGACCGCCGGACGAGCCCTCGCTTCCCTCGCCCGACGCGGGCAGTTGGAACGCGGCCTGCGCGCGATCTGCGCCCACCACTTCCTCTTCCACGCCAACCGCGCCGGCCTGACGGGGGCCGAGCAGGCGACCTTGGCGGCCCTGGCCGTGCACGCCGTCTTTCACTCTCCGGATCAGCCCATTTCCCCGTGCGCCACCTCCGGCACCTCTATGGTCCGTGACATGACGACCACCCTCAGTGACACGCCGTCCTCCTCCGCTGACGCCCTCCGCAACGAACTGGCCGACCACCTGCGGGAGACGAACACCGTCCGCAGCGCCACCGTGGACGCCGCCTTCCGCAGCGTGCCCCGGCACGCCTTCGTGCCCGGCGTGCCGCTGAAGGAGGCGTACGCGGACGATGCCGTCTACACCAAGCGCGACGCCAACGGCGCCCGGATCAGCGCCGCCTCGCAACCGAAGATCGTCGCCATGATGCTCGAACAACTCCGGCTCGAACCCGGCCACGGCGTTCTGGAACTCGGAGCCGGAACGGGGTACAACGCCGCCCTGATGGCCGCGATCGTCGGCGAAGCCGGATGCGTCACCACCATCGACGTCGATGCCGACCTGGTCGACGGCGCCCGCAAGCACCTCGCCGCCGCGGGCTTCAGCACCGTGGAGGTGATCCTCGCCGACGGCGCCCTCGGCCACCCCGACGCGGCACCGTACGATCGGATCATCGCCACCGTGGGCGCCTACGAGATCCCCACCCCGTGGCTGGACCAGCTCGCCCCGCACGGGCTCCTGGTCGTCCCCCTTCGGCTGGCCGGCGCTGCCTCCCGCAGCATCGCCTTCCACCGCGGCGAAGCCGGGTGGACCAGCCGGGAAAGCGAAATGGCCGTCTTCATGCCCCTGCGGGGCATCGGCGACGACGCGCGGCGCGTCATCGACCTCACCGGCGACGGCACGGTGACCTTGCAGACCCACAAGGACAACGCCGGCGCCACCGACCCCGACGCGCTCGACGGGGTTCTCGAATCGCCCCGGAACACCGTGTGGACGGACGTGCTCTTCGCGCCGATGGAGTCCTTCGAGTGGCTCGACCTGTGGCTGGCCTGCCGCCTCCCCAACCCGATCATGCGCATGGACGTCCAGCCCACGGCGAAGGACAGCGGCCTAGTCTCGCCCATGTTCCCCGTAGCTGCCATGTCCACCACCGCCGCGGACGGCAGCCTGGCCTACCTCACCATCCGGCCCGCCGAACCCGCCGCCGACGGAGGAAAGCGCTACGAGGTCGGCGTCATCGGCCACGGACCCACCGGCGCGGCCCTCGCGGAACATGTCGGGCAGGAGATCAACACCTGGCACGAGGGCTTCCGCAACCGCACCGTCCGCTTCGCCATCCCCACCACCCCCGACACCCCGGCCCCCGACGCCGGCCGCTTCGTCCTCCACCGCCCCCACCATCCGATCACCGTCGCCTGGGAGTAACCGATGGACCCCGCCGGGCCAACAGCACGTCGTTTCCCCCTCGTCGCCCGCGCCCGACCCGCCTGCACCCCGCTGCCCCAACGCGTCGCGGACCTGTGCGCCCGGGCCCGCACGGCGGAACGCGACAACGACATGGCCTCGGCCGCCGCCGTGCACAACCTGGCCGCGCTCCTCGCCTCCGACTGCGGCCTGCCCGAACTGGCCCGGCACTGGTGCCACCGGCAAGCCGACGTGTACCTGCGCGCCCATCCCCTGGACGCGCTGACCGCGTGCTACGCCCTGGAGCCCCTCATCAACCTGGCTCGCCCCCATACCCGGGCGGGGGAGGGGGACCGCGCGTACGAACTCGTCCAGAATCTCTTCACGGCCGTCTCCTCCCGCAACGACTCCACCATCGACGGCATCGAGATCCCCGCCGCCCACCTGACCCTCACCACCGAAGCCCACCACCAGGTGTGCAAGTGGTTGTGGGCGACGCTGCTGGCCACCGGCGCCCGCGCACTGGCCGCGGCCGGCCGCTGGGAAGAAGCCCGGGCCCGGCTCCACGAGCACCACGGCATCGGACAGCGCATGCTCGACGGCCGCCAGGTGGCGGTTCTCGCCCGAGCCACGGCAGGCGACACCGACGACGCCCTCACCCTCTGCCGCACCACCCAACCCGGAGACCCCTGGGAGAACACCGTCACCGCGTGCTTGACACTACTGTGCCGCAAGGACACCTCCACCAGCAGGAGCCTGATCGACCTCTATCAGAGTCTCGATACTTCAGCCCGTGGTCTGGCCGTCTTCCATGTCCGGCTCGGGCTGTCCGCGATCGATGCCCTCGGCGGTGTAGAACACCGAGCAGCGCTCTCTCTAGCGGCCCAGGTGATCCAGCAGGCCCGCGAGGCCCGCGATGGATACGCGGCCCGAGACGTCCTGCACCACGACGGTCGCACATTCCTTCTTAGAGCAAGCGAGCGGCGCGAGCTGACGGAGACAGTGGCTTCGTGTTCTCTGGGACAGGGCTATATACCGGGCAACTTGCGCGGTGACCTGGAAAGGGCCTTGGGCGGCAGTACAGCCGTTCTCAGGCGAACGCTTGCGGCAAAGCCGTCGTAGGCAGGAAGCGCCGGTCCGTGCCCACGGGCTTGTGTCTGCTGTGTTGGTCGCATGATGTTCGCCGTCGGCCTGGACTTTTACGAATAGGGCGACGTCTGGGCCCAGGTAGCCGGACACCGAGGTGACGACGAGAGAGAGCCATCCCCAGCCCTGCGCCTCGGAGCAGATGCTCATCACCGCCCAAGGCGACACCGACGACAGCCCCTCACGCGGCTGCCGGACTCGCTGGCCGCCTTCGAGGACGCCGGACGGGTACTCGCCGACCCCGTCCACTACGGACAGATCACCCAAGGGCCAAGGGCCGTGTTCACCAATCACCTGCTGTTCGCCTTCAACAGGTTCGGCAATTCCGCGGCCCCACCAAAACGTCCTGGCGTCCGCCGTCAGCCGCGTGACCTTCCACCGGAAACCGATACCCGACCGGGACATCTGTGCAATCGGCGACCCGGCGCCAACCAGGCTGTCGTCCCCGACGAGCACTTCGCCCTGTACCTGGCGGGACTGTGTGCGATGGCTTCGCACACCGACGCGCACAACGACGCCTGGGGAGAGTCAGTTTGGCGCAGTTTTGTGCCACGAACGCCAGGTCGCCCAGGACCTTTTGGATGCGGCCCGGCCCCGCTGGGACTGCTGCTGGACCGGGGCTTTACCGGCGAGGCCTTCACGCAGGACCAGGCCGCCCACGGCCGCATGGTGGTCGTTGCCCCGAACCGGGAGGAACGCCGGCGGATGTCCTGGGCCCAGCGCCGCCCGATAGCCGCCTTCCGCAACCGCATCGAGACCACCAACGGCGAAATCACCGAACAACTCGGACTGGCCCACCACCACGCCCACACCTTCTGGGGCCTGCTCACCCGCACCGCCGCCACCCCTCTGCGCCCACACCCTCCTTATCCTCAACGCACTCACGTAACACGCCTCAGGCGTGTTGCCGGCCCCGGGGTGCGGTGGTGACCGGCTACCGCGGTGGCTGCCTGTGGTGGGGTTGCCTTTGTGCGGGGGTGACGGTGATGACGGGTCGGTAGTGGGCGGTGGTTTCGGGTTCGGCGACGGGGCGGTTGTCGGCTTCGACCCAGGCGTGGGCGGTGAAGGGCTGGGTGCGTACTCCGGTGCGCCAGGTGGGCCAGGTACCGTGCATGCGGCACAGCAGTGCGGTGGCCAGGGAGCGTTGCAGGCAGCCTTCGCCGGCGCAGGCCACGCTGAGTGCGACGATCTGGTTGCGGGCGGCCTCGGCTTCGGCGTAGGTGGCGGGCCGGGCTCCTTTGCGGGTGGTTTCCATCAGGGAGCGGATGCGGCGTGGGGGGAGTTTGGCCAGTGCCCAGGCCAGCGCGATGGCCAGCCGTGCGGGGGGCTGCCGCCATCGGGCGGGGCGGCGCGGCGGCTCGGGCAGGGCGGTGGCGACGCTCATCGGCTCCCTTTCCGCCATGCCTTGGCAGTGCGCAAAGCCGTGCCCGCGGTCGTGCCGCAAGTGTCGCTGGCAGCGGTGACGCCGGTGTCGGCGGCGATGCCGGTGTCGGTGAGTTGTTGCAGGAAGTGGCGCAGGTCGGTGGTGGCCCGCTCGATCAGGTCGGGGCGGTCGCCGGCCAGGAGGGCGGCGGCGTGGGCGGGGTCGGCCCCGTCGAGCAGGGCGCGCAGGGCTGTGGCCGCGGGCTGGTTGAGTTCGAAGTAGCGCCCGGAGTCCTCGTCCAGGACCACCATGCCGGTCTCGGTGTCGGTCAGGCTGACGTGCGGTTTCAGGCGCAAGGTCACGGGCGCTCCAGGAAGGCCGGGCCGGGCGTGGTGGTCGAGCGCAGCCAGTGCTCGCAGGCCAGGGTGTTTTCGAGGTGGACGTCGGTGCGCGGGCCGGGTGCGGACAGTGCCTGGCGCAGGCCGACCGGGTCGATCAAGCCCCGCTCGGCCAGCACGGAGTGGTCCGCCAGCGCGGACAGTTTCGCGCGCTGCTCGCGCAGTGCCTGGTAGACGGTGGCGGTGCCGGCGCCTTTGGTCGCTCGGGAGTGGAATTCCTCGGGGAGGATGCCGCGCAGGCCGGCTTTCAGCAGGGGCTTGTAGGCGAAGGGGGTGCCGCGCTCCTCCAGGCGGACGGCGAGGCAGGAGTCCAGCACCCTGTCGTCGAGGAACGGCAGGGCGATCCAGGGCTGGGGGTGTTCTTGGCGCAGGTGCCGGTAGAGGCGGGCGGCGGTGTGCACGCGGTGCAGCGTGGCGTGCTGGCCGCGGTCCGGTACCAGGGGCGCGGCGGTGCGCGCTGCCTCGTGGAGGGTGTCGGCGGCCAGGTCTCGGGCGGCGGGGGTGGCCCAGGGGGCCAGGGCCAGCGGCTCGCCCCAGCCGAACGGTCCGCGGGCGGGCTCGGTGTTCTTCAGCCGGGCGGCTTCGCCGGCCAGCCACTGTGGGTAGGAGCGGGTGTCGGCAAGCGCGTGCAGGGCCGCGCCCTGCAGCCAGCGGCGGCGGGCGCGGTGCCCGCGCAGATGGCGCAGGGCCGTCAGGGGGCGGCGGCGGACCAGGCCGTGCAGGTAGCCCGGCGGAGCCTGAAGGACTTCGTCACCGCCGTGGCCGGCCAGCTGCACCGAGGCGCCGTGGCGCAGGTAGGTGGCGGCAAGGAACTCCAGGTCGGCGCGTCCGCGCAGCAGCGGCGCCGCGGCATCGGCGGTCGCCCTCGCTTCCAGGCCGGTGTACTGCCCCGGCAGGCTCGCCCCGGCGATGTCCAGCGCCACAGCCTCGTCCGGGGCGCGGCCTTGCTGCGGGTGCAGGTGTTCTCTGGCGATGGCGGCCCAGTAGGGGTCGTCGTTGGCGGTATCCTCGTACGTCACGGTCAGCGTCACCGGCACCGGACCGCGGTCACGGGCGAGGAAGGCCAGCGAGGTGGAGTCCAGGCCGCCGGACAGGTCGCAGCCCACCCTCCTGCCTGCCGCGTCCTCGCGGCCCACGCGTTCAGCCACCGCTTCCCGCAAGGCCTCCCGCAGGAATTGAGCCCCGGTGACCAGCGACACATCAGCAGGCGGCGGCTGCCACCACCGGCGCACCCCGGGCGGGCCGGAGGCCGAAACGGTGAGCGCGCTGCCCGGGGGCACGGCCTCCACTCCCCGCCAAGGGGTCAGGTCGTCGGCCGGAGCGGGCGGGCCGGGAACAAGCAGTGCCAGTGCCAGATACCGTTCGTCCAACGCCGCACCCGTCAACCGGGCGAGGATGTCGGCCCGGTCGGCGGCTACCGCGATCCCGCGCCAGCGCGCCCAGAACACCCGCCGCAATCCGGAGGCGGTGCCCTGCAGGCGGTACCGGCCATGCGCCGTGACCGCCACATGGCAGCTCCCCCGCATCAGCGCGGCCACCTGGTCGACATCCGCCAGGTCCCCGGTGTCCCGGACGCGGGCCAGGCAGCGGCGCACCGTCTGCGCCGCCGGCCCCTCACCGGCCGCGGCCTGGTTACGGGGCGCGCCATCGACGCGGTCGGGTGCCGCGTCCGGGGACCCGGCCGCGGTGCCCGGCGCGTGGCCGAGCACCGCCAGCCGCGTGCCGCCCGCAGCGAAAGAGCGCACCTGGCACGCCGGCATGTTCCCCACCAGCCACGGGCGGCCCGAAGCATGGGGCACCAGCAACGCATGCGCACCCCCAAGGTGCTCCGCGGCAGCCTCGCCCGAACGGCAGTCCGGAACAGCGGCGAACCAGTACACGTCACCCCCACCACGAGCAGAACATCGGAAACCGCCGGCCGATCAGGACGTCCTCACAGGAAGCGCCCGACGAACCCCTCGCTGTAGCTGCCGGTGGAGCCGCGCGTGTCCTCGGCGAACGCCCCGGCCTCCACCAGCACCGGCGACTCATACCCCGCGCCCTCCGCCGGAAGGACCGCCTCGGCCCGCAGGCCCATCTTCGTCGCGTCGTGCATGACACTCTCCTTCAGTAGCCGAAAGTAGCGAACTGCGTTCGCTCCGTTCCCCCCAGCGTGTGACGGCGGCGTCAATCCCCACAATCCCCCCAAAGTGGTGTTTGCGGAACCAAGTACGGATTCAGGGGGCCCCGCACGGAATCCACCCACCTCTCCCCCCGGGGTTACCAGCCGTAGAGAAGAAAGCGAGACCACGCTGGCAAGTGCCCGCTGCTAAGTGCTGCGGCGGGTGGCCCAGCACTGGCGCGCGCTGCCGGCGGTGTGGAGGATCAAGGCATGCAGCGCATTCTCGTGTTGGGCGGTTCCTGGTTCCTCGGCCGTGCCGTCGTTGACGGGGCTCTGGCTCGTGGTTGGCATGTGACGACCTTCAACCGCGGGCTGTCCGGAGGGGACTTGCCCGGCGTTCACACCGTCCACGGCGACCGGACGAGCCCCGCCGACCTCCGTCGTCTCGCGGAGACGGCGCGATGGGACGCGGTGATCGACACGTCCTCCGGCGACCTCGCCCCGCGAGAGGTACTGGCCGGCGCCCGGGCATTGGTGAGCAGCACGAAGCGATATGTCTATGTATCGACCGTCAACGCCTATCGGGGCTGGCCGAGTGAGCCGCTGACGGAGGACTCGGAGGTCCTGGACGGGCCGCCGGACGCCGATGCCGACTACGGGGTGCTGCCGCCGGGCTGGGAGGGCCCCGACTGGTACTACGGACGGCAGAAGGCCGGGGCCGAGCGCGCGGTCCGGGAGGTGTTCGGCGCCGACGGCGCCGTCGTCCTGCGGCCCGGGGTCATCCTGGGGCCCGGGGAGTATGTCGGGCGCCTGCCGTGGTGGCTGCGCCGGGCCGAGCGCGGCGGCACCGTGCTGGCGCCCGGCGACCCGGCCAAGAGCATTCAGCCCGTCGACGTGCGTGACGTGGCGGCCTTCGCGCTGGACCAGGCGGTGGCCGGTAACGGCGGGGACTACAACGTGGTGGCGCCGGTCGGCCGGGAGACGATGGGCGGCTTCTTGGATGCCTGTTTGAGGGTGACCGGCCGTCGCGGTCGCCTGGCCTGGGTGCCGGACGAGCTGCTGGTGGAACACGGGGTGGGGCAGTGGACCGAGCTTCCGTTGTGGCGGACCCACGCGGGGGTGTGGAACATCGCTTCCGACCGGGCGCGGGCGGCGGGCCTGGTGTGCCGGCCGCTGGCGGAAACGGTCGAGGCGACCTGGGCGTGGCTGCGGGCGGGGGGCGCGCCGGTGCCGCACCCCCGGTGGGAGGAGCACGGCATCGCCCCGGAGAAAGAGGAACGTATCCTCACCGCCGCTCGGGCCGCGTCAGCCCTCGATGGCCCAGCGCGCTGAGCCACTGAGGACGCGGGCGACGGCCAGGGAGGTGAACTCCTCGATCTGCTCGCCGAGGTCCCGGGCCCGGACCGAGCCCCGGAACTCTGCCTCGGTGAGCTGGGTGCGCAGGCCGGCCAGCCGTTCCAGGACGCCGGCGCCGCGCCACTGGGTGGGGACCTGGAAGACCGGCTCCACGGCCTCGGCCGCCGCCTCCAGCTCGCCGAGCATGAGCCGGGCCCGCGCCAGGTCGATGCGGGCCTGGGAGGCGACGACCTGCGAGGGGTCCCCGTCAGCGTGCTCGGTGAGCAGGGTGAGCGCGCGGGCCGCCGAATCCTCCGCGCCGGTCGCGTCGCCCAGCAGCAGGTAGCTGGTGGCGGTGCTCATGGCCACGCGGTCCGCGGAGAAGCCGAACTCGCCTCCGATGTCGTCATGGAGGTCATCGCGCCGGGCGTTGTGCTGCTCCGTCGACGCCCGGATGGCGGCGGTGGCGCGCTGCGGGTCGCCCAGGTGGGCGTAGGCGCGGGCCTCGATGACCGACAGGCGGGTGGTCGCCGTGCTGCCCAGCCCCGTGAAGTGCTGGGCGGCGTGGACGTGGCGTACGGCTTCGGACGGCCGCCCGTCCCAGTACGCCAGGAAGGCGAGGATGCCGCTCGCGTACGCCTGGAGCGGGCCGTGCTCGATCAGTTCGCCGTACAGGACCGCGGTCCGTGCCAACTGGACGGCCGGGGCCATGGCGCCGAGGTCGAAGCTGACGCCGGACAGCAGCGCCGACGCTTCTCCCGCGGCGAGGTAGAGCTGCTGGCGCTGCCGGGGCACCTGGGTGCGTTCCAGCATCGTCTGGGCGATGAGCAGCAGTTCTTTGGCCCGGCGGTGCACCTCTGAGGGCGGGGTGCGGGAGTAGCCGCGGGCGAGGGCGATGAGGTCGTCGCGGAGCTGGTCCAGCGTTATGTCGGGCACCCGGAGACAGGCGGCGTCTCCCGCGTGCTCGGCAGCGTCCCGAGCGGTCATGATCAGTTCTCTTTCGTCGATCGTGGGGCGAGGATCGGGGCAAAGCGGGGGCGAAGCGGGCACGAGGGCGGTAGCGGGTTCGAAGAGGCTGCGCGCGGTGTGGGCGGGCCCGTACAGGTGCTCCAGGATCAGCAGCGCGGGCTGTAACGGAAGCGTCTGGAGGCGTCCGGAGGTCCACCGGCGGAACGTGGCCTCGGCGACGGTGGCCGTGGCGATGGCGCGATCGCCCCGCAGCTCGGCCACCTCCCGGGCGGCTCGTTCGTAGTCCGCGACGAACATCCCGTACGTCTGGCCCCGCTGTTCGACCAGCAGGCCCAGCACCGTCTGTGCGGCCACGCGTGCTCCCTCCGCGATGCCCGGCGCAGGAGCGGCCGGGCACTGACTATCGTCCACGGCCACTGTTCCCGAACCTGTGCGCGAAGCAACGCCGTTGCCGCAGGTGATACCCAGGTGATCGGTTCATGTGCACACGTGGCACGAGCGGGTCACGAAGTGACATTCCCGCGGCATGGCGATGATCGCGGATCCGGCGGAATCCTGTCCCCGCCCTTCCACCGCATTCGGCCTCCGGCAACCCGCCGACTCAGCGGTGCGGACCGTTCCTCACCCACGCTGGAGATCTCATGGCCACCCCTCCGCCCGCCTCACCCTTGCTGGACATCAGAGGCAGCGCGGTGATCCTGGACACCTCGGACCGCGTCCTGATGGTCCAGCCCACGGGCGCCGAGTCCTACGAACTGCCCGGGGGCGTCGCGGAGCCGGGCGAGGAGGACTGGCAGGCCATGGCCCGCTCCGTCCGCACCCAGCTCGGCCTGGTCGTCTCGCCCTTCCGCCTGCTCGCCAAGGACTTCCTTCCCGCCCAAGCGGAAGGGGGTCCGGTCGGCTACACCTTCGTGTACGACTGCGGTCGCTACGCCTACGACACGCCGATCGTCGTGCCCGGCGGGGAAACGGGCGTGGCCGGCTACGCGTGGGTGGCGATATCCGCGCTGGAGCACCACTGCCGGCCCGAGCACGACCGGCTGGTCATGGCCGCGCTGACCGCCCGTACGGAAGGCACGACCGCGGTGTTGCGCCGCGGTGCGCCCGCCTACGCGGTGGAGGGCTGAGCGGTGCGGAACCGGACAGCCTCCATCGCTTCCGCCACCAGAACCGGGATGCGGTACGAGATCCGCCCCTCGCTCACCGGCGACTACGACGCGGTCGCCGATCTGATCGAGGCGCGCCTGTCGGCACTGGGGGACCGATCCGCCGACGCGCTGGATGTCGAGCGGACCAGCGTTCTGGACCATGTGGGGAAGCGCGTGTCCGAGCGGCCGGTGGTGTGGCTGCTGTGCCGGGGCGCGGAGGTGGTGGCCTGCGCCGCGGTGCGGGTGGGGACGCCCGCCTGGGGGTGGTGGCCTCGCCAGCTCGCGGAGGCGGCGCTGCACGTGTCGGTGTTCACCGATCCCGAGCGGCGGCACGAGCGGCTGAGCCGGTTCGTGGTGTGGTGGGCGCTGGACTACGCCTGGCGCCTGGGCCAGGAGGGCGGACCGCAGATCCGGTGGGTGCGCGGCAGCACCGACTCGGAGGCCGTGATGCGCCTGGCCCGCGACGAAGCCGGCTTCGCGGCCCTGCCCGGGGTCTCCGGCGGGCGGCACGCCTTCTTGTTGCAACGGGCGCCGCAGGAGATGGGCCGGCTCCGGTCCTTCCTCGCCTCCCGCCAGACCGGCCTTGTGCGGTGAGACGGACCCGAGCACCCGGGTGATCGTATGAACGCGTTCCCCTCCTGGATCGCCCCGGCCCTGCTGGCCTGCCTGATCGGCGTCGCGCTGTACCTGCTGCACCGCCTCGGCGACGACGGCAGCCACGGCGATGACGCGACCGCCTCCGACCGTTCCCGCACGACGCCGGGCCCCTCCCGCTCCGCTCACGGGCCGGACGCTCGCTGAGTTTCCCCGTTCCCCATCCGATCCGCCCGTCCGTTCCGTCCATCCGAGCCTGACGCTTGAGAGGAACCGCGCATGACCCACCGCCGTCGGCCGCCGACCCGGATCTCCCCGCCCAGCCCCGAACCTCTTTTCCCTCGTTCGGGCTCGGGCCGCAGGACGACGGTGACAGCGCCCGTGGTCGACCGGCCGCTGCTGGGCTTCGCCATAGCGCCTCTCCCCGAGGCCGCGCACCGCGCCCGGCACCGGGTGCGCGATGTCTTGCTCACCCACCGCACGGCCGCCGTTCTGGTGGACGACCTGGAGGTGATCACCAGCGAACTGGTCACCAACGCCGTCCAGCACGGCCACGACCAGGCACTGATCGGCGTGCGGCTGACGCTCACCTGCCACGGGTGGATCGTGCTGGAGATCAGCAACAAGCCCTCCGGACCCACCGGAACCGTGCCGACCCGCCAGGACGCGGACGCGGAGGCCGAAAGCGGGCGGGGCCTGGCCCTGGTGGAATCCATCGCCCGGTGCCACGGCGCCGGGTACGGCGCCGACGTGGACACCGGCGGCGCCATCACGACGTGGTGCTCCCTGCCGTACCGGGCGGAGGCCGCCTGATGACCTTCGCCCCCACGGATCACCGTTCCGGCCTTCCCGTGTGCACGACACCGGAACGGTGCAGCCCCCCGCGCCCGTTGCCCGGCCCGTTCCCGGCAGGCCGGAGACCCCAGCGGGCGCGGGGCCGGCACGCACCACGCCACCGACCCGCGTCCGCTCGTGCTCGCCGTCGGTACGCGCACCACCACCGGGCCGCGCGCCGTGCCTTGGGAGGCAGCATGTTCCTGGAGAACTCCTACGAGATCGGCACCGCCTACCGGCGCGGCACGCCCGTCGGTGTCATCCGGCGCCGGTTCGGCATCACCAACACACAGCTGTACCGGGCGGTGGGCGAGAACGGTCTCCAGTTGCGCAACGCCCCTCCGATCCCACTGGAGAAGATCGTGGCCCGCGCCTGGACCGACACCGTCAGCGAACTGGCGGCCGTCTACGGCCGGTCGGAATCCTGGATCTCGGGCGTCCTGCGCAACGCCGGGCTCATCGTCCACCCGGGCCGCCCCCGCACCCGCCTCGGGCAACGACTCCCCACCGTCGAGCGGGTCGTCCAGCCCACCCACCGGTGCCCGAACCCGTGGCACAACCACCCCGTCTTCGACCGCCACGGCACGCTCACCGGCCGGTTGTGCAAGTGCTGCGCCCACTGGGAACCCGTACCTCCCGATGGCGCGGGCCCCTCCCTTGGAGGGCCGTGACGTGCCCCGGTTACGCAGGGCTCGGCACCCGCACCCCGGCCGGCTGCGGCGCGGATGCGCCGTCCTGTCCCGGCACCGTGCCGCGTTCGCGCTCGCCGCCGGGCTGCTCCTCGCCGCGACCTACCTGCTGCTCGTCCGGCCCCTGCTTGTTCTGTCCACGAGATAGCTCTCCGCCCGGCCGCACGTCAGACCGCGTCGGGCGGCAACGAAACGAGCCATCATGGTCCTTCCTGGCACTGCCTCCTCCCACCCAGCCCGCCCACCCCGCGGCCTTCAACGGCTGGTGCGACAGCGGAGGAAACCCCGCTCCGACGCGGACCGCCAAAACGGCGCGGCCGTCCCCGAGGCCACCTCGGAGATGCTGCTGTTCGGCGGCCCGCTGCGTTACGACGTCGGCTGGACCAGCCACGACGACGCCTTCCTCCACCTGAGCCTGTTCGGCATGGTGCGCCGCCTGCCAGGCCTGCTGGCCCAGACCGCGCGCCTGGCCCACCGCGCCGACCGTCGCGCCCTGGGGACGGTGGTGGTGGCGGAGGTCGGCCGGGGCGGCTGCGCGGCCGGCAGCCTCCTGGCCGTCAACCAGGCGCTCGCCACCCTGTTGGGCGGCGGGCTGACCACCGAGCGGCTGCGCGCGGCCGTGCCCGCGATCATGGTCGTGGCCGTGCTCGGAGCCCTGTCCGCGCTGCTGCGCGCGGCCTCGATCGCCGGGACCGGGCGGCTGGAGCCGAAGGTGGAACGGCTGGCGACCGAGTCCTATCTGGAGGCCACCGCCGCCATCGAGCTGGAGGCCATCGAGGACGACGAGTTCCACCGCACGCTGGACTCGGCGCAGTACGGGGCCGGGGCGGCCCGCCGCATGATCAAACAGTCCACCTCCGTGATCAGCGCCCTGGTCGCGCTGGTGGCGGCCGGGGGCGTGCTCTCGGTGCTGCACGTGGCGCTGCTGCCGATGCTGGTACTGATGACGGTGCCCAGCGCCTGGGCCACCCTCATCACCGCCCGCCGCCGCTACGTCTCCTTCAAGACGTGGACGCAGCACGCCCGGGCGGGAAGGCTGATCGCCAGTTTGCTGATCTCCCCGCACGCCGCCCCCGAGGTGCGGCTGCACGGCGTCGGCCGCTTCCTGCTGCGGCACTTCCGCGCCATGTCCCAGACCTACGAAGGCGAACAGAGCCGCCTGGCCAAGCTGGCGGCCCGCACCGGGCTGATCGGGGCGGCCTGCACCGGCGCGGCGGCGCTGGGCACCTTCGCCACCCTGGGGCTGCTGCTGTGGAGCGGGGCGATGGCGCTGTCCGCGGCCGGCACCGCCGTCCTCGCCATCCGCAGCGGCGCCGGCTCCCTGTCCAACCTCGCCCTGCAGGTCAATGCCCTGTACGAGGAGGGCCTGTTCGTCCAGGACCTGCAGACCATCCGCGCCGAGGCCGCCCGCCGCCGCATCCCCACCGGGGGGATACCCGTCCCCAAGGACGTTCGCGAGATCCGCTTCGAGAACGTCAGCTTCACCTACCCCGGCACGGACAACACCCCGGCCCTGCACGAGCTCTCCCTGACCATCCCCCTGGGCAAGGTCATCGCGATCGTCGGCCGCAACGGCTCCGGCAAAACCACCCTGGTCAAACTCCTGGCCGGCCTCTATCAGCCCGGCCAGGGACGCATCCTGTGGGACAACCTGGACGCCGCCGCCCTCGACCGCGAACAGCTCTTCGCCCGCATCGCCACCGTCGGCCAGGACTTTCACCGCTGGCCCTTCACCGCCCGCGTCAACATCGGCATCGGACGCCCCGACGCCCCACCAAACCCCGACCGGCTACGGGAAGCCGCCCAATACGCGGACGCCGAAGAACTCCTCGACGAACTCCCGCGCGGCCTGGACACCCTGCTCGCCCGCGGCTACCAAGGCGGCCACCAACTCTCCGGTGGCCAGTGGCAGCGCCTGGGGATCGCCCGAGCCCGCTTCCGGCACGGCGACATCCTGATCGTGGACGAGCCGACCGCCGCGCTGGACCCGGAGGCGGAGCAGGCCGCCTTCGCCAAGATCCGCGCCGGGGCGCAGGACGGCCAGACCGTCATCCTGATCACCCACCGGCTCTACTCGGTCCGCCACGCCGACTTCATCCACGTCCTCGATCACGGCCGCCTCAGCGAATCGGGGACCTTCGAGGAACTGATGGCCGCCCGTGCCGGCTTCCACCGGATGTACGAGCGGCAGCGCGCCCAGTACCAGCCCGCCTCCAGCCCCCCGACGTGAACGCGTCGTTCGGCCCGCCGTCCACGCGGCCGGTCCGCCTGCGTCCCAGCGGGCCCGTGTCCCCACTCGTTCTTGGAATCGGAAGGTTTCCCATGTGCCAGCACTACCCGCCCTGCCCTGCGGTGGATGCCTCTGACAGACAGGCCGCAGCCTTGGCGGCCTACCACCCCGAACAGGGCTGGAGCCGGCTGTGCAACGGCCTCATCGTCTTCGAGGACACCGGGGAGGTCCTGCCGGACGGACGCGCCATCGAGCCCTGGCGCAGCCGCCTTGGGACGGCGGCGTGAGCAGCCAGTGCCGCCCTGATTGGCGGTTGGCCGAACGCGGTCGGTGGGCTCGCTCCGCGCCCCCGCCGCACCTGGCTCCCGGCACGTTGTCCGTCGGGGTGGGGGAGGGCGTGACGCGGGTGTTCGCCGCCATCCACGGGGTGGAGATGTGGCTGGCGAACCGTCTCCTGCGGACCTTGCCGGCCCGGCTGGCGGAGAAGGGGGGCTGGCTGTACGACAAGGAGAAGCAGCTCCACCTCGCCAGCGACACCAGCCGCAAGCACGGACTGTGCCACCAACTGGTGCTGGGACGCAGCGGGCGACGCATCGTCCACTACACCAGCACCCACCCCGACGCCACGTGCTCCCGACGAGTGTCCGCGCCGCCCGCCGAGGCGCCCTTGTGGCTTCCCGATCCCCGCTACCCGGCCGGACCCCCCGGCGAAGCGCGCCTGCCGTGGCGGTATGTGCTGCGGGCCAGTTCGGCCTCGTCGGTGCTCATGGCGCCGGAAGTGATCGAGTGGTTCGCCCGGGAAAGGAACGGGCACCCGGCCACACCCTCCACCGTGATCGACGCCTACGTGGCCGCGGTCCGGCACGTCCCGGCGCTCGCCGCGCTGGTTCCCAGCGGGAGGACCGGCCGGTATGCGGTCTACGACCAGGGGGCCGATCTGCTGTGGACGGTGGTGGTCCGCCGGACGGTACCGGCCAAGCCGCTGGCGCTGGCCGTCCACCACCCCATCAACGTGCCGGACGAACCCCTGCGCCGGCTGTCCGAACCGACACCCGTCCTGGGCGGCGGCCGACGCATCCCGCGCCCGCGGGCCGACGTCGAACGCTGGGCCCGGCTGTGACGCCCCTTCCGCTTCCCGACAACGACGTACGGAAGACCCCATGACCGCACGCATGCCGATCCCGTGGTTCGTCCCCTGGAGCGGCGAGCGGCCCATCGCCCGCCCGATGATCGCGACGAGCCGGGGCCTCGCCTACCAGGACGAAGGCCCCCTCGACCGCGACGAGGACGACGTCCTGCTGGCCTGCCTCGCGCCGTCCGCACCAGGCCAGGCCGGAAAGCCGGACCTCGGTGGGGTCCACCCCCAGCGGCAACGGCAGTGCATGACGAGCCTGCTGTGCCACTGCTGCGGCGGACCCGCCGACCGGCGGCGCGGGCAGGGCGTCCTGTGGCTGCTGGAAGACGACCGAGGCGCGTGGGAGACCTGGCCGCGCGGGCTTTGGACCGTGCACCCGCCGGTGTGCGTGCCCTGCGCCGGACAGGCCGTCCGATACTGTCCCCACCTGCGCCGCGAGGGCGCGGTGGCGGTCCGGGTACGGGAGTCGGAGATCGTGGGGGTGCACGGCACCCGGTACTACCCCGCCGCACCCCGTCCCCTCCCGGCCGGCAAGGTCACCGCTGCCTTCGGCAGCCCCCTGGTCTCCTGGGTGATCGCCGGGCAGTACGTCCGGTCGCTCGACGTCTGCGAGCTCGTGGACCTGGACGAGGAGCTGGAGACCGGAATCGTCCGTCCCGCCGGGCCGCCCTGACCGGCTTCCGCCGGCACACCTCACCGTGCCGCGCGGACCCGCGCGGTCCTCCTCGTCGCCGGGCGGCATCGGCCGCACCCGGGCCAGGGGACGCCCGGGTGCGGCCCCCACTTCCCGCGGGCCGTCACCCGTGGGAAGCCGCGGACGGACGTCGCTGGGGCGCAGCGTCCCGTCCGCACCCGTGAGGGCTCGCCCAATCCCCCGATACGGCGGGCCCCGGCTGGGCACGGCGCCCGTGCGCCGTGCCCGGTCCGCCGGTGCCGAAGCGGCAAGATCGGAAGAGCGTCGTGGTGGGAAAGAGTGTTTACGGCGGTGTGTAGATATAGGTGGTGG
>NZ_JBEXNM010000073.1:0-43694 GCF_040611095.1 Streptomyces sp. NPDC003077 | reverse complement strand
GCGGCCCGCCCCCGGGGCGGGCCGCCCGAACGCGCCCGGCCGGCCCGCCCACCGACGGTCGCGGAGCGGACCGGAGGGCCGCACCGAGCAGACGACGCCGGTTTGAGGTCCCGCCGACGAAGTGGGGTTCGCCCGGAGGGCGGGGGAGCGCCGGTCAGCGGACACCACTTTGACGACAGGGCTGGCTGGGCCCTGTCGTCAAAGTGGTGCCTGCCGGTCGCCGCTCCCCCAGCCTCCGGCTGGAAGGTGCCCCCAGGCACGCACGCTCGCGGCGTTGTATCCAGTACCGGGGAGACCCTCCGCCTTGCGATCGCACGCACTGGGGGTCCCCCGGCCGGAGGCTGAGGGAGACGCCCGGCCCGCCCTTCGGGCGAACGACGCCACTTTGACGACAGGGCTGGCTAGCTCCCCGGGGCCACGAGCGTGCGCTCGGTGCCGACGCGGCGGGAGCGCGTGTCGGCGTACAGGGTGGTCTCACCGTCGGACCAGCGGACGACGAGGTCGTCGGTGCGGCCGTTGCCCGTGTAGTTGCCGGTGGTCATCACGGTGTCGTGGGTCCACAGGCCGTTGGCGTTCAGGACGCGGGATTCGGCGCCCAGGGCCTTGGTGGTGGTGCCGGCGTAGGTGTCGAGTTCGCCGTCGGACCAGCGCACCATCAGGTCCCATTTACCGCCGCCGGAGAACTCGCCGCTGGTGAGGAGGGTGGCGTGGGTCCACAGGGGGTCGGGGTTCCTGAGCTTGTGCTCCTGGCCGAAGGTGCCGGCGCCGACGTTGGTGTAGAGGGTCAGCTCGCCGTCGGACCAGCGGACCATGAGGTCGGTGACGTAGTGGGCGGCGTTGAAGCGGCCGGCGGTGATCTGGGTGGCCTTGGACCAGATGGAGTGGCGGGCGGCCATGCGGGTGCCGGCCCGGTCAAGGCCCTTGCCGCCGACGTCTCCGTAGAGGGTGACCTCGCCGTCGGACCAGCCGACCATCAGGTCGAACTGGTGGGAGCCGGTGAAGTCGCCGGCCGTGATGGTCCGGGCGTACTTCCAGGTGCCGTTGGCCGCCAGCAGGCGGCGCTCGGAGGTGAAGCGGCCTTTGCCGTCGCTGTTGTAGAGCGTGACCTCGCCGTCGGTCCACACCACGAGCAGGTCGCTGCGGCCGGTGCCGTCGAAGTCACCGGAGGCCATCAGCTTCGCGTGCTTCCACAGATCGCCGTCGCCCATCGAGTACGGCAGCGGGGGCTGCCGGTAGGTGCTGCCGCGTTGGCCGTGCACGCCCTTCTTGGCCTCGTCGTACAGCTGGAAGAACCAGTCGCCGTGCAGGGGGCTGTAGGTGATCCAGTCGACGTTCTTGTCGTTGCCGCCGCCGTTGTAACCGCCGACGTTGCCGATGATCTCCCCGGTCCCGCCGTTCCCGTCGATCTTCGAGAACCACGGGCCGCCGGAGACCCCGCCGAACATGCCGCCGCACGTGGCCTGGATCTGGTAAAAGCCCGGCAGCGCCGACGTCTTGACCGGGCAGCGTACGGAGTGGTCGGCCGAGTCGTGCTTGCGGGCCGGGTAGCCGACCATCGTGACGTCGTTGATGTACCCCGGGGTACGGGACAGCCGGTTGGCGCCCACGACGTCCTGAACGTTCTTGCCGTCGGCGGACCGTGCGAGCCGGGCGAACGCGAAGTCCAGGTCCGAGATCTTCGCTTTGCTGTTGTTGCGGTAGCGCTTGTCGGCGAACCAGTCGCCGTTCGCGATCCGGTAGAACCCGTACTCCTGATGCGCCAGCGACTTCTCGGTGCGGTACCAGGGCACGAAGACCGAGTTGTCGCCCTTGCAGTGCCCCGCGGTGAGGACGAGATCGCGGCCGGGGCTGTCCACGACGCTGGCGGTGCACCGGTGCGCCCGCATCTCGCCGGTGGTCGGGTCCTTCGCGTACGAGAAGATCACGCCGACGGACTTCATGCCGAGGAAGTGCTCCGCCTTGGGCATGGCGGCGGCTGCCATCAGGCCGCGCGGCGCGGCCTGCCGGGGCGCGGTGGCGGGAGGCGCGTCGGGGCCGGGGGCGGGCGCGGGGTCGTCGGCGGACGCCATGCGCTCGGGCGTCCAGAACCGGATGGCGTCCGCGTCCGTCCAGCCGTCGGCGTCCGGCTCGGGAGCCGGGTCCCCCGGGGTGGTGACGGGCTCCGGCGTGCGCGTGGTGGAACCCGGTTCCGGGGTGGGAGACGACGACGCGGGGCCGGAGGGCGTCTCCTTCGGCGTGCCGGCCGACGGATCGGCGCTCGGTGCGGTGACGGTCGGCTCGGGGACCGTGGACACCGTTCCGACGGCGTGGGCGAGGGAGCCGGTGCTCGTCAGGAACAGGGCGGTGCAGGCCGCGGAGACCGCGAGACGGCGTATTCGTAGGGACGAGGCGCGCAAGGATTTCCTTTTGCTCATGGGTGAACGGCCTCCGGCCACATCCGGCCGGAGGAAGCTGGGGGCACCGGGGGAGTCCGGGGGAGCCCGGGGGAAGGCCCGGCGGGCCGCCGGGAACGGGCAGCCGGCCGCACCGGCACCGGCTGAGGCGAGGCGTGGGTGCCGGTCGCGCGGAGGGTGGCGGGGCGGGGCGGGACGCGCCGGTCGCGGGCGGCGCGTCAGGGCATGCGCCGCCGCTCAGGAAGAGACGGCGGCGGTCTCGCGCCGCCTGTGGCGAAGCAGCCATCCGGCGACCGCGCCGATCAGTACGGTCGCGGCGGCGGCGATGCCGACGGCCGGCCAGGGGAAGGGCCGCGGGACGGGTTGCCCGGCGACGACGACCTGGCGGGTGAGGGTCTCCTGGCCGTGGTGGACGGTGACCTTCATCGGGTACGTGCCCGCCGGGATGTCGTCCCGCACCCGGGAGTGGCCCCCGTAGAGCGTGGCCCCGTCATCACATTTGCAGCCGGGATCGTCCTGGTCCTTCCGGATGACCACGGGGTCGTCGAAGAGGGGGGAGGTCACTGTCAGTTCGTCCTCGTCCGGCGCGGGCGACCTGTCGGTGAGAAGGACGGTGGCGTCGCTGCCGGGGCGGACGCGGGACGGCGTGTCGATTCCCGGCAGCGCGTCCTTCGGCCCGACGACGAACCGGCCGATCACCGCCGATCCCTCCGGGACCAGGGTCAGGCGCGTGGTGGCGACGGTGCGCCCGTGCACCAGCGCGGACACCTGGTAGCTGCCGGGCGCGATGTCGCTCCGGAGCTGGGGCTTCTCATCCGGTTCGTTGACCTGGACGAACGTCGTGGAGCCCGTTTTCTCCGGGGTGAGCGTGATCGGCTTCACGAGAGCGGGCGAGGTGACGATCACCTTGTCCACGGCCGGCATGTGGTCGCCGCTGAACCAGACCGCCCCGCCCACCTCGATCCTGGACGTGGGGCCGTCGTACGACAGCCGAGGAGCGGTGGCCTTGGGCGCGTCGGCAGAGGAGACAGGCCGGGCGGCGTTCGCGGACGCGAAGGCGGCGCCGAGGGCCTGGACGCCGCCCGGCTGCCGTACCGGGTCCGCGACCGCGCCGGTCGCGGTCAGCACGGTGAGCGCCCCGGCTGCGGCCAGGCACCGGGCCCAGGAAAGCGAAGAGATGCGGCGAAACATGCGTGGGTCCTCACGGAAGACGGATGGACGGAGGGGGAGGGGCGAAGCGTTCGGGTCGCGCGGACACGCGGCGTGTTGGCAGAACCGTCCGGGGAGGGCCGGAGACGGCTGGGAACGCGGCCGGGGCGCGGTGCGGGACGGCTGGGAACGCCGCTGGGGGACGGTCGGGAACGGTCGGGAACGGTCGGGAACGGCCGGTGTGCCTCCCGCGGCATGTGGCGGGTCCTCGTCCGTGGTAGGGGAGGAGGAAGGGGAACCTGAAGGGCCGCTGCCGTCGATTCCCCGTCGCACGGGGCCGGGAATCCGGCCCCTGCCGACGACGGCCGTATCGATGACGGCGACACCGCGGACCGGTTCGAAGGCACTCGCGGCCCACCGGCCCCGGCTGGAAGCTGTTCACTGACCCCGCCCGGGAGCCGCCCACCGACCCCGGCCGGGCGTCGCCGCGTCAGGGCCAACCGGAACGAACCGGGTAGCCATCGCCGCCATGAGCAGGGGTATCGACGGAACGGGCCGGGCAGCGGGTGAACCCGTCCACGGCGATGCCGAGACGTCGGCTTCGCGAGCGGTGGCCCTGGCCGAACGTGGATGTCCTGGCTGAAAACGGGTGTCCTGGCCGGACTTCGCGAGTGCCGAGTGGGGCGGCCACCGCCTGCACGCGGTCGGCGGACCGCTACCGGCCGCCCGCCTGCCGGGCGGCAACAGCGCCACGTTGCCGCGCGCCACCTTTTCGCCGTGGCGCGTGGCACGCGGAGTGCGGCAGGACGCGCGCCTCACGGCGCGAGCACTTCTCCGTCATGGATCCCCCTTGAGGTCGCGAGGCGGCGGGAGAGTGTGGCTGGTCAGGCCACGCCCGCGGTATTCGGGGCCGCTTCGCTGGGCGACCCGCTCAAAACTGATCAGACCGTATGTCAAGGGACACCGGGGGCGCGAGCGCGCGGTGGCCGGTGGGCGGGAGTCGGCAACGCGATGATCACTTCACGTGACGTGAATTCGGAAGGTAACCGGCAAATTGATCGCCATGCGACTCCGCACGGTAATGGCGGTGAACAAGATCACCTCACGCACGGTGCGCCGAGCGGTGACCCTCCGTCAGTCACCCCGGCCCGCCCGCCCACGGACGGCCAGGGAACGTCCCCCTGAGCCGCCCGCCCGGCCCCTGCCCCCTCAGCGGCCTTCCGCCCCCTCCCGGGCCTCCGGCCATACGAACCGTGGCTCCCGGCGCTCCAGGAACGCCGCCACCCCCTCCACCGTGTCGCCGCTCGCCCGCTCCTGGGCCTCCCAGTGGACGGACCGGCCCGCGCTCCCGGGGCCGTTCACGAACTCCTTGGCCGCCGTCTGGGTCAGCGCGGACCGCTGCGCCAGGAGGGAGGTGAAATCGGCCACCCGCTTGTCGAGTTCGCCGTCCGGCAGCACCTCGTCCACCAGGCCGGTGCGCAGCGCCCGTTCGGTGTCGATCAGTTCGCCCGAGAACAGCAGGTACTTGGCGGTGGCCGGGCCCACGAGCCGGGCCAGCCGCTGTGTGGAGGAGGCCGGGTAGACGATGCCCAGCTTCGACGGGGTCACCCCGAACAGCGTGCCCTCCTGCGCGAAGCGCAGGTCGCAGGCCGCCGCCAACTGGCAGCCGCCGCCCACGCAGTACCCGCGGATCGCCGCCACCGTCGGCCGGGGGAAGGCGGCCAGCGCCTCCTCGGCCGCGACCGCCAGCCGCTTCGACTCCTCCGGAGCCTCGCGCAGCGACCCGATGTCCGCGCCGGCGCAGAAGGTGGCGCCAGCACCGGTGAGCACCAGGGCCCTTATGGAGCGGTCGGCCGCCAGGCGTTCCAGCAGCGGCGGCAGCGCCTGCCACATGGCGTTGGTCATGGCGTTGCGCTTGGCGGGGTGGGAGATGGTGACGGTCGCTGTCCCGTCGGTGACGTGTGTCATGAGGCCCGGTTCCATGGCCAGGATCGTGCCACGGCCGGGAAACACGCGGTGAACGGAACGCCTGACGTACGACGCGCCGCAGCCCGCGAAGCGGAACCCGCGGCCCGGACCGGATGCCGCGTCGCCGGCCCGGGACGTGGCGCGGTGACCCGGACCGGACGCCCGGGCGTCGCGGGAACGAGCCCCGCCGCACACCCGCCCGATCCGCGCCCGCCCCCCCCGCGTCCCCCACGGACAACCGTCATCCCCGAACGAGCACCCGCCTCCTTCCCGAATAAACGAGCATCCGCCCCCTTCCCCGAAGAAACGAGCACCCGCCCCCTTCCCCGAATAAACGAGCGACCACCCCCGCCCGTCCGGATACGATCGGCGATCTGATGTCAGCAACTCTCGTCGCCAAAGACCTCGCCGCCGGCCACGGCGAGCGCGTCCTGTTCACCGGCCTGGACCTGGTCGTCGCCCCGGGGGACGTGGTCGGCCTCGTCGGTGCCAACGGCGCCGGCAAGTCCACCCTGCTGCGGCTGCTGGCCGGTCTGACCGCTCCCGAGGACGGCAAGCTGGCCCTCAGCCCGCCCACCGCCACCGTCGGCCACCTCCCGCAGGAGCCGGACCGCCGCCCGGGTGAGTCGGTACGGGCCTTCCTCGCCCGCCGCACCGGCGTCGCCGCCGCCCAGCGTGCCCTGGACGCCACGACCCAGGCGCTGGCGGACGGCGAGCCGGGCGCCGACGACGCGTACGCCATCGCGCTGGAGCGCTGGCTCTCCCTGGGCGCCGCCGACCTGGAGGAGCGCGCCGAGGAGACGGCCGGCCAGCTCGGCCTGGGCGTCAGCCTCGACCAGCCGATGACCACGCTCTCCGGGGGCCAGGCCGCCCGCGCCTCGCTCGCCTCGCTGCTCCTGTCCCGCTACGACGTCTTCCTGCTGGACGAGCCGACCAACGACCTGGACCTGGACGGCCTGGACCGGCTGGAGTCCTTCGTGACGGGCCTGCGCGCGGGCACCGTCCTGGTGAGCCACGACCGCGAGTTCCTGACGCGCACGGTCACCCGCGTCGTGGAACTGGACCTGGCCCAGCGGCAGGTCAACACCTATGGCGGCGGCTACGCCTCCTACCTGGAGGAGCGCGAGCGGGCCCGGCGGCACGCCCGGGAGCAGTACGAGGAGTACGCCGACACCAAGGCCGCCCTGGAGGCCCGCGCGCACACGCAGCGCAACTGGATGGAGAAGGGCGTCAAGAACGCCCGCCGCAAGATGACCGACCACGACAAGATCGGCCGCAACGCGCGGGTGGAGTCCACGGAGAAGCAGGCCGCCAAGGCCCGGCAGACCCAGCGGCTCATCGAGCGGCTGGATGTCGTCGAGGAACCCCGCAAGGAGTGGGAGCTGCGGATGGAGATCGCCGCCGCGCCGCGTGCGGGCGCGGTGGTGGCGACGCTGCGCGGCGCTTCGGTGCGGCGCGGGGACTTCCGCTTCGGGCCGGTGGACCTCCAGGTGGACTGGGCCGACCGCGTCGCGATCACCGGTGCCAACGGCTCGGGCAAGTCGACGCTGCTGGCCGCGCTGCTGGGCCGGCTGCCGCTGGACACCGGGCAGGCGTCGCTGGGCCCCGGGGTCGTGGTGGGCGAGGTGGACCAGGCGCGCGGCCTGTTCCTCGGTGACGCGCCGCTGGCGGACGCCTTCCGCGCCGCCGCGCCGGACATGTCGCCCGCCGACGTCCGCACCCTGCTCGCCAAGTTCGGCCTGAAGGCGGCGCACGTCCTGCGTCCGGCGCGCACCCTCTCCCCGGGGGAGCGGACCCGTGCCGCACTCGCCCTCCTCCAGGGCCGCGGGGTCAACCTGCTGGTCCTGGACGAGCCGACGAACCACCTGGACCTGCCCGCGATCGAGCAGCTGGAGTCCGCGCTCGCCTCGTACACCGGGACGCTGCTGCTGGTCACGCACGACCGGCGGATGCTGGACGCGGTGCACACCACGCGCCGGATCGAGGTCGCGGACGGCCGGGTCACGGAGCGCTGACCGGGGCGCGTACGCGGCGCACGAGACCCGCCGCGACGGTCCGGCGGCGGGGAGCCGATGCCGTCGGCGACCCGTGCCGTCGGTGGCCCGCGCCGCCGGTCCGGGACTCCCCGGCGCCCCGAACAGCTCTTTTCTCCTCCGGGGGCGATCCCGGACGGCGCTTGAATATGCCAGAAATGAATCAGGACCAGTCTTGGGACTGATCACGCATTACGGATGTGGTCAGAAGCCGTCGAATGATGCCTACTTCTGTTCAGTAGGCCGGTACGGACCAGCCAGGTCCCAAGACTACGAAGGGTGAGGACGCCTTCCGGACCCCCCGCCGAACCCCCCGATGAGCTGACCTCCCCGCTCGGCCGCGAAGGTGTCTGGAGGTTCACCGCCCCGGCACTGGAGTCCACGGTGCCGCGCGCGCGGCACGCCGTACGCGATCTCCTGACCCGGCAGCGGGTGCCCGTCGCCGAGGAGGTCGCGGAGGGGCTCCTGCTGATCGTCTCCGAGCTGGTCACCAACGCCGTACAGCACGCCGCGCTGCTCTCCCCGAAGGTCACCGTCGAGGTCACCATCACGACGGACGCGGTGCGGATCGCGGTCGAGGACGAGCACCCCTACCGCCCCAAGGCGCTGCGGGCGGGCGAGGACGACATCGGGGGGCGCGGCCTGTGGCTCGTCAAGATGATCAGCGAGGAGACGGGCGGCCGGTGCGACGTGGAGGACACGGCGAACGGCGGCAAGGCGATCTGGGCCGAGCTGCCCCTCACCGGCCCGCCACCAGGCCGGTGATCCGCGGGTTTCCCGGCCTGCCACAGGGGCGACCGGCCCGGCGAGCCGGTAACCGTACGGTCCTCAGCGGGCCACCGGGCGGCGCCTCCGCCTGTCTCGCGGCAGGCCGGTGATCCGCACGCCGATCGGCGTGCCGCCTCTCACCACCCCGCCGCCGCCCCCGTGAGCTCCCGGATCGCCGGACGTGCCGCGTCCAGGACGGTCATGAACCAGGCCGAGAACGAGCCCTGGGCGTGCCGCGCGGCCAGTTCCTCCGCCGTCACGTAGGCGATCTCCCCGACCTCCTCCGGGTCGGGCGCCGGCTGGGCCCGGACGAGCCCGACGAAGAGGTGGTTGTACTCCTGCTCGACCAGGCCGGACGCCGGGTCCGGGTGGTTGTAGCGCACGGTGCCGGCCTCGGAGAGCGTGGCCGGGGCGACCCCCAGCTCCTCGGCGGTGCGCCGGGCGGCGGCGGCGAACGGTGTCTCGCCGGGGTAGGGGTGGCCGCAGCAGGTGTTGGACCACACGCCGGGGGAGTGGTACTTGCCCAGCGCCCGGCGCTGGAGCAGCAGCCTGCCCTCGCCGTCGAAGAGGAAGACCGAGAACGCCCGGTGCAGCCGGCCGGGGGGCTGGTGGGCGGCGAGCTTCTCCTCGGTGCCGATCGTCCGGCCTTCCTCGTCGACGAGCTCCAGCAAGATCGGATCGGCGGCGTCGCCCGAAGCGCTCACCGCCGTGGTCCCGGCGGTTCGTCCGTTGGCAGGTGTGATCGGCATGCCCATCCTTGTCGTCGGTCTTCCAGGCCAAGTCTGCCTCACGGGGTGGGGCGCGGATCTCCGCGGCGGCGCGGTGCCCGCCCGTGCGGCCACCGCCCCCGTCCGGCCGCCGGTACGCCGTTGTTGCCCCGTTCCCGGCCGCCCACACACCCCTGCCGTCAGAACCGTCGCCGCGGGCCCGCCATACCCGCCACGGAGGGCTCGCCTCCGGTGCCTCAGTGGCAGAGCTGGGCCTCGTGGGCGGCATGCCCGCGCGGTTCGAGCTGGAAGGTGCAGTGCTCGACGTCGAAGTGACCGGAAAGGCAGCCCTGGAGGTCGTGCAGCAGCTTCTCCTGGCCGATCGCGTCCAGCGCGTCCTGGTCGGCCACGACGTGCGCGGAGAGCACCGGCATCCCGGAGGTGATCGTCCAGGCGTGCAGGTCGTGCACGTCCGCGACGCCCGGCAGGGCCAGGATGTGCGCCCGGACGTCGGCCATGTCCACGTCCTTCGGCGCGGCCTCCAGAAGGACGTCCAGCGACTCCCGGAACAGCTTCCACGTCCGCGGAATGATCATCAGGCCGATGACCAGGGACGCCACCGGGTCGGCCGCCGCCCACCCCGTCACCGCGATCACCAGCGCCGCGACGATCACCGCCACCGACCCCAGCGCGTCCGACAGCACCTCCAGAAAGGCGCCGCGCACGTTCAGGCTCTCCTTCTGGCCACGCATCAGCAGCGCGAGGGAGACCAGGTTCAGCACCAGGCCGATCACGCCGAACAGCAGCGTCGGGCCGCTCTCCACCTCGACCGGCGAGAACAGCCGGGGCACCGCCTCCACGAGCACGTACCCGCCGACGCCGAACAGCAGCAGCGCGTTGGCCACCGCCGCGATGATCTCGGCCCGCGCCAGGCCGAAGGTGCGCCGCTGGGACGGTGGCCGGTTGGCGAAGTGGATCGCCACCAGGGCCATGACCAGCCCGACCACGTCGGTGGCCATGTGCCCGGCGTCCGCGAGCAGCGCGAGCGAACCGGTGACGGCGCTGCCGACGATCTGCGCCACCATCACCGACGCGGTGAGCGCCAGCGCCCAGCGCAGCCGGACGCGGTGCGCCGCCGCCGCGGTGCCCGTCGCGTCGGGCCGCGGCCCCGCGTGGGAATGCCCATGACTGTGCCCTGCCCCCATACCCGTACGCCTCCTGGAAACCGTGTGACCGATCACCCGGCAGGGGCCGGGCGTGCCCGCAGTCAACTACGGGTGGGGGGTATATGCAACGCGGCACTGAAAGCCGTTGTCATTGCCTCTGACCTGCGACGATGCCGAAAATCCCGGAATGGTGCGCTGACCGGGGGCGATCTCCGTGCGGGCCGCGGACGCCCACCCGGCGGAGCGCGGCGGCCCCTTCCGAGGGTGACCGGAAACACGCTCCTGGCGGTGGCCGGAAAGGGATCCCGCGAGAGACGCGCCGACCGGACGCTCCTTGAGGCGGCCTCCCGCCGCCGCGCCCCCCCCGCGCCCGCCCCCGCACACCCCGCGCTTCCGTGACGAGCTCCACAGCGGGACGGCCCGGCGCCACCCCGCATACGCGCAGTTGTTCCCGAACGGCCCGATCCACCATGATGATCGCGGCAGAGAAGCCGTCGGTCACTCGATCGTGTGATGAATGCACGGTGAACGGCCGCCTACGGCCATCCGATAGCCTCTGCCGACGTGCCCCCGACCCCACGGGGCCGAGGTGTGCCGCGCCCGTCACCCGGGTAGTCCGTTCCGAATGCGGGCGACCGGACGGGCCTCACGGACGCGGCCGGCCAGCTTCCAAGGAGTGAGTTCGACTGTCGACCGCCATCCTCACCGGTCCACCGGTCGCCGGGTCGCCGCTTGAGGGGAACCTGCGCGCGCTGGGCTTCGACGTCCGCACCGCCGACGGCCCGCACGCCGCGGCCGATCTCCTGGCCGCGGTGCCCGCGGGGGAGCGGGTGGCGCTGGTCGACCCCCGGTTCGTGGGCCACCTCCACGCCCTGCGCCTGGCGCTGACCGACCCGCGGTTCGCCGCGGCGGCGGTCCCCGGCGCGCTCACCGCGCAGCCTCAGGCGCGCGCCGCGCTCGCCCGCGCCGCGACCGCCGTCCCGGCGGGCCCGTCCGCCGCCTCCACCGACGACGAGCCGCTGCCGGACGCGCTGGCCGCGGCCCTGGACGCCGGGGACGAGCCCCCGCACCGCGTCGAGCTGGGGTCGCTGGTGGCCGCCGTGCCGCTGACGCCCGCCGAGCGGGAGCGCGCCGAGGCCGCCGTCGCCGCCGTGGACGAGGAGGCCGTACGGCTGCGGTCGGCGGTCAAGTCCCGGGACGGCTTCTTCACGACCTTCTTCATCAGCCCGTACTCCCGCTACCTGGCCCGCTGGTGCGCGCGCCGCGGCCTGACCCCCAACCAGGTCACCACCGCGTCGCTGATCACCGCGCTGATCGCGGCGGGGTGCGCGGCGACCGCCACCCGCGGCGGGTTCGTCGCGGCCGGCGTGCTGCTCCTGCTGTCCTTCGTCCTGGACTGCACCGACGGCCAGCTCGCCCGGTACTCCCTCCAGTACTCCACGATGGGCGCCTGGCTGGACGCCACCTTCGACCGCGCCAAGGAGTACGCCTACTACGCGGGGCTCGCCCTGGGGGCGGCGCGCGGCGGTGACGACGTGTGGGCGCTCGCGCTGGGCGCCATGGTGCTCCAGACCTGCCGGCACGTCGTGGACTTCTCCTTCAACGAGGCGAACCACGACGCCACCGCCAACACCAGCCCCACCGCCGCCCTCTCCGACCGGCTCGACAGCGTCGGGTGGACGGTGTGGGTACGGCGCATGATCGTGCTGCCCATCGGGGAGCGCTGGGCGATGATCGCAGTCCTCACGGCCGTCACCACCCCCCGGATCGTCTACTACGCGCTGCTGATCGGCTGCGCCCTGGCCGCCTGCTACACCACCGCCGGCCGGGTGCTGCGCTCGGTGACCCGCCGGGCCCGGCGCACCGACCGGGCCGCTCAGGCGCTGGCCGACCTCGCCGACTCCGGGCCGCTCGCCCGGATCGTCGCCAAGGGCCCGGCCGCGGGCGGGGCCGTCACCGCGCCCGTCATGGCGTTCGCCGGGCTGGCCTTCCTGCTGGCCCAGCTCGCCTGGCAGCCCGCCGGGACGTGGTGGCCGGTGCTGGGCGCCGCGGTGTACGTCCTGTTCGCCGGCGCCGCGGTGGCCCGGCCGCTGAAGGGACCGCTGGACTGGCTGGTGCCGCCGCTCTTCCGCGTCGGCGAGTACGTCACGATTCTGGTACTGGCCGCGCGCTCCGGCGTGCCCGGCGCGCTGCCCGCGGCGTTCGGGCTGGTCGCCGCGGTCGCCTACCATCACTACGACACGGTGTACCGCATCCGCGGCGGCAGCGGAGCGCCCCCGCGGTGGCTGGTCCGCGCGACCGGCGGGCACGAAGGACGGACCCTGGTGGTCGCCGTCCTCGCCGCCCTGCTGCACTCGACAGGTTTCACAATCGCGCTGACGGCCCTCGCAGTGGCCCTGGCGTTGCTGGTGCTCATCGAGAGCATCCGTTTCTGGGTGTCCTCGCAAGCACCCGCCGTACACGATGAAGGAGAACCCGCATGATCGGCCTCGTGCTGGCGGCCGGCGCCGGACGGCGTCTGCGCCCCTACACCGACACCCTGCCCAAGGCACTGGTGCCGGTCGGGCCCGAAGGGGACGAGGAGGCCGTCACCGTCCTCGACCTCACCCTCGGCAACTTCGCCGAGATCGGCCTCACCGAGGTCGCGGTCATCGTGGGCTACCGCAAGGAGGCCGTGTACGCGCGCAAGGAGGCCCTGGAGCGCAAGTACGGCCTGAAGCTGACCCTCATCGACAACGACAAGGCCGAGGAGTGGAACAACGCCTACTCCCTGTGGTGCGGCCGGGACGCCCTCAAGGACGGCGTGATCCTCGCCAACGGCGACACCGTGCACCCGGTCTCCGTCGAGAAGACGCTGCTGGCCGCGCGCGGTGACGGCAAGAAGATCATCCTCGCGCTGGACACCGTCAAGAAGCTCGCCGACGAGGAGATGAAGGTCGTCGTGGACCCCGAGAAGGGCGTCCAGAAGATCACCAAGCTGATGGACCCGGAGACGGCCACCGGCGAGTACATCGGCGTCACCCTCATCGAGGGCGAGGCCGCGCAGGAGCTGGCCGACGCGCTGAAGACCACCTTCGAGCGCGACCCCGACCTCTACTACGAGGACGGCTACCAGGAGCTGGTCAACCGCGGCTTCCGTATCGACGTGGCCCCCATCGGCGAGGTCAGCTGGGTCGAGATCGACAACCACGACGACCTCGCGAAAGGCCGGGAGATCGCATGCCGGTACTGACCCGCCTCATTCCGTCCCCGGTCGTCGTCGACATCAGCGCCGGCGCCCTGGACGACCTGGCGGGCCTGCTGGCCGACCAGCGCATCTCCGCCTCGGGGAAGCTGGCCGTGGCCATCAGCGGCGGCTCCGGGGCACGGCTGCGCGAGCGGCTGTGCCCGGCGCTGCCCGGCGCCGACTGGTACGAGGTCGACGGCGGCACGCTGGACGACGCGATCAAGCTCGGCGACGCCATGAAGAAGGGGCACTACGACGCGGTCGTGGGCCTCGGCGGCGGCAAGATCATCGACTGTGCGAAGTACGCCGCGGCCCGCGTCGGGCTGCCGCTGGTCGCCGTCGCGACGAACCTGTCGCACGACGGCCTGTGCTCGCCGGTCGCCACGCTCGACAACGACGCGGGCCGCGGCTCCTACGGGGTGCCCAACCCCATCGCCGTCGTGATCGACCTGGACATCATCCGTGAGGCGCCCGTCCGGTTCGTGCGCTCCGGCATCGGCGACGCCATCTCCAACATCTCCGCCGTCGCGGACTGGGAACTCTCCCACCGCGTCACCGGCGAGGCGATCGACGGGCTGGCCGCGGCCATGGCCCGGCAGGCCGGCGAGGCCGTGCTGCGCCACCCCGGCGGCGTCGGCGACGACGGCTTCCTCCAGGTGCTGGCGGAGGGGCTGGTCCTCACCGGCATCTCCATGTCCGTCGCCGGTGACAGCCGCCCGGCCTCCGGCGCCTGCCACGAGATCAACCACGCGCTCGACATCCTCTACCCCAAGCGCTCCGCGAGCCACGGCGAGCAGTGCGGCCTGGGCGCCGCCTTCGCCACGCACCTGCGCGGCGACCGGGAGATGTGCGGGCTGATGATCGACGTGCTGCGCCGCCACGGGCTGCCCGTCACCCCGGGCGAGATCGGCTTCAGCGACGAGGAATTCGTCCAGGCCGTCGAGTACGCCCCGAACACCCGCCCCGGTCGTTACACGATCCTGGAGCACCTGGCCCTCTCCACCGACCAGATCAGGGACGCATACGCCGACTATGCACAAGCCGTCAGTAGCTGAACTCCGCCCGGTCGTCCACCCCGAAGGGGTCAAGGACCGGCGCAGCGGTGAGCACTGGGCCGGACGCCTGTACATGCGGGAGATCTCGCTGCGCTGCGACCGGTACCTGGTGAACACCAGGATCACCCCCAACCAGCTCACGTACCTGATGGTCGTCGCGGGTATCGCGGCGGGCGCGGTGCTGCTGGTCCCCGGCCTGACCGGGGCCATCCTGGGTGCCGTCCTCATCCAGGTCTACCTGCTGCTGGACTGCGTCGACGGCGAGATCGCCCGCTGGCGCAAGCAGACCTCGATCACCGGCGTCTACCTCGACCGGATCGGCCACTACCTCTCCGAGGCCGCCCTGCTGGTCGGCTTCGGCGTCCGCGGCGCGGACGCCTTCGCCGACCGCGGGCCCAACTGGATGTGGGCCTTCCTGGGCACCCTGGCCGCGCTCGGCGCCATCCTGATCAAGGCCGAGACCGACCTGGTGGACGTGGCCCGGGCGCGCAGCGGCCTGCCCGCCGTCAAGGACGAGGCGGCCACCCCGCGCTCTTCCGGCCTGGCGCTGGCCCGCAAGGCCGCCGCCGCGCTGAAGTTCCACCGGCTGGTGGGCGGCGTGGAGGCGTCGCTGGTCATCCTGGTCGTGGCGATCGCCGACCAGATCAAGGGCGACCTGTTCTTCACGCGGCTGGGCATCGCCGTCCTGGCGGGCATCGCCATCGTGCAGACGCTGCTCCACCTCGTGTCCATCCTCGCCTCCAGCAGGCTCAAGTGAGGAGGCCCGCGATGCGCGATGCCAAGAACAAGCCCGTCAAGGTCGGCGCGGTCGTGCTGACCATGGGCAACCGGCCGCAGGAGCTGCGGGCGCTGCTCGACTCGGTCGCCAAGCAGGACGGCGACCCCATCGAGGTCGTCGTGGTCGGCAACGGCTCGCCGCTGCCGCCGCTCCCCGAGGGCGTCCGCACCGTCGAGCTGCCCGAGAACGTCGGCATCCCGGCGGGCCGCAACGTCGGCATCGAGGCGTTCGGGCCGGGCGGCTCCGAGATGGACATCCTGCTGTTCCTCGACGACGACGGGCTGCTGGACCGCACGGACACCGCCGAGCTGTGCCGCGAGGCCTTCGCCCGCGACAAGAGGCTCGGCATCGTCAGCTTCCGGATCGCCGATCCGGACACCGGGCAGACCCAGCGGCGGCACGTCCCGCGGCTGCGCGCCTCCGACCCGATGCGGTCCTCGCGCGTGACCACCTTCCTCGGCGGCGCCAACGCGGTGCGCACCAAGGTCTTCCAGGAGGTCGGCGGACTGCCCGACGACTTCTTCTACGCGCACGAGGAGACCGACCTGGCCTGGCGCGCGCTGGACGCCGGGTGGCTGATCGACTACCGCGCGGACATGGTGCTGCTGCACCCCGCCACCGCGCCCAGCCGGCACGCGGTCTACCACCGCATGGTGGCCCGCAACCGCGTCTGGCTGGCCAGGCGAAACCTTCCGGCCCTTCTGGTCCCGGTCTACCTCGGCGTCTGGCTCCTGCTCACCCTGGCCCGCCGTCCCTCCGGCCCCGCGCTGCGGGCCTGGCTGGGCGGTTTCAAGGAGGGCTGGACCGCCCCCTGCGGCCCCAGGCGCCCCATGAAGTGGCGTACGGTTTGGCGACTGACCCGACTGGGCCGCCCTCCCGTCATCTGACAAGCTCGTATCTGAGAGCATCAGGCGCGATCCGGGGCGTGGCCCCGGCAGCGCACCTTGAGGACGAAAGTGTCAACTGTGAGCGAGACAACGCACGACAGTGCGGTCGCCATGAGTGCCCCGGCATCAGCCGACGACGGGCTGACCCCGGCCCAGCTTGCCCATAAGTACGGGCTGTCGGTGAGCGGGGCGCGGCCCAGCCTGCCCGAGTACGTCCGGCAACTGTGGGACCGGCGGCACTTCATCTCGGCTTTTTCCAGCGCCAAGCTGACGGCCCAGTACAGCCAGGCGAAGCTGGGCCAGGTATGGCAGGTGGTGACGCCGCTGCTCAACGCGCTCGTCTACTACCTGATCTTCGGTCTCCTGATCGGCACCCGCAACGGGGTCCCCGACTTCGTGCCGTTCCTGGTGACCGGTGTCTTCATCTTCACCTTCACCCAGAGTTCGGTGATGGCGGGGACGCGGGCGATCTCCGGCAACCTCGGGCTGGTCCGGGCGCTGCACTTCCCCCGGGCCTCGCTGCCCATCTCCTTCTGCCTGATGCAGCTCAAGCAGCTCATGTTCTCCATGGGCGTGCTGGTCGTCATCCTGCTGGCCTTCCGGCAGGTGCCCGGCTGGTCCTGGCTGCTGGCGATCCCGGCGCTGGTGCTCCAGTTCGTGTTCAACACCGGCCTGGCGATGATCATGGCCCGGCTGGGCAGCAAGACGCCCGACCTGGCGCAGCTCATGCCGTTCATCATGCGGACCTGGATGTACGCGTCCGGTGTGATGTTCAGCATCGACAAGATCACCGCGGGCAAGGACATCCCCGGGTTCGTCATGGTCCTCCTGGACGGCAACCCGGCCGCCGTCTACATCGACCTGATGCGCTTCGCGCTGATCGACAGCTTCACGTCCGGTCAGCTGCCGCCGCACATCTGGGCGCTGGCCGTCGGCTGGGCGGTCGTCATCGGCGCGGCCGGCTTCGTGTACTTCTGGAAGGCTGAGGAGCGGTACGGACGTGGCTGAGCACAACGCCGAGCAGAACGGCGCCGGGCAGGCGACGGCGGAGCCGCGGGTGCCCACCGTCGTCGCCGACGACCTGCACATCGTCTACCGGGTGTACGGCGCCGGCGCGGGCAAGGGCGGCGCCACCGCCGCGCTGAGCCGCATCATCCGCCGCAAGCCGTCGGCGGGCGTCCGCGAGGTGCACGCGGTGCGCGGAGTGACCTTCACCGCCTACCGCGGGGAGTCGATCGGCCTCATCGGTTCGAACGGCTCGGGGAAGTCGACCCTGCTCAAGGCGGTCGCCGGGCTGCTGCCCGCCGAGCGCGGCAAGGTCTACACGCACGGCCAGCCCTCGCTGCTGGGCGTCAACGCCGCCCTGATGAACGACCTGACGGGCGAGCGCAACGTGATCCTGGGCGGCCTGGCGATGGGCATGTCGCGGGAGCAGATCCGCGAGCGCTACCAGGAGATCGTCGACTTCTCGGGCATCAACGAGAAGGGCGACTTCATCTCGCTGCCGATGCGCACGTACTCCTCCGGCATGGCGGCCCGGCTGCGGTTCTCCATCGCCGCGGCCAAGGACCACGACGTGCTCATGATCGACGAGGCGCTGGCCACCGGTGACCGGGCCTTCCAGAAGCGGTCCGAAGCGCGCATCCGCGAGCTGCGCAAGGAAGCGGGCACGGTCTTCCTCGTCAGCCACAACAACAAGTCGATCAGGGACACCTGCAACCGCGTCCTGTGGCTGGAGAAGGGCGAGCTGCTGATGGACGGCCCGACCGACGAAGTGATCAAGGCGTACGAGAAGGAAACGGGCAAGTAGCCCGCTTCCCTCCCCGTCCCGAGGCCCCCGCGTGAGCGCTGCGCGGGGGCCTCGGGCGTTCCCGCGAGAGCGCCGCGTGGGGCTTCATGTGTGCGCGTGTGAGCGGTGATCGTTAAAAGATGGTCAACTCGATCCCGACTTGGAACAGTTATGTCGTGATGGATGTTGACCGGATCGTTGCTTCACGGTTCGGCACCCCCTCGGTCGCGGGTGAGATGTACGGCGTAAGCTGTACGGGTACTGAACAGCACAAGTGGCACAAGTCGGGCAAAATTCGCCTTCAGTCGAGGTGAGAGGCCCGGACGGTCGGGACGCGACCTGCGGCGTGTCCGGAATGGGATGTTTTGGCTCGGCGGTGTAGAACGGGAGACGTGACGGCAATGGCTACTGGATCGCTCCGGCTCCGAAACGTGCCGGGCAGCCTCCGGTGAGCCGAGAAACGGGACCGGCGCGTGCCGCTTTCCGCCACACGGCGGGTGACGGCCGACCGGTCATGCGTTCGAGCGCCGTCGACCGCGTCGCCCAGTCGCGCACCGTGCTGGACAAGGCCGCCCACGAAAACTTCCCGGTGGCGCCGTTCTTCGTCCCCCGGGCCTGGCGGACCGACCTCATGGCGGTCTACGGCTTCGCCCGGCTGGTGGACGACATCGGCGACGGCGACCTCGCGCCCGGCGGCGGCGACGCGGTGCTCCTGGGGCTGGACCGCGCCCAGGCGGACGACCGCCTCGCCCTGCTGGACGCGCTGGAAGCCGACCTCCACCGGGTCTTCAGCGACCGGGCCCCCGGACCGCGCCACCCGCTGATGCGCCGGCTCGGCCCGACCGTGCGCCGCTGCGGCCTGAGCCCCGAGCCCTTCCTCGGACTGATCGCGGCCAACCGGCAGGACCAGCACGTACGGCGGTACGCCACCTACGAGGACCTGGCCGCCTACTGCGAACTGTCCGCCAACCCGGTCGGCCGGCTCGTCCTGGGCATCACCGGCACCGCGAGCCCCGAGCGCATCCGGCACTCCGACGCCGTCTGCACCGGGCTCCAGATCGTCGAGCACATCCAGGACGTGGCCGAGGACCTTGGCCGGGACCGTGTCTACCTTCCCGGCGAAGACCTGAAACACTTCGGTGTCAGCGAGTCCGACCTGGCCGCACCCAGCGGGGGCGCATCGGTGCGCGCGCTGATCGCGCACGAGGCGGAACGCGCCCGCGCGCTGCTGAATGAGGGCACCCCCCTGGTGGGTAGCGTCCACGGCAGGCTCAAACTGCTGCTCGCCGGCTTCGTGGCCGGTGGACGCGCCGCACTTCAGGCGGTCGCTGCCGCTGATCACGACGTACTCCCTGGCCCGCCCAAACCGACCAAGCTCAGCCTGCTGCGCGAGGTAAGGGCGACACTGCGAAGAGAGGGGTGAGTCGGACCGTGGAGGCAATCGCACACGCGTCCGCGCCGGTACTCGCTGCGTACCGATACTGCGAGGCCGTGACCGGGCAGCAGGCCCGCAACTTCGCCTACGGCATCCGGCTGTTGCCGACCGGGAAACGGCAGGCCATGTCGGCGCTCTACGCCTTCTCGCGGCGGGTCGACGACATCGGCGACGGACCGTTGGACCCGGCCGCCAAGGAGCAGCGCCTGGAGGACACCCGCGCCCTGCTCGGCCGCATCCGCGACGGCGAGATCGCCGAGGACGACACCGACCCGGTGGCGGTCGCGCTCGCCGACACCGCGCGCCGCTTCCCCCTCCCGCTCGGCGGCCTCGACGAGCTCATCGACGGCGTCCTGATGGACGTCAGAGGCCGCACCTACGAGACCTGGGACGACCTGGAGACCTACTGCCGCTGCGTGGCCGGGGCCATCGGCCGCCTCTCGCTCGGCATCTTCGGCACGGTGCCCGGCGCGCCGGACACCGAGCGCGCCGCCGAGTACGCCGACACCCTCGGGCTCGCCCTGCAACTGACCAACATCCTGCGGGACGTTCGCGAGGACGCGGCCAACGGCCGCACCTACCTGCCCTCCGACGACCTGGCCAAGTTCGGCTGCTCGGCCGGTTTCCACGGCCCGGTGCCGCCGCCCGGCGCGGACTTCACCGGCCTGGTGCACTTCGAAGTGCGCCGCGCCCGCGCCCTGTTCGCCGAGGGTTTCAAGCTGCTGCCCATGCTCGACCGCCGCAGCGGCGCCTGCGTCGCGGCGATGGCCGGCATCTACCACCGCCTGCTCGGCCGCATCGCCGCCGACCCCGAGGCCGTGCTGCGCGGCCGGGTCTCGCTGCCCGGCCGGGAGAAGGCGTTCGTCGCCGTCCGCGGCCTGTCCGGACTGGACGCGCGGGCGGCCGGCCGCCGCCGCGGGCCACGCCCCGCCGCCAGGAGGCGCGGCTGATGCGGAGGAACGGAACCGACGACCCCCACTCAAAGCGGCGGGCAACCTTCCACGGGCGGCGTGCGTCCCTGACGGCAGTCATCAGGGAGGGCGCATGACAACCGAGAGAGTGCGGCCCGACCGGCACGGTGCACAGGAAGCAGGCCGTCCCCCGGGGGCGGCTGCGGTGGTCATTGGGGGCGGTCTGGCCGGAGTGACCGCCGCGCTGGCGCTGGCCGACGCCGGCGCCCGGGTCACCCTCGTCGAGGCCCGGCCCCGGCTGGGCGGCCTGGTCTTCTCCTTCCGCAGGCGCAGCCCGGTGGGCGAGCTGACCGTCGACAACGGACAGCACGTCTACCTGCGCTGCTGCACCGCCTACGACTGGTTCCTGGACCGGCTGGGCGCCCGCCACCTGGTGCCGCTCCAGGACCGCATGGACGTGCCCGTCCTGGACGCCGACCGGATGCGGCTGGGGCGGCTGCGGCGCACCGCGCTGCCCGTGCCGCTGCACCTGGCCAAGAGCCTGGCGCTGTACCCGCACCTGTCCCTCGCCGAGCGCGCGGCCGTGGGGCGCGCCGCGCTCGCGCTCAAGGGCCTGGACCCGGACGACCCGGCGCTGGACCGCGCGGACTTCGCCGGCTGGCTGCGCCGGCACGGCCAGTCCGACCGCGCCGTCGAGGCGCTGTGGGACCTGGTCGGCGTCGCCACGCTGAACGCCCGCGCCGGTGACGCCTCGCTCGGGCTGGCGGCCAAGGTCTTCAAGACCGGGCTGCTCTCCGACCCGGGCGCCGCCGACATCGGCTGGGCCCACGTGCCGCTCGGCGAGGTGCACGACACCCGCGCCCGTGCCGCCCTGGAACGGGCCGGCGTCCGCGTCGCGCTGCGCGCCCGCGCCGCCGCCGTCTCCCGTACGGACGAAGGCGGTTGGCGGGTCGCGGTGGAGAGCGGGCCGGACGGGCGGGAGCAACTGGACGCGGACGCCGTGGTGCTGGCCGTCCCGCAGCGCGAGACGCACGCGCTGCTGCCGGACGGTTCCCTCGCCGACCCCGGACGGCTGCTGGACATCGGCACCGCGCCCATCCTCAACGTCCATGTCGTCTACGACCGCAAGGTGCTGCGCCGGCCGTTCTTCGCCGCGGTCGGCTCGCCCGTGCAGTTCGTCTTCGACCGCACCGACGCCTCCGGCCTGACCGGCCCCGGCCAGTACCTGGCGGTGTCGCAGTCCGCGGCACAGGAGGAGATCGACCTGCCGGTGGCCGAGCTGCGCGCGCGTTACCTGCCCGAGCTGGAGCGGCTGCTGCCGGCCGCCCGCGGCGCCGGCGTTCGCGACTTCTTCGTCACCCGCGAACGCACCGCCACGTTCGCGCCCACCCCGGGCGTCGGCGCCCTGCGCCCCGCCGCCCGCACCCAGAACCCCGGCCTCTACCTGGCCGGCGCGTGGACCGCCACCGGGTGGCCCGCGACCATGGAGAGCGCTGTGCGCAGCGGCCTGGCAGCCGCGCGCGAGGCACTCGTCGAACTCGGCCACCCCGCGGGCCACTTGCCCAAGGAGACGGCATGACCACGAGTACGCGCACTCGCACGAGCACGAGCATCGGAAACAGAGGAGAAACCGTGCACCCGGCTTCCCCAGCTATCGACACCGAGAGCGTCACCGCGCTGCTGGAGCGCGGGCGCTCGCTCGCCACTCCCGTGCTGCGTGCCGCCGTCGACCGGCTGGCGCCCCCCATGGACACCGTCGCCGCCTACCACTTCGGCTGGATCGACGCCCAGGGCCGCCCCGCCGCGGGCGACGGCGGCAAGGCCGTCCGCCCGGCGCTGGCGCTCCTGTCCGCGCAGGCCGCCGGGCAGCCCCCGGAGGCGGGCGTCCCCGGCGCGGTCGCCGTCGAGCTGGTGCACAACTTCTCGCTGCTGCACGACGACCTGATGGACGGGGACGAGCAGCGCCGGCACCGCGACACCGTCTGGAAGGTGCACGGCCCCGCGCAGGCCATCCTCGTCGGGGACGCGCTCTTCGCACTCGCCGGCGAAATACTGCTGGAGCTGGGCACCGCGGAAGCCGGCCGGGCCACCCGCCGGCTCACCGTCGCCACCCGCAAGCTGATCGACGGCCAGGCGCAGGACATCTCCTACGAGCACCGCGAGCGGGTCACCGTCCAGGAGTGCCTGGAGATGGAGGGCAACAAGACCGGCGCCCTGCTGGCCTGCGCGGCCTCCATCGGCGCCGTGCTCGGCGGCGCGGACGACCGCACCGCCGACGTCCTGGAGCGGTACGGCCACCACCTCGGCCTCGCCTTCCAGGCGGTGGACGACGTGCTCGGCATCTGGGGCGACCCGCAGTCCACCGGCAAGCAGACCTGGAGCGACCTGCGCCAGCGCAAGAAGTCGCTGCCGGTCGTCGCCGCGCTGGCCGCCTCCGGCCCGGCGTCCGAACGGCTCGCCCGCATCCTGGCCGACGACGCGAAGAAGAGCCAGGACGAGTTCGCCGACTTCACCGAGGAGGACTTCGCCTTCCGCGCGGCCCTCATCGAGGAGGCGGGCGGCCGGGAGTGGACCTCCCAGGAGGCCCGCCGCCAGCACGCCACCGCCGTCGCCGCCCTCGACGAGGTGGACATGCCCGAACCGGTCCGCGCGCAATTCGTCGCGCTCGCGGACTTCGTCGTCGTCAGAGAGAGATGATCCGTATCGAGTCGACCTAGCTCGCAGTCGCCGGCCGGTGCCTCCCGGGTACCGGCCGACGGAGACCCCGTGCACGCTTCACAGTTCACTGCAGAAGGGGAAGCCATGACAGCGACGACCGACGGAAGCACCGAGGCGCTGCCGCCCCGTGCCCCTTCGGCCAGCGATGCCACCGCTGAGACAACCGCATCGAGCCCGTCCGTGCCGCAGGACACGGACGCCGCCGCGCGCCGCGCCACCGAGCGCGCCACCGATTTCCTGCTCTCCCTCCAGGACGACGCCGGATGGTGGAAGGGCGACCTGGAGACCAACGTCACCATGGACGCCGAGGACCTCCTGCTGCGCCAGTTCCTGGGCATCCAGGACCCGCGCACCACCGAGGCCGCCGCCCGCCACATCCGCGGCGAGCAGCGCGCGGACGGCACCTGGGCGACCTTCTACGGCGGCCCCGGCGAGCTCTCCGCCACCGTCGAGGCGTACATCGCCCTCCGGCTCGCCGGTGACGCGCCGGACGCCCCCCACATGGCCGCGGCCTCCGCGTGGGTCCGCGAGCAGGGCGGCATCGCCGCCGCCCGGGTCTTCACCCGCATCTGGCTGGCCCTGTTCGGCTGGTGGAAGTGGGAGGACCTGCCCGAGATGCCGCCGGAGCTGATCTTCTTCCCGAAGTGGTTCCCGCTCGGCGTCTACTCCTTCGCGAGCTGGGCGCGGCAGACCATAGTGCCGCTGACCATCGTCGGCGCCAAGCGCCCGGTCCGCCCCGCGCCGTTCGCCGTGGACGAGCTGCACGCCGACCCGGCGCACCCGAACCCGCCGCGCCCCCTCGCCCCCGCCACCACCTGGGACGGCGTCTTCCAGCGCCTGGACAAGGTGCTGCACCACTACCGCAAGGTCGCGGTGCCCGGCCTGCGCCGCGCGGCGATCCGCGCCGCCGAGCGCTGGATCGTCCAGCGCCAGGAGAACGACGGCTGCTTCGGCGGCATCCAGCCCCCGGCCGTCTACTCGATCATCGCCCTGCACCTGCTCGGGTACGACCTCAAGCACCCCGTGCTGCGCGCCGGTCTGGAGTCGCTGGACCGCTTCGCCGTATGGCGCGAGGAGAGCCCGGGGGGCGCCCCCGTCCGCATGGTCGAGGCGTGCCAGTCCCCGGTCTGGGACACCTGCCTGGCCACCATCGCCCTCGCCGACGCCGGGCTGCCCACCGACCACCCGAAGCTGGTCAAGGCGGCCGACTGGATGCTGGCCGAGGAGGTCACCAAGCCCGGCGACTGGGCCGTCCGCAGGCCCGGGCTCGCCCCCGGCGGGTGGGCGTTCGAGTTCGAGAACGACAACTACCCGGACATCGACGACACCGCCGAGGTCGTTCTCGCGCTGCGCCGCGTCGAACACCCCGACCCGGACCGCGTCGACGCCGTCGTGCGGCGCGCGGCCCGCTGGACCGCCGGAATGCAGTCCAAGAACGGCGCCTGGGGCGCCTTCGACGCCGACAACACCAGCCCGTTCCCCAACCGGCTGCCCTTCTGCGACTTCGGCGAGGTCATCGACCCGCCGTCGGCCGACGTCACCGCGCACGTCGTGGAGATGCTCGCCGACCTCGGCCTCGCGCACCACCCGCGGACCCGCCGCGGCATCGCGTGGCTGCTGGCCGAGCAGGAGGCGGACGGTTCGTGGTTCGGGCGCTGGGGCACGAATTACGTCTACGGCACCGGTTCCGTGCTGCCCGCGCTGGCCGCGGCCGGCATCCCCGGCTCGCACGCCGCCGTGCGCCGGGCGGTCGGCTGGCTGGAGCGCGTCCAGAACGAGGACGGCGGCTGGGGCGAGGACCAGCGCTCCTACAAGGACCGCCGGTGGCACGCCCGCGGCGCCTCCACCCCCTCGCAGACCGCGTGGGCCCTGATGGGGCTGCTCGCCGCGGGTGAGCGGAACGGCGAGGCGGTCCGGCGCGGGGTGCGCTGGCTGGTGGAGAACCAGCTCCCGGACGGGTCGTGGGACGAGCCGTACTTCACCGGGACCGGCTTCCCGTGGGACTTCTCCATCAACTACCACCTGTACCGCCAGGTCTTCCCGCTGACGGCCCTGGGCCGCTTCGTCAACGGAGGCCCACCGGACGCCCCCGCGAGGGCCTGATGGCCCGCCCGCACGACGACGTCCCGGCCGTCCGCGCGCCCGCGCCGGACGGCGGGCCGCCGCTGCTGGTCGCCTGCGCGCTGGGCGTCGAGCGGTTCGCGCTGCGCGGACCCGGCCGCTTCGGCGCGCTGCTGCTGCGCACCGGCATGGGCCCGTACGCCGCCGACCGCGCCGTCACCGCGGCGCTGGCGGCCGGCGCCCCGGCCGAGCACGCCGCGGTCCTCGCCACCGGCTTCTGCGCGGGCCTCGTCCCCGGGATGCGCCCCGGGGACGTCGTGGTCGCCGAGGCCACCCGCGACCACCGGCCGGACGCGCCGGAGGTGGCCTGCCGGGACAACGCGCCGCTGCTGGACGCGCTGCGCCGGCGCGGCCTGACCGTGCACACCGGGCTGCTGCGCGGCAGCGACCACGTCGTGCGCGGCGCCGAGCGGGCCGCGCTGCGCCGGACCGGCGCGGTGGCGGTGGACATGGAGTCCGCCGCGACGCTGCGCGCGGCCACGCGGGACGGCGACCGCCCGGTCGCGGCCGTACGGGTGATCGTGGACGCTCCCCGGCACGAGCTCCTCCGTCTCGGGACGGTGCGCGGTGGAATATCGGCTTTTCGGGTGTTGCGCTCCGTCCTACCTGTCTTTTTCGAATGGCACCGTTCTTTGTCGCTCCCCAGGAGGTGAGCCAGATGGCCATGCCGCTCCGTCAGACCATCCGGGTCGGTACGTATCTCTTTGAACAGAAAATGCTCCGCAAGCGCGAGAAGTTCCCGCTCATCGTCGAACTGGAGCCGCTTTTCGCCTGCAATCTCAAATGCGAAGGATGCGGCAAGATCCAGCATCCGGCCGGCGTGCTCAAGCAGCGGATGCCGGTGGCGCAGGCGGTCGGCGCGGTGCTGGAATCCGGCGCGCCGATGGTCTCCATCGCAGGCGGCGAACCCCTGATGCACCCACAGATCGACGAGATCGTGCGGCAGCTCGTGGCGAAGCGGAAGTACGTCTTCCTGTGCACCAACGCCATGCTGCTCCGCAAGAAGATGGACAAGTTCAAGCCCTCGCCGTATTTCGCCTTCGCGGTGCACATCGACGGGATGCGCGAGCGCCACGACGAGTCGGTCGCCAAGGAAGGCGTCTTCGACGAGGCGGTGGAGGCCATCAAGGAGGCCAAGCGGCGCGGCTTCCGGGTCACCACCAACTCCACCTTCTTCAACACCGACACCCCGCAGACCATCATCGAGGTCCTGAATTTCCTCAACGACGACCTCAAGGTCGACGAGATGATGCTCTCGCCCGCCTACGCCTACGAGAAGGCCCCCGACCAGGAGCACTTCCTGGGCGTCGAGCAGACCAGGGAGCTGTTCCGCAAGGCGTTCGCCGGCGGCAACCGCCGACGCTGGCGGCTCAACCACAGCCCGCTGTTCCTGGACTTCCTGGAGGGCAAGGCGGACTTCCCCTGCACGGCCTGGGCGATCCCCAACTACTCGCTCTTCGGCTGGCAGCGCCCCTGCTACCTGATGAGCGACGGCTACGTCCCGACCTACCGGGAGCTGATCGAGGAGACCGACTGGGAGAAGTACGGCCGCGGCAAGGACCCGCGCTGCGCCAACTGCATGGCGCACTGCGGCTACGAGCCCACCGCCGTCCTCGCCACGATGGGCTCCCTCAAGGAGTCGCTGCGCGCCGCCCGCGAGACCGTCGCCGGAAACCGCGGGTGACGCCATGACCAGTGGCGAACCTGTCGCGCTGGGTCTCCCCGACGTCCCGGCCCGGCCCCTGGCCGAGCGGCGCGCCTCGCGCGCCATCCAGGTCGGGCCGGTGACGGTCGGTGGGGGTGCGCCGGTGTCGGTGCAGTCGATGACGACGACGCGGACGTCGGACATCGGGGCGACGTTGCAGCAGATCGCGGAGCTGACGGCGTCGGGCTGCCAGATCGTGCGGGTGGCCTGCCCGACGCAGGATGACGCGGACGCGCTGCCGGTGATCGCGCGGAAGTCGCAGATTCCGGTGATCGCGGACATTCACTTCCAGCCGAAGTACGTGTTCGCGGCGATCGACGCGGGGTGTGCGGCGGTGCGGGTGAATCCGGGGAACATCAAGCAGTTCGACGACAAGGTCAAGGAGATCGCCAAGGCGGCGTCGGCGGCGGGGGTGCCGATCCGGATCGGGGTGAACGCCGGGTCGCTGGATCGGCGGCTGCTGGCGAAGTACGGGAAGGCCACCCCGGAGGCGCTGGTGGAGTCGGCGCTGTGGGAGTGCTCGCTGTTCGAGGAGCACGGTTTCCGGGACATCAAGATCTCGGTGAAGCACAACGACCCGGTGGTGATGGTCAACGCCTACCGGCTGCTGGCGCAGCGCTGCGACTATCCGCTGCATTTGGGGGTGACGGAGGCGGGTCCGGCGTTCCAGGGGACGATCAAGTCGGCGGTGGCGTTCGGGGCGCTGCTGAGCGAGGGGATCGGGGACACGATCCGGGTCTCGTTGTCGGCGCCGCCGGCGGAGGAGGTCAAGGTCGGCATCCAGATCCTGGAGTCGCTGAACCTGCGGCAGAGGCGGTTGGAGATCGTTTCGTGTCCGTCGTGCGGGCGGGCGCAGGTGGATGTGTACAAGCTGGCGGATCAGGTGACGGCGGGTCTGGAGGGCATGGAGGTGCCGCTGCGGGTCGCCGTGATGGGGTGTGTGGTCAATGGTCCCGGTGAGGCGCGTGAGGCGGATCTGGGCGTGGCCTCGGGCAATGGCAAGGGGCAGATCTTCGTGAAGGGCGAGGTGATCAAGACCGTTCCGGAGTCGAAGATCGTCGAGACGCTCATCGAGGAAGCGATGAAGATCGCTGACGGGATGGCAGCCGAGGGTGCCGCGTCCGGCACCCCGAGCGTCACCGTCGGCTGAAGAGGTGGAGGGGTCCGAGCATGTCGTTGCTGGAACACATCCGGGATCCGCGTGATCTCAAGGCGCTCCCCGAGGACGAGCTCGGCCCGCTGGCCGAGGAGATACGGCAGTTCCTGGTGCACGCGGTGGCGCGCACCGGCGGTCACCTGGGTCCCAACCTGGGCGTGGTCGAGCTGACCATGGCCCTGCACCGCGTCTTCGACTCGCCCGCCGACCGCATCCTGTGGGACACCGGCCACCAGGCGTATGTGCACAAGCTCCTGACGGGGCGTCAGGACTTCTCCAAGCTGCGCGGCAAGGGCGGCCTGTCCGGCTACCCCTCCCGCGAGGAGTCCGTCCACGACGTCATCGAGAACAGCCACGCCTCCACCGTCCTGGGCTGGGCCGACGGCCTGGCCAAGGCCAACCAGGTGCTCGGCCGCACCGACCACGTCGTCGCCGTCATCGGCGACGGCGCCCTCACCGGCGGCATGGCCTGGGAAGCGCTCAACAACATCGCCGCCGCCCGGGACCGCCCGCTCATCATCGTCGTCAACGACAACGAGCGGTCCTACGCGCCCACCATCGGCGGCCTGGCCAACCACCTCGCCACCCTGCGCACCACCGACGGCTACGAACGCTTCCTGGCCTGGGGCAAGGACCTGCTCCAGCGCACCCCGGTCGTCGGGCAGCCGCTGTACGAGTCGCTGCACGGCGCCAAGAAGGGGTTCAAGGACGCCTTCGCGCCGCAGGGCATGTTCGAGGACCTCGGCCTGAAGTACGTGGGCCCGATCGACGGCCACGACGTCGCGGCGGTGGAGTCCGCGCTGCGCCGCGCCGCCCGCTTCCACGGCCCCGTCCTCGTCCACTGCCTGACCGAGAAGGGGCGCGGCTACCGGCCCGCCCTGGAGGACGAGGCCGACCGGTTTCATACCGTCGGCGCCATGGACCCGCTGACCTGCGAGCCCGTCGCCCCTCCGGGCCCGCCCTCCTGGACGTCCGTCTTCGGCGACGAAATGGTGCGGATCGGCGCGGAGCGCGAGGACGTGGTGGCCATCACCGCCGCGATGCTGCAACCCGTGGGCCTGGGAAAGTTCGCCGCGCGGTTCCCCGACCGGGTCTGGGACGTGGGCATTGCCGAGCAGCACGCCGCCGTCTCCGCCGCCGGGCTGGCCACCGGCGGACTGCACCCGGTCGTCGCGGTCTACGCCACCTTCCTCAACCGCGCCTTCGACCAGGTCCTCATGGACGTGGCGCTGCACAAGTGCGGGGTCACCTTCGTCCTGGACCGGGCCGGCGTCACCGGCACCGACGGGCCCAGCCACAACGGCATGTGGGACCTGTCGGTGCTGGGCGTCGTCCCCGGCCTGCGCATCGCCGCGCCGCGCGACGCCGACCAGCTCCGGGCCGAGCTGCGCGAGGCGCTGGACGTGGACGACGCGCCCACCGTCCTGCGCTTCCCCAAGGAGTCGGTGGGCGCGCCGATCCCCGCGCTGGAGCGCGTCGGCGGCGTGGACGTGCTGCGGCGCGGTGAGCGTCCGGACGTGCTGCTGATCGCGGTCGGCACCATGGCCGAGGTCTGTCTGGAGGCCGCCGACCTGCTCGCGGCCCGCGGGACCGGGGCCACGGTGATCGACCCGCGCTGGATCAAGCCGGTCGACCCCGCCATCCCCGCGCTGGCCCGCGACCACGCCGTGGTCGCCGTCGTCGAGGACAACAGCCGCAACGGCGGCGTGGGCGCGGCGGTGGGCCAGGCGCTGCGCGACGCCGAGGCCGACGTGCCGCTGCGGACCTTCGGCATACCCGAACAGTTCCTGCCGCACGCCAAGCGCGGCGAGGTCCTGGCCGACATCGGACTGACCCCGGCGGAGATCGCCGGCCGGATCAGCGCCACGTTGGCCCGTAAGGAGAACGACTCGTGACCGGATTCGACCTGAACAAGCTGCTCGCCGAGCGCGGCGCGGAGCGCTACGACCTGCACGCCCGGTACGTGAACCACCAGTTGCCGCGGATGCTGCACACCATCGGCTTCGACAAGGTCTACGAGCGGGCCGAGGGCGCGTACTTCTGGGACGAGAAGGGCCAGGACTACCTCGACATGCTCGCCGGGTTCGGCGTCATGGGGCTGGGCCGCCACCATCCGGTCGTCCGCCAGGCGCTGCACGACGTGCTGGACGCGAACCTCGCCGACCTGACCCGCTTCGACTGCCAGCCGCTGCCCGGCCTCCTCGCCGAGAAGCTGCTGACCTACGCGCCCCACCTCGACCGGGTCTTCTTCGGCAACAGCGGCACGGAAGCGGTCGAGACGGCCCTGAAGTTCGCCCGGTACGCCACCGGCAAACCGCGCGTCCTCTTCTGCGACCACGCCTTCCACGGCCTGACCACCGGCTCGCTGTCGGTCAACGGCGAGAAGGGGTTCCGCGACGGCTTCGCCCCGCTGCTGCCCGACACCCCGGTCCCGATGGGCGACCTGGCCGCGCTGGAACGGGAGCTCGCGCGCGGCGACGTGGCCGCCTTCGTCGTCGAGCCCATCCAGGGCAAGGGCGTCCACCCCACCCCGCCCGGATTCCTGCGCGCCGCACAGGACCTGCTGCGCGGGCACAAGGCGCTGCTGATCGCCGACGAGGTGCAGACCGGCCTCGGCCGCACCGGCGACTTCTTCGCCTACCAGCACGAGGACGGCGTGGAACCGGACCTGGTCTGCGTGGCCAAGGCGCTGTCCGGCGGCTACGTCCCGGTGGGCGCCACCCTCGGCAAGGACTGGATCTTCAAGAAGGTCTACTCCTCCATGGACCGGGTGCTGGTGCACTCCGCCAGCTTCGGCGCCAACGCCCAGGCCATGGCGGCCGGTCTGGCGGTGCTCGCGGTCATGGAGGACGAGCAGATCGTCGCCAACGCCCGGCACTGCGGCGACCTGCTGCGCACCCGGCTCGCCGCGCTCACCGACCGCTACGAGCTGCTGCACGACGTGCGCGGGCGCGGCCTGATGATCGGCATCGAGTTCGGCAAGCCCAGGTCGCTGGGCCTGCGCGGCCGGTGGACGATGCTCCAGGCGGCCCGCAAGGGCCTGTTCGCCCAGATGGTCGTCGTCCCGCTGCTCCAGCGGCACCGCATCCTCACCCAGGTCTCCGGCGACCACCTGGAGGTCATCAAGCTCATCCCGCCGCTGATCATCGGCGAGCGCGAGGTGGACCGGTTCGTCGACGCCTTCACGGCCGTCATGGACGACGCGCACAGCGGCGGCGGGCTGTTGTGGGACTTCGGGCGGACGCTGGTCAAGCAGGCGGTGGCGAACCGCTGACCGGGGCGCCGCGATCCCGGAGGCAGCGCGTGTCGTCGGTGCCTGGGGGCTCTTCGGGGGCGTGCCCGTAGGGGGCGGGCGCGCCCCTCAGTCCGTCAGCAGCCGGTCGCGCAGCCGCTCCAGGGTGAGCGGCGCCAGCTTGAGGCCCTCGGTGAGGTACTTCTGCGTCGATCCCCACATCTGCTCCATGGTGTCGAACGCCGCGGCCAGGTACTCCGCGCGGGCGTCGAAGAGCGGTGCGAGCAGTTCCAGGACCTCCGGGGACATGGGGGCGGCGGAACTGTCCGAACGGCGGACCTTGTAGCGGCGGTGCGGGGCGTTGGACTCCAGGTAGTCGGCCTCGATGGCGTCGCGCTCCACACCCACCGCGAGGAGGGTGATCGCGATCGACAGGCCCGCGCGGTCCTTGCCGGCCGCGCAGTGCATCAGCGCGGGGACGCTGTCCTCGGCGAGGGCGTGCAGCAGCCGGCTGTGGTCGGCGGTACGGGTGCGGACGATCTCGCGGTAGGTCCTGGCCATCCTGCTCGCCGCCCTGCCGTCGCCGAGCTGCGTGCGCAGCAGGCCCAGCTCGCCGTCGCGCACCATGGCCCAGAACTCGGCGCCGTCGGCCGGGTCGGTGAGGGGGAGGTTCACGTTCCGAACGCCGGGCAGGGTGACGTCGGGGCCCTCCAGCCTGATGTCCGCGGCGTTGCGGAAGTCGAAGACGGTGTGCAGCCCGAGGCCGCCGAGGAAGGCCGCGTCCGCCTCGGTGGCGTGCGCGAGGTGGCCGCTGCGGAACAGCCGGCCGTGCCGCACCCGCCGCCCGTCCACCGTCGGGAGCCCGCCCACATCACGGAAGTTGCGCACCTCCGCCAGCTCGACTCCGGTCGACGGGACGTGTGGCGTCTGCTGCGTCACGGGCTCTCCTCCACTCGGCCGCCGACGCTGCTCGCCGACGAGACAGGCGCCTCCCGACGATACGTCATTGGCCCCACACCGAATCGGGACGATGTGGCGCGGATCTACGCAGGATGCGGGGCGCGCGACGACCGCGCGACCGGCTCTGGCCGGGTTGCGGCCGAACCGTACACAACTCGTTCCGAAGGTTATTCCGACTTGGGAAAGAATTGACCGGGTGGGATAAATCACCTCCCGTCAACCCTTGGTTACGGTGGCGTAAGTCACTTCAAGAGGTGAAGGATGTCCCAACGTGGCAGACGATTCGAAGAAGACGAGCAGCGGCGCACGCGGCGCCATCGAGTCGTACGCGGCCGTCGGGGACAGCTTCACCGAAGGGGTCGGGGATCCCGGCCCGGACGGCGTGTTCATCGGCTGGGCGGACCGGCTGGCGGTCCTCCTGTCGGACCGGCGGCGCGAGGGCGACTTCCGCTACGCGAACCTGGCCGTCCGGGGGCGGCTGCTGGACCAGATCGTCGAGGAGCAGGTGCCGCGGGCCAAGGACCTGGCCCCGGACCTGGTGACGTTCTGCGCCGGCGGCAACGACATCCTGCGGCCCGGCTCGGACCCGGACGCGGTCGCGGAGCGGTACGAGGCCGCGGTGGCCGACCTGCGGGCCTCGGTGCCGACGGTGCTGCTGTGCACGGGCTTCGACACCCGCGGCGTGCCGGTGCTCAAGCACCTGCGCGGCAAGATCGCGACGTACACGGCGCATGTGCGGGCGATCGCCGACCGGCACGACTGCCCGGTGCTGGACCTGTGGTCGCTGCGCTCCGTGCAGGACCGGCGGGCCTGGAGTGACGACCGGCTGCACCTGTCGGCCGACGGCCACACCCGGGTCGCGCTGCGTGCCGCCCAGGTGCTGGGGCTGGAGGTGCCCGCGGACCCGGACCAGGCGTGGCCCCCGGTGGCGGAGCGGACCGCGGCGGACGCCCGGCGGGACAACATCCAGTGGGCGCGCGAGCACCTGGTGCCGTGGATCGGGCGGCGGCTGCGCGGCGAGTCTTCCGGCGACCACGTCGAGCCCAAGCGTCCGGATCTGCTGCCGCTCTGAGGCCGGCCGGTCGTGAACGGGCCTCGTCCTGGTGAGGACGGGGCCCGTCGGCCTGTCCGGCCGGAGGCCCGTTTCAGGGTCGGCGGGTTTCCGTCGTCGGCTCAGTGTCCGCCGCGGGAGGCGGCCTTGTAGGGCAGGTCCGCCCACACCACCCGGCCCGCGCTGTCGTCCCCGGCCCGTACGCCCCAGTTCTCACTGAGCGCGCCCACCAGGAACAGGCCCCGGCCGCCCTCCTTGTCCAGACTGCCGGGCTGGACGCGCGGCATCGAGGTGCCGCGTCCCTGGTCGCTGATCTCCACCCGCACATGGGCGCCGACGACGGTCAGTTCGCAGCCGATCCGCTCGCTCCGGCTGTGGCACACCGCGTTGGTGAACAGCTCGGAGACCACCAACTCCACGTCGTCCCGGACGTGTTGTGCCGCACCCCACTCGTTCAGCACCGACAGGACGCGTCTGCGTGCCTCGGGAACGGAGGTGCGTCGCGCGGGCAAGTGGAACGCGTCCTGAAGGCGCTCGGCGACGAAGCCGCCACAGCGCTCTAACGAAGGAGCGTTGTTGGAGGAAGCCACTCCGTAACTATGTGCGATGTTGGTCACTGATGGCAAGGATCAATCTGTAATTTGCAGAAACGCAATCGCAGTCTGTTCGGTTAGGGGAGCGTCATGACAGACTGCGGATCACTTGACACGATGAGGAGGGGATCGGCAGTGGCCGAGGCACGGTCCGGCGGTGCGCCCACCGTCCTGCGGGTGGTCCTTGGCAAGCGGCTGCAAGACCTGCGCGAGAAAGCCGGGTTGACCTACGAACAGGCGGCCGGCGCGCTGGATGTCACGCACGCCACCGTCCGGCGCATGGAGAAGGCCGAGGTCGGCCTCAAGATCCCTTACGTCGAGAAGCTGCTGGCCACCTACGGCGTCGCGGACGAGAAGGAGATAGAGGACTTCCTCCGCCTGGCGCGGGAGGCCAACCGGCCCGGCTGGTGGCACCGCTTCCGGGACGTGCTGCCCGAGTGGTTCAGCGCCTTCGTCAGCCTGGAGGGGGAGGCCAACCTCATCCGGGCGTACCAACCCCACTACGCCCCCGGCCTGTTGCAGACCGAGGACTACGCCCGCGCCGTCCTGCGCGCCGGCATGCCGCACGCCTCCCGCGAGGAGATCGACCGCACCGTCGCGCTCCGGATGGAGCGCCAGTCACTGCTCACCCGGGAGAACGCGCCCATGCTGTGGGTCGTCATGGACGAGACGGTCTTCCGCCGCCCCATCGGGGGCCCGCAGGTGATGCGCGACCAGATCGACCGGCTGGCCGAGGCGACCGCGCTGCCCAACGTCCGGTTGCAGATCATCCCCTTCGCCGCCGGCCCGCACCCCGCGATGTACGGGCCGTTCCACATCTTCCGGTTCCCGATCCCGGAACTGCCCGACATCGCCTACACGGAGAGCCTGGTCGGGGGCGCGTACTTCGACCAGCGCGACGACGTCTCGCAGTTCCTGGAGGCCCTGGACCGGTTGTGCGCGCAGGCCGCGCCGGCACAGACCACCGAGGACCTTCTGGGTGGCTTTCGCAAGGAGATCTGAACCATGGATCGCGTACGCATCTACAACGGCATGCCCGCCAAGGAGCTGGGCAGCGAAGGCTGGCACAAGCCTTGGAGCGGTGGGAACGGCGGAGAGTGCGTGGAGGCGATGCGCCTCGGGGACGGACGGGTGGCGCTGCGCCAGTCCACCGACCCCGACGGCCCGGCGCTGATCTACACCCAGCGCGAGATCAAGAGTTTCATCGAGGGCGCCAAGGCGGGCGAGGCCGACTTCCTGCTCACCGCGGCGCCCTGCGGGCACACCGAACGGAGGACCGCGTGAACGACCGGGACAACGCAGCAGGCTCGCGGGAGGCTACCGGGGGACGGGAGTCTCTCGGGACGCCGGGCACCCCGGGGCCGGGGGGATTCACCGCCGAGCAGATCGACACCAGCAGGCCGCACCCCGCCCGGATGTACGACTACTACCTCGACGGCCGGGACAACTACGAGGTGGACCGGGAGGCCGCCGAACGCGTCATCCAGGTGCACCCGGAGGCCCGGGTGAGCGCCCGGGCCAACCGCGCCTTCCTGCACCGGGCGGTCCGCGACGTCGTCCGCGGCGGCATCCGGCAGATCATCGACATCGGCACCGGCATACCGACCTCGCCCAACACCCACGAGGTGGCCCGCCAGGCCGCTCCCGGCACCCGGGTCGTCTACGTCGACAACGACCCGATCGTCGCCACCCACGCGGGCGCGCGGTTGACCAATACCGATCACACCGGTTTCGTTCTGGGCGATGTGCGCGAGCCCAAGGCCATTCTCGAACACCCCACGGTCCGTGAACTGATCAACTTCGATCAGCCGGTGGCCCTGCTGCTCGTCGCCGTCCTCCACTTCGTCCGCGACGACGAGGACCCGGCGGGGATCGTCGCCACCCTCGCCGAGGCGCTGCCCGTCGGCAGCCGCCTCGTCCTCTCCCACGCGACCGGGGAGCCCTACGAGGCGTACGAGGCGGGCCGGACGGACGAGGAGGCCCGGGACAGCGTCGTGGACGTCTACAAGAAGTCCACCGCCACCCTCAACCTCCGCACCAAGGCCGAGATCGAGCCGCTGTTCGGCCCCTTCACGCTGCTGGACCCGGGTGTCGTCCGGGTGCCGCTGTGGCGTCCGGACGGTCCGGTGGGCACGCCCGAGGAGATCAACAACATCGTTTTCTACGGTGGTGTCGGCACAAAAGGCTGAGCGCTTCCGAAACAACCCTGAAAAAGTTTTACCAAGGGAAAAGAAAAGCGTTCCCGCAGGCATGAGGGCAGGGCGGGGGAAGCCGTTGACACGGCCGTCCGCCGCCCTGAAACCTGAAACCGAGGGGGCGACCCTACGGCTGTCCCCGATTCGCGACGGGGGAATGGGGACGCCATGCGGGAAGCTGCGGGCGCGGCACGGGCCGCGATCGTGATCGGCGGCGGACTCGGCGGCATGCTGGCCGTCGCCGCTCTGCTCGGCCACGTCGACGAGATCACCGTCGTCGAGCGTGACCGCTATCCGGACGAACACGTCTTCCGCAAGGGCGTCCCGCAGGCCCGCCACCTGCACGTGTTTCTCAGCGGCGGGCAGCGGGCGCTGGAGGAACTGCTGCCCGGCGCGGTCGCGGAGCTCGCCGCGGCCGGCGCCCGGCAGCTCTTCATCCCGCGCGACCTGCTCACCTGCACACCCACGGGCTGGCAGCGCCGCTTCGACGAACGGCGGCACCCCTGCATGAGCGTCACCCGCCCCCTCCTGGACGGCGTGGTGCGCGACCGCGCGCTGCGCGCGGCGGCCGACTCGCCGACCCGCGTACAGGTCCTGGAGGCGACCGAGGCGATCGGCCTCACCGGCGACGCGCGGCACGTGACGGGCGTACGGGTGCGCTCCCGCGCGGAGCGCGCCGACGGGCGGGCGGGCGCCGCGCCGGACGACGAGGACGGAGCCGGGGCGTCCGGGAGCGCGGAGGGTCGTGCCGGGGCGTCCGGGAGCGCGCAGGCCCGGGGCGAACGCGTCCTTGAGGCCGCCCTCGTCGTGGACGCCTCCGGGCGCGCCTCCCGCGCCCCGCAGTGGTTCGCCGAGCTCGGCCTGCCGGCGCCCCGCGAAGTGGCGGTGGACGCCGGGATCGCCTACGCGACCCGGATGTACCGGCCCATCGACCCCGCCGCCGCCCCGGACGCGGGCATCAACATCCCCGGCCACCCCGACTGCCCGCGCGCCGCCATCTACGTCCCCGTCGAGGACGGCCAGTGGCTGCTGACCATCGCCGGAGTGCGCGGCCACCACCCGCCCACCGACGAGGACGGCTTCGCCGGCTTCACCGGCACGGTCACCCACCCCTACGTCAGCGAAGCGGTGACCGGCGCCAAACCGATCTCGCCCATCCACGGCTTCCGCGACACCCGCAACCGCCGCCGGCACTTCGAACGGCCCGGCGCCGCCCCCGACGGATACGTCGCGCTCGGTGACGCGCACTGCACCTTCAACCCCATCTACGGGCAGGGGATGTCGGTCGCCGCGCTCGGCGCGCGGGCGCTGCGCCACACGCTCGACGCGGCCGGCGGGCCGGGCCCCGGCCTCTCGGCCCGGGCCCAGGGCGCCATCTCCCGGGCCACCGAACCGGCCTGGGTCCTCGCGGTCGGGGCCGACCGGCCGTACGTGGACGGACGGGACGGGAAGGCGGGGGTCACGGAACGGGTGACCACCTGGTACCTCCGGCGCCTGGCCGCCCGCGCCGCCGTGGACGCCGTGGTCGGCGCCACGTTCCGCGACGTCCTGTGCCTGACCCGGCCGCTCTCCCACTTCGTCAAGCCGCGCGTCGCCCTGCGCACACTCCTGCTCCCGCGCTTGCCGGGGCTGCCGGCACCGCCGATGACCATCGAACCGCTTCCGGGTGGAGCGGCACGCTGACGGGCCCGGTCCCGCACCCTGGTGCGGGACGGGTGGTCTCCTGACGCGACCCCGGCCCCGCGCCTTGGGCCGGGGAGCACCCGCCCCCCGGGCCCGGCTCCCCGCGCGTCGAACACAGGCGACGGACGCGGTGCCGACGCCCCTCCGCCCGGACCGCACGCCTCGGGCCGAGGGGCGTGCGGGGACCTTGTCCGGCCGCCTGGAACCTCCCGCCCGCCCGGCCCGTTCACCTCCCGAACGTCCCAACCGTGGAGGTGCCGTGACCCGTAACCGTCCCGCGAACCCGCCCGTGCCCGGCGCCCCGTCCGGCCCGGCGCCGCGCCCCCGGTCCCTGCCCGGGCCGCGTACCGGTCTCAGACCGGCGAGCTTCGGCGCGGCGCCCGCGGGGGAGCGGCTGGCGCGGATGCGCCGGTCGCCGCAGTTCGCGGACGGGCAGTTCCGCAACCCCGTGCCGACCCGCCCGCTGCCGCGGGGCACCGCCCTGTCCCTGGCCCGCACCCAGCTCAGCCGCGAGGGACGGCTGCGCCGCGCCCCGGTCGGCGCGGTCCCCCTGCACCGGCCGGCCGCGTCCGACTGGGCCCGGCCGCCCGCCTCCGGCCTGCGGCTGACATGGATGGGGCACTCCAGTGTGCTCGCCGAGATCGACGGGCGGCGGGTGCTCTTCGACCCCGTGTGGGGCGAGCGCTGCTCCCCCTTCACCTGGGCCGGGCCGCGGCGCCTGCACCCCGTCCCCGTCGGCCTGGACGCGCTGCCGCCGCTGGACGCCGTGGTCGTCTCCCACGACCACTACGACCACCTGGACATGCCGACCGTGCGGCGACTGGCCCGTACCGACGCCGTGTTCGTGGTGCCGCTGGGCATCGGGGCCGACCTGGAGTTCTGGGGCGTGCCGGCCGCGCGGATCATCGAGCTGGACTGGCACGAGTCCGCCGACGTGGCGAGCCTGACGCTGACGGCCACGCCGGCGCAGCACTTCTGCGGGCGCGGCCTGCGCGGGCCGCAGCACACGCTGTGGGCCTCCTGGGTCGTCGCCGGCCCCGAGCACCGGGTCTACCACAGCGGCGACACCGGCTACTTCCCCGGCTTCGCCGAGATCGGCGCCGCGCACGGCCCGTTCGACGCGACGATGATCCAGATAGGTGCCTACAGCGAGTTCTGGTCGGACATCCACATGACCCCCGAGGAAGGGCTGCGGGCCCACCAGGACCTGGGCGGCGGCACGTTGCTGCCCATCCACTGGGGGACGTTCAACCTCGCCCCGCACCCCTGGGCCGAGCCCGCGGAGCGCACGGTCGCGGCGGCGTACGCCGCGGGCGCGAAGGTGGCCGTGCCGGTGCCGGGCAAGCCGTTCGAACCGGCCGACGAGCAGGTGGTGGAGCCGTGGTGGCGCACCGTCGCCGTGCCCCCGGTGCACGGCTGGCCGAGCTGGCCCCCGGCGCGCGGGACTGCCCCGAGCGCGGCCCCGCGGACCGCGAGCCCCGCCAACTGAACGCCAGTGCGTAAAGAAGCGCAACGCCGTGCGAGGGGTGCCCCCCAAAGGAGGTGGCGTGGGGTAGCGAAACCCCGAAGGGGGTCCGTAACGGGCCCCCGCAACAACTAGCGTGCGTGCTCCGCGAACTGCCGACGGCCGATCCGGAGAGCCACGATGCCTGCTGTATTCCCCCAGGGGACGGAGATGTCCCCGGAGACCCAGGGCTTCCAAGAACCCCAGGACTCCCGGGGGACGGCCCCCACATCCCCCGCCGGACGGCGACGCGAACGGGACGGCGGCCGGCACGGCCGGGCCGCGTTCCCGGAGTCGGCCGCCGATTCGGCCATACGGTCCCGCCTGGTGCGGCTCGCCGCCGTACCGTGCCTGCTGGTCGCCGCGACCTGCTCGGCCGCCACCGCCTACGTCGCCCGGGTCGGTGGCGTCCGGCTGACGGGCCGCGACGGCGCGGTGCTGCTCGTCGCCTTCGTGCTGGTCTGCGGCGTGGTGCTGGTCGCCGCGGTGCTCGCCAACTCCGAGGCGCGCGCCGCCGTGACCCGCTACGCCCGGCTGCGGCAGGTCTGCGCCCGCAGCCAGTCCGACCTGTACGACCTGCTGCACCGCGTACGGCAAGGAGAATGGCTTCAGCAGCGCGACCCCGAGCCGCTGAACCTCTCCTCCGGCGACGCCCTGGACCTGCTCGCCCACGAGGTGACCGCCGCCGGCCGGGCCGCCGAGGCAGCCGTGATCGAGGCGGTGGCCATCGCGCGCAGCAACGCCGACGGCAACGAGCAGAAGGTCGAGGTCTTCGTCAACCTCGCCCGGCGGCTCCAGTCCCTGGTGCACCGCGAGATCCGGCTGCTGGACGAGCTGGAGAACCGGGTCGAGGACCCCGACCTGCTCAAGGGCCTCTTCCACGTCGACCACCTGGCCACCCGCGTGCGCCGGCACGCCGAGAACCTCGCCGTCCTGGGCGGCGCGATCTCCCGCCGCCAGTGGAGCCGCCCCATCAGCATGACCGAGGTCCTGCGCTCCTCCGTCGCCGAGGTCGAGCAGTACCCCAGGATCAAGCTCGTCCCGCCCATCGAGGGCACCCTGCGCGGCCACGCGGTCGCCGACGTGGTGCACCTCCTCGCCGAGCTCGTCGAGAACGCCACGGTCTACTCCTCCCCGCAGACCCACGTCCAGCTCAGCACCCAGGTCGTGACGGCCGGGCTGGCCGTCGAGGTCGAGGACCGGGGGCTCGGCATGACCGCGGACGAGCAGGCCCGGATGAACGCCCTGCTGGACGACCCGGACCACGTCGACGTGGACGAGCTGCTGAGCGACGGCCGGATCGGCCTGTACGTCGTCTCCGCGCTCGCCCGGCGGCACGGCATCGCCGTCCGGCTGCGCAGCAACATCTACGGCGGGGTGCAGGCCGTCCTCGTCCTCCCCGAAGGGCTGCTCGGGCCGATGACCGAGCAGGGCACCGAGGACGAGGAGGCGCTGCTCGAACCGGACGAGGACCCGACGGCGGACGCCGCCGACGTCTTCGCCGCGCTCTCCCTCCCGCCGGACGAGCGCCGCCCCGGCTACTTCGAGCGCCCCAACGCCCACCCCGCCGCGCAGCCCGGGCCCGCGCCCGCCCACAGCGGCGCCAACGGCCACCCCGCCGCCGAGGCGCCGCCCGCCACGCAGGGCCGGGCGCGCCGCCGGTTCGGCCGCGCCGCCCGCGAGCCCGCCGCCCCCGAGCCGGACCTCCCGGCACCGTCCGTGCCGTCCTCCCCGCTGGTCGGCCGGGCCGGGGACAACCCTCCGACGATCGCGCGGCCCGCCGACGCGTACGGACCGGGCGGATACGGCACCGACGACGGAGCGGGCAGCGCTCCCTCGGGTGGCGCGGACACCGGCCACCGCCGGGCGTCCCGGCGCCACGCCGCCGAGCCTCCCGCGGCGGAGCCCGCCGGCACCACCGCGGAGTTCGTCCCGCCGGAAGGCACGGACCCCGCTCCCCGGACGTCCTGGGGGACCTCCGCCGCCCTGCCCCGCGAGCCCGCGGCCCCCGCCGACCCGGGCCCCGTCCAGCTCCCGCCCGCCCCGCTGTCGCCGGCCGACGACGAAGAGGACCGCCCGAGCCTGCCGCGTCGCCGCCGCATGGAGCACATGGTGCCGCAGCTTCGGGAAGGACCGATCCTGCCGGCCACCCGCCGCCCCGAGGACCCCGAGCGCGGCCACGACCCCAACCTCATGGCCACCTTCCGGCGCGGCCTCAGCCTCGCCGACGACAGCTTCGTCAGCATCCCGGCATCCGACCCCTCCGACACCGGCGAGAAGACCGGCCACGACTCCCCGTACCACCCCGGACCCGACACCGATCACGGCAGCGGCTACGACATCCGCGAGGCCCGCCCCCGAGGAGACGACCACAACCATGGTGAGTGATGTGCACGCACAGGCGCACGCGCAGCGGAAGGGCGGGTCCCACACCGACCTGTCCTGGCTGCTGACCGGACTCGTGCAGCGGGTGCCGCACGCCGCCAGCGCACTGCTGCTGTCCTCCGACGGCCTGGTCAAGGCGGCCCACGGGTTCGACCCGGACAGCGCCGACCACATGGCCGCCCTCGCGTCCGGCCTGTACTCCCTGGCGCGCAGCGCGGGATCCCGGTTCGGGGAGGGCGACAACGTCCTCCAGGTGGTCGTCGAGCTGGAGACCACGTTCCTGTTCGTGACCTCCGCCGGCTCCGGCGCCTGCCTGGCCGTCCTGGCCGGGCGCGAGGCGGACGTGGCCGTGCTCGGTTACGAGATGGGGATGCTCGTCAAAAGCGTGCGGCCCTACCTGGCGACGCCCGCCCGGCACCAGGCACCGGCGGGCGGGCGCTGACCGTGGCGGTGCGTCGTCGTCGGCGGCGCGGTCAGGATCCGGCCTGGGTCGACGACGAGGCGGGCCGGCTCATCCGCCCGTACACCGTCAGCAACGGCCGGACCCGCCCGGCGGCCCACTTCGACCTGCTCACCATGGTGATGGCCACCGGCCAACGGCCCGCGGGCTGCCAGGGCCCGGACTACACGCAAGTGCTGGGCCTGTGCGGCGGGCCGGTGTCGGTCGCGGAGATCGCGGCGCACATACGGTTGCCGGCCGTGGTCACCAAGGTGCTGCTCGCCGACCTCGTCGCCTGCGGGGCGCTCACCGCGCGGGCGCCCGTGCCGGCCCCGACCGGCGGCCCCGCGCCCCGTACCGACCGAGCCCTGCTGGAGGCGGTGCTGCATGGACTGCGTGAACGGCTGTGACCCCTCACCCTTCGGCCCCGCCACCCATGGGGCCGAGGACCCGTTCCCGTTCGCGCTCAAGATCCTGGTCGCGGGCGGGTTCGGGGTCGGCAAGACCACGTTCGTCGGCGCGGTGAGCGAGATCGAGCCGCTCAGCACCGAGGAACTGCTCACCGAGATCGGGGTGGGCACGGACGACCTGGCGGGCGTCGAGGACAAGACCACCACCACCGTCGCCATGGACTTCGGCCGGATCACGCTCAGCCGGGACTACGTCCTCTACCTCTTCGGGACGCCCGGGCAGCAGCGCTTCTGGTTCCTGTGGGACGAGCTGTCCGACGGAGCGCTCGGCGCCGTCGTCCTGGCCGACACCCGCCGCCTGGACCAGTGCTTCGCCGCGGTGGACTTCTTCGAGCACCGCGGCATCGAGTTCGTCGTCGCCGTCAACCAGTTCGACGGCTCGTACCACTACGCGGCGGACGAGGTGCGCGCCGCCATAGACCTCCACCCCGGCATCCCCGTCGTGCTCTGCGACGCCCGCCACCGCGGGTCCACGACCAACGTCCTGGTCTCGCTCGTCCAGCACCTGCTCAGCCCCGTCCGCACCGCCACTCAGGAGCTGCCGTGAACTTTCCCGCCCCGCGCGTGCCCTACCTCTCCTACGATCCGACCCGCTACCTGCTGCTCACCCCCGAGGACCACGAGGCCCCGGCGCGCGTCGCCCGGCTGCGCGCCCTCGGGATCGGTGAGGCCCCGCTGCCCGCCTTCGACGCGTTCGCGCGGAAGATGGCCCGGACCACGAGGGCGCCGTACGCCATGGTCAACTTCATCGACGAGCACCAGCAGTACTTCGCCGGGCTCTACACGCCGGACGACGACAAGGCCGTGGAGCTCGGCCCGGCGCCGCCGAGCGGCCACCCGAGCCGCGTGATGGCCCGCGACCACGGCTACTGCCCGCACGTCGTCCACCGGCGCAAGGCGCTCGTCCTGGACGACGTCTGCGACTACCCGCGGTTCGCCGGCAACCCGGTCGTCGACGAGATCGGCATCCGCTCCTACCTCGGCGCGCCGCTGATCGACCGGACGGGCATGGTGCTGGGCACCGTCTGCGTGGTGGACCTCGAACCGCGGCCCTGGGGGCGGGAGGGGCTGCACACCATCAAGGCCAGGGCCGCCGAACTCGTCGAGCAGATCCACGAGATGGAGCGCCGCAACTCCCAGGAGGGCTGACGCGCGGCCGGGGGGGGGGGCGGGCGGCGGCGCGCCCGCCGCCGGCGCGGGGTACCACTGCAGGGCTG